>DAOUDA010000249.1:0-13674 GCA_034431835.1 Chloroflexaceae bacterium | reverse complement strand
CGTCGGGGCAACCAGGTTGCCCCGACGCCTCATATGCGAACGGGTAGGTGAGGATGGCGTCACGCTCCCCACCTGTCCTACCCGCACGAGTAGTTGACGCAGTGTGTCAGAACGAGTATACTCGCATGTACCCTGTGTCACAAATGGATCTCATGCCTCGAAAGGACAGCGCATATGGAACGTCTTGTGGGTGAGGTCATGCATCACGGCGTGTTGACGTGTCGTCGCGAGACCCCGATCCAGGATGTAGCGCGACAAATGTCGGAACAGGATGTGAGCGCGCTCGTTGTGGTCAACGATGAAGGCAACATGATCGGGCTGATCTCGCGCACGGATCTGGTCAATGCGCGCCTCTACGAGCAGTACTGGAAGCACTGGCGCGGCCTGACCGCCGGACACATCATGGTCACGGATGTGGTTTCGGTACGACCGGGTGATAGCGTGCAAGACGCGAGTCGTCTGATGATGGAGCGGCGCATTCACCGCGTGGTGGTGGTGGAGGAGGCGGGTGAGGGCGTTAAGCCAATCGGGGTGCTTTCGGTGACCGATGTGGTGCGCGATATCGCGCGGAACTGAGGAGCGCGACAGCAACGGTTGACCGGGCGTTCCAGCAGGCCGAAGGAAGAAGGGCGTGGGAAGGCGCAGTTCTCCCACGCCCTCGCGTTTGTGGCCCGCTCAGGTGTGAATGTAGTCGCGGATCTGCGCGATCCATGCGCCCATGCTCGCAACGAGGATGAGGGCGAGGGTTGCCAGGGCCACCGTCCTGCCCCACCGGCCCCGCCGGGCCAGCGCGCCCAGCAGGGGTCCGGCAGTTACACAGAGCGCCGGGTAGAGAAAGATGGCCCAGCGCACCCCCTGACCGGCCACCACGAGCAGGCCGAGGCTGAGGGCCACCCCGGCCCACCAGGCGGCGAGCAGGGCGCGCAGCGGGGCCGCGCGCAGGTGGCGGCGAAGAAACACCAGCGCCAGCCCAACTACGGCCAGCGGGCCGATGAGTGGCGGCAGACTGACCCGTGCGCCCTGGGGCGGCGCCAGCCCCGCCAGGGCCGCCAGCGTGTCACCCAGCACCCGCGGCAGGGGCGTGCCGCTGCCGCTGCCTTCCCGTTCTACCAGGGCCTCCACAAAGATCGGCGCGCTGTAGAAGATCAGCACGACCATTCCCAGGGCAACGGCGCCGGCGAACGTCAATCCGAGCGGAGAAACGGCGGGCGTCCTGCCGTTCAGCCGGGTTGCCCAGGCGAAGAGCCAGGCCGCCGCGATGAGCGCGCCTACCGAGAGCGTCACCCCGGAATGGCCCAGTAACCCCAGGGCCACCGCAACGGTCAGCGCGGCCAGGGGCCAGACGCGCCCGCCCGCGGGCCGTCGCGCCAGCGCCTGCGCGCTTGCCAACCCCAGACCGAGCATGGCCAGAAGCGGGAGCGCCAGGGCCTGACCGCCAAGGTTCGCGTACTCACCAATAGAGAATGACTCCAGCGCCGGGGTGGGCAGCAGGTAGAGGGCCGCCCCCAGCAGCCGCGCGCGCCCGCCGAAGCCCGCCCGCCTCAGGAGCGCCCAGATCAGGCCGATGCTCAGCGCGTCGAGCAGGGCCACGCCCCCCTGCACCAGGAGCCGGCGGGCCGCGTCGCCGCTGGCGATGAGTTGCCCCGGCAGCAGCAGCAGGTACGTCCCCGGCGGATAGGGTTGCTGCCCGCCGCCGGCATCGCCGGGCAGACCGGTAGTAAAAAACACCATCCCCAGGGTAACCTTGAACAGATTGTTGGCATGCAGTCCCAGGTCGCTGAAGAGGGCCTGGGGATGCAGCAACCCTCCCAGGCGCAGGGCGAAGGCGAGGACGATCAGGCCAATGACGGGACGCGCCTGCGGTCCGGCGCGAGCTTCCACCAGCAGCAGGGCGAGTGTGGCGAGGGCGGCGCAGCCAAGGGCCAGCAAGCCCAGGTTTAGCGCGAAGACGGTGAGGGCCAGGCGCTGGAAGGCCAGGAGCCAGGCGGCGCTCAGCATGGCCCCGCCGGCGAGTAGCAGCGCGCCGCGCCGGCCCGCGCCCAGACCACGGGCGAGGGCGAAGATTATGGCCAGGGTCAGGGCCAGCCAGGCCAGTATTGGCCAGGCGGGGGCGCGGGGCAGACCGCTCGCGCTATGCTGGCGGACCTGGTAGAGGATGAAGCTCAGATCGCGCGGATCGCCGGGAGCGACGAAGGGCGTGGAGCGCATGCTGACGTGCAGATCGCCGGACGGGGTGGAGCGAGCGAGTAGATGGTAGCGACGGGGTTCGCCGGGGGGCAGGGTGAGGGTGTACGCCGTCCCCAGGCCAGTTTCCCAGACCGCTTCGGTGGAGGTGGGGCCGCCCGCGGCAAGCAGGGAGACCACGTGCAGGCCGCCGCCCGCGCCGGGGAGCACAATCGCCGCCTCCGGGCGCATCCAGCGATAGGGCCGGCCCCCGGTCCGTTCCAGGGCCTCCCACCACCAGACGTAGCCGCGCGGATCGTCGGCGGCGCGCACACGCTCGGGCGGCTCGGAGCCGTGGGCGCCGCGCAGGAAGGGCGCGTCGTCCTCGCGGCGCTGCAGGGCCGGCTCGCCGCCAACGAACAGCGTGTGGTCGAGAGGGGCCTGGTAGGCCAGCAGCCACAGACCGAGGGCGCACACCAGGAGCGCCAGGAGATCGCGCCACGGGGACCGCGCGGCGAAAGCGGGTGGAGAAGTGGTCAGTGCTGGCTCGTCGCGCCCCAGGTGATGACCACCACCCCGATCACGACGATCACCGCCCCGATCAGCTTGTAGGGTGTAATCGTTTCGTTGAGGAACAGGCGCGAGGGGATGAGAATGATCACATAGTTCAGGGCCAGTAGCGGGTACGCGAAGGAGAGGTTGACGCGGGAGATCACGCCGAGCCAGAAGAGCGCGCCGCCGAAGACCAGGGCGAAGCCCAGGAGCACGCGCCAGTCGGTGAAGGTGGCCCAGAGCACGCCGGGGTCGAACGAGAAGTGGCCAACACGGGCGCTGACGGCGTTCATTCCCAGTTTGAGCAGCACCTCGCCAACGACGGTCAGGGCGCTGGCGGTGAGCAGCATGGCGATAACCGGAAGCATGGCGAACCTTTTTGCTGGTGCAGGTTGTGCGCCTGCGAGCAGGTGATCGACTGACTGGCGCGGCTGGTCGCTGATCATGGTGTGCGTTCGAGAACGAAAACGGCATAATCACAGATACCGCTCCGCATCGGGTAGGCCCGTTCGACGGCGAAGCGCGGGCCGAAGATGGTCCGGTATTCGGCCTCCGAGCGGATGTGCTCGCCCCGGTCGAGGGCGTGCATGAGGTGACCGGCGAGATTCTGGCCCTCGGGGGGCGGGGTGTCTTCCATCACCAGGGCGATCGCGCCGGGGCGCAGAACGCGGGCCAGTTCGTCCATCGCGGCGCGGGCGGTGGCGTCGGGCAGGTGGTGGAGCACGCCGAGCACCAGCGCGGCATCGAAGCTGGCATCGGCCAGCGCCAGGGCCTCGCCCGCGCTGACGACATAGCTGCCAGGGCGCCGGTGGGCGGCGAAGCGCAGGTAGCCAGGGGCGATGTCAACCCCGACGTAGCGCCCGGCCGGAAACTCGGTCGTGAAAACGCCGGTGCCGCAGCCCAGGTCGAGAAAGCGCCGCTGGTCGCCGTGCCAGGGGCGTAGTTCGCGGGCGATCACCAGGCGTTCGCCCGCAAAGCCGGCCTCCACCGTCCAGCGCAGCGCATCCCAGAGGCGCGGGCTGGCGCTGAGGCGATCGAGGGCCTCCTGGAAGAGCGCCGGAGGCGCGCCGGGGGACATCAGGACACCTCCACGGATTGGGGACGTGACGCGGGCGCCTTCGGGCGCGGGGTGAACGGCTTGGCGTTACGGGCCAGGGCGATCACCGAGAGACCGAACGGAAAGTTCCTACCGGCGGCGATCCAGGCGGCTTCGAGGGCCATCATACTGTGGAGCGCTTCATTGATCGGCGCGGCGGGCAGGGCCATGGCCGACGCATCGCCCCGATCGGGGGTAAAGCGTTCGAGCAGGCGCGTGGCCAGCGAGAGGGGAAAGAGCAGGGTCAACCCGTAGGTGCAGCGCTCGACCGCAAAGCCCGCGTCCGTGAGCATGGCGCGCACCTCTCCGGCGGTATAGCGGCGGCGCGTGTGCACCTGCCGGTCGTGGCGCGAACGGAGCCAGTTGTAGGCGGGCAGGCGCAGCAGGAAGCGGGCGCCAGGACGCAACACCCGGCGCACCTCGGCCAGGGCCGTGGCCTCATCGGGCACCCCCTGGTGGTAGAGCACATCGTAGGAGGTGACCAGATCAAAGCTGTCGTCGGCGAAGGGCAGGGCAAGCACCGACGCTCGCCCGACGCGCCCGGGCATGCGCTGAGCGGCCCAGGCCGTCGCCTCGGGGCTGTAGTCGATGCCGATCACCTGGCCGTAGCGCCCGAGGAACAACCCATCGCCGCCGGCGCCGCAGCCGGCGTCGAGGATGCGCAGACCGGGCCATCGGGCGTACTGCGGGTCAAGCAGCGCCGTGCTAATGGCGCGCATCCCCCGGTGCCACCAGTGGCGCAGTTCGACCGAGGCCAGGGTTGTGTATTCGCTCGTCTCCATCGTTCGAGTTCACTGATCAAACCAGGTCCAGTTGGTTTTCTGCAGGGCTAGTGGTACGACAAACTGGTTGCGGTAGATAGTTTTTTGCGGGGAGGGCTTCGCCCTCCCGCGCCTCCTCCCGCCGCATCCATCACCATCATCGTGCCGGCCCACCAGTGCACGGTCCGCCTTCGGCAGCGGGGTTTGAGGCGGCCACGTTGCCCGACGCGAGCGATTAGTTTTTCGAGGGCCTGGCCTTCCCGTGCCCTCCCGCCCGGGAAGGCAGACTGGTGCGACTATACCAGATAGGGCGTACCAGCGCAACTTGCGGCGCTCAGGTGATGACATTGCGGAGCACGCCGAGGGCGGTGGCTTCCAGTTCCACCACATCATCGGATTCCAGCCAGGGGCCATAGCCGCCGCCGCTCTCCAGGAGCGTGCCGCCGCCCACGGCGCCGCTGGCGATCACATCGCCGGGGTAGAGGGTCACCCCCCGGCTGGCGTGGGCGATCAGTTCGGCGAAACTGTAGAACTGGTTTCCGCTCACGGCGCGGCAGCGTTCGATGCCGTTGACGCGCCCGCTGAGCACCAGGTTCAGGCGCCCGTCGTCGTCGGCGTACAGTTCGAGTTCATCGGGAGTGACCAGCCAGGGGCCAAGCGAGGTGGCAAAATCGCGCGACTTGGCGGGGCCGCGGCCAAGGGCCTGTTCATTCTCTTCGGCATCGCGATCCACCCAGGCATTCACCAACGTGTAGCCGGCGATCACCGCCGGGGCCTCTTCGGGCAGCAGGTCGCGCGCCGGCCGGCCAATGACGCAGGCCAGGCCGAGGGCATAATCGAGCATGGCGCCCCGGGGCATCGGCACGGCTTCATCGGGGCCGAAGATGGCGCTGTGGTTGGCGAAGGAGAACATCGGGCCACGGTACCACGCCTCGGGCAGCGCCGCGCCGCGGAGGGTCCGCACGGCGATGGCGTGCTCCTCGAAGCTCTCGTAGACGCGCACGCTGGTTGGGCGGGGGAGCGGCGCCAGGAGGCGCACCTGGCTGACCGGCAGCAGCAACGCCGCCCCGCCGATCGAGAGGCTGCCGGCAAGGCCGGCTGGTTCTTCGCCGGGCCACTCCGCCTCTGACGCTGCCGACTCCCCGCCAAGCAGGTGCATCACCGCAGCCAGAATATCGGCGGCGCTATCGAGGTTGACCTCGTTCTGGTCGGCGCGGAGGAGGCTGGCCATGTCCCAGCGGAGGCCCTCGGCCTCTTCGATCACCAGAGGCGCGGCGACCGCCAGATCAACTACCGTATCGCCGAGGAGGGCGCCGGCGCGCGGCGCGCCATCCGGTGGAACAAAGGAAACCAGTCGCATAGACTCCCTTGCGGCTTCGCCGCGCGACAATGGGGATACGAAAGGATCGTTCTGGGAGGGCTACGCCCTCCCAGATCCTCCCAGCCAGTGGGCAAGGGAGCGGTCACAGGTTCCCTCGGCGGGCCTGCTCGCGCTCGATGGCCTCGAAGAGCGCCTTGAAGTTGCCTTTGCCGAAGCCGCGGCTGCCTTTGCGCTGGATGATCTCAATGAAGAGCGTGGGCCGGTCCTGCATTGGCTGGCTGAAGATCTGGAGCAGGTAGCCCTCGTCGTCGCGGTCAACCAGAATGTTACGCTCCTGGAGGGCCTGGCGGCTCTCATCAATTGCGCCCACGCGGCGTTCGAGGTCGTCGTAGTACGCTGCCGGAACGGTGAGAAATGGAACGCCCGCGGCGCGCAGGGCGTCCACCGTGGCGCAGATGTCGCTGGTCGCCAGGGCGATGTGCTGCACCCCGGGTCCGCCGTTGTACTCCAGGTATTCGGCAATCTGGCTTTTCTTGCGACCTTCGGCCGGTTCGTTGATTGGAAATTTGATCTTTCCGCCGCCGTTCTGCATCACCTTGGACATCAGCGCCGAGTAATCGGTGGCGATGTCGCGATCGTCGAAGTGCACCAGTTGCTTGAAGCCGAGCACGTCGCGGTAGAAAGCCACCCAGCGGTCCATCGCGCCGGCTTCGACATTGCCGACGATATGGTCAATGGCGAAGATGCCGGTGTCGGGCGCGGGCGTCTGACGCTCGATGGGCCGGAAGCCGGGCATGAAGGGCCCTTCGTAGCCATCGCGTTCGATGAAAGTGTGGACGGTATCGCCATAGGCGGCTATGGTCGCTCTGACCACGCGCCCGTCGGCGTCCTCGAAGCTAACCGGCTCGCAGACGCCGACGGCCCCGTTTCGCAGCGCGGCGGCATAGGCCGCGGCGGCGTCGCGCACCCGCAGGGCGACATCTTTCACCCCATCGCCGTGGCGGGCAAGGTGCGCGCCGATGGGGTGATCGGGCAGCAGGGGTGCGGTAAGGACGAAGCGCACGTCCCGCCGTTGCAGCACATAGCTGGCCCGGTCGCGCAGGCCGGTTTCAAGTCCGGCGTAGGCGACCGGGGCCAGACCGAGGGTGGTGCGGTAGAAGTGCGCGGCCTGCCGCGCGTTGCTGACGTAAAACTCGATGTAATCTATTCCCAGAAAGTCAAGCGCATCCTGCGCAGGGTGCATAGGTTGTGTCCTTTAGCATCCGGTATGTTCTCGAACGGAAGGGTCCGGGAAGACGCAGCCTTCTTAGATCCTCCCCTCAGGTAGGGAGTGATGAACAGGGGGTATTTAAAGCGTAACGCCCCCTCACCCAGGGTATGATACCGAGGGTTGATGGGGGTGTCAAAAGGCGTCTGGTAAGTCAGGGCTTGTGCAAGGCCCGTCTCTCACGGCAGGGTGTGCGGCGGCGTACCCGCCCGGGGATTATTTTTGGGTGGTTCCGGCGGCGCAGCCGCGCGAACCACCGAAAGAACCCGGGTGCGGGGCCTGCCCCAGGGACTCTGGACGAGCCCTGTGGAAAAAGTGCAAGCCCTTGCGGGGTTGATGCTCTTTACTTTAATAGACAGACAATCTCCTGAGCCGCGGAGGATCCCGTGGACAACCAGCTTGGCACGGCTATGCCCGCTATGGTGGCGTTGCTCCTCGACGAAGGCGCGCGACTATGGCTCGAAGGCGCCTTGATCGCGGCGCAGACCCACCTGGAGCGCGCGTTCGAAGTGGCCGAGAACATCGGCAGCGCCGCGGGGCGCCTCGGCGCAATGCAACTCCTCGCCAGTCTGGCCTTCACGCGAGGTGATCTGGAGGAGTGTTACGCACTGCACAGCGCCGTGCTCAACGAATGCCGCGCCCTGCGCCTGGACATCGGCGTGGCGTCGTCGCTGCACAACCTGGGCCTGGTCGCGGCCCGCCGGGGCGACTTCGAAACGGCCCGCGGCATGATCATCGCGGCGATCAACGTCTACACGGTTATCGGGCGTCGCGATGCGGCGGCTGCGGCGCGGGCCAATCTGCAGCGCTTGGCGGGACAATAAACACGGGCCCCGGACGGAGGGTTGGCGAGGGCGCGGCCCTCCCCTTCCTTGTCATCTCGTTGTTGAGCAGCGATGTGTTGACCGGGAGGGTATCGGAGACTGTACAGGTGCACCCGGACTGCGTATACTGTGGGGTAGAATCCTGGTTACCCCCTTGCGCTGAAGGGCGTACCTGCATCATGGACAGTTCATCCACCCCGATATCACCTCTGGCCAGTGGAGCGGCATCGGTCGAGGCCTTGCGCCAGGCCCTTGCCGCCGAGCGGCGGGCGCGCCAGGTGGCCGAGGTGCTCCATGCCTCGCATATTGCCCTTTCGCGCAGCCTCGATCCCCAGGTCGTCACAACCACCCTGCTGGCGCACATGGCCCAGCTCGTGTCCTACGACAGCGCCTGCGTCATGCTGCTGGAGAGCGACGAGATGCTGCGGGTGCGCGCCACTCGCGGGTACGAGGCGTTCACCGATCCGGCGCTGGTAGCCGGGTTGAGCATCAACCCGGCGGAGGACCCGCTCTTCCAACAGCTAATTGCGCGGCGACGCAGCTTCGTGGTGCTCGACACGGCGCGCACGGCCAGTTGGCGCGCGCGGCCAGGGCTCGAGCACGTCCGCAACTGGTTCGCGGTACCGCTGGTCGCCGGGGAAGAGGTGATCGGCTTCTTCTGCGCCGACAAGACGGTTCCGGCCTTCTTCACCCCCGAGC
This sequence comes from Chloroflexaceae bacterium, assembly GCA_034431835.1. GTDB lineage: Bacteria > Chloroflexota > Chloroflexia > Chloroflexales > Chloroflexaceae > JACAEO01. Next base: position 4,991 of record DAOUDA010000249.1, on the reverse strand, counting down.
ATGTCAACACGGCCGAATTGCTGGCCATTCCCGCGGCGATCGCCCTGCAGAACGCGCGGCTCTTCGCCCAGGTGCAGGCCGGCCAGGCGCGCCTGCAGGCCCTGTCCGAGCGCCTGGTGGCGGTGCAGGAGGCCGAACGGGCGCACCTGGCCCGCGAATTGCACGACGAGATTGGCCAGATGCTTACCGGCCTGAGCCTGGCCCTGACGGTGGGCCCCCGTACCAGCCCCGAGACGCTGCGCGAACGGATGACCCAGGCTCAGCGCCAGGTGAACCAGTTGACCGCCCAGGTGCGCGCCCTTTCGTTGAATCTTCGCCCGGCCATGCTCGATGATCTGGGCCTGCTCCCCGCGTTGTTCTGGTTCACGCGACGGTACACCGACCAGACGGGGATCCAGGTGCAGTTGCAGCATGCCGGTCTCGACCGGCCCATTCCGCAGGCAGTGGCGAGCACGGCCTACCGTGTGGTGCAGGAGGCCCTGACCAACGTGGCGCGTCATGCCGGGGTGGACCACGCCCGCGCCCAGGTCTGGGCCACCGACGATATGCTGGCGGTGCAGGTGGTGGACGAGGGCCGTGGCTTCGAGGCCGACGAGCTTCCCGCCAGCGATTCGCTGGGCCTGGCGGGCATGGCCGAGCGCGTGCGCCTGGCCGGCGGCACGCTGACCATCGAAACGGCGCCGAATGCCGGAACACGCATTCTTGCCGAACTGCCGTTACCGACCTGGAAGGAAAGCGACCGATGCGACCACTGACGATCGTGCTGGCCGACGATCACCATGTCGTACGCAGCGGCCTGCGGGTGCTGCTCGAGAACGAAATGCACTGTACGGTAGTTGGTGAGGCAGGCAATGGCCCCGAGGCGCTGGCCATGGTTGAGCGCCTCCAGCCCGATCTGCTGATCGCCGACCTGATCATGCCGGGGTTGAGCGGCCTGGAAGTTGCGCGCCAGGCCCGGATCGTGTCGCCGAACACCCGGATCGTCATCCTCTCGATGCACGCCGACGAGTCGTATGTGCGCGAGGCCCTGCGCGCCGGCGTTACCGCCTACGTGCTCAAAGAAACGCTTTCGACGGAGTTCCTGTACGCCATCCAGCAGGCGGCCCAGGGGCGCCGCTACCTCAGCCCGCCCCTCTCTGACCGGGCGATTGACGCCTATGCCAGCCAGACGGCGGAGACCAACCTGGACCTGTACGAGACCCTGACGGCCCGCGAGCGCGAGATCCTCTACCTGGCGGCCCAGGGCCTCACCAGCGCCGAAATTGCCGAGCATCTGATGATCGGGGTGCGGACGGTGGACACCCACCGGGCGAGTATGATGCGCAAACTCGGCCTGCACACGCCGCTGGATCTGATCCGCTACGCCGTGCGGCGCGGGATCGTCACCCTGGATGGGTGACGCGCCGTGGCGTTGATCTGTGGCTGTGCTGCGCACCAGGGGGGCCTGCGGCCATCTCAGGTATCCAGTCGTTCGGGCGAAAAAGCGTTGTTGTATCAGGAGGACGTGGCCCTCCCAACCTCTGGAGCGGATGGCAAGCGCCTTCCGCATAGCTACAGAGCGTCGTTCAGTACGTCTACGGAGTGCTGTTCCGGTCGGTGAGGGTTATGCTTGAGCACGAAGTCGGAGGGTCGGCAATGGCGCCGGCCCTCCGACTGCGTTGTGTAATCGTATGGGAGGGTCCGGGAGGGCGAAGCCCCCCGGACCCTCCCTCTCAGGTTTCAGGGGCGGACAGAATGCATGCGCGCAGCTACGGTGGATGGCATGGGGATGGGCCGGTTCACCCTCACCCCCTGCCCCGCGCCCGCAACGCGGGAGCGGGGAGCGCCGAGCCAGGCGTCGGGGCGTCCCACTGCGGGATCGCGGCGGTGTTCGCTCGGGTCTTCTGTCCGCCCCTAAACCTCTCAGGTGTAGGGTTTTTCGAGGGAGAAGGAGTGTTCGGCATTCCAATGCGCTCACGGTCCTCACCCCCTGCCCCTCTCCCTGAGTGTGAGAGGGGGAGTTGGGCGTCCCGATGCCCCGGATGGCGAAGGCGACGGGAGGATGGGCCGGAAAACCCTGCACCTGAGAGCCGGACCCTCCCGTATGCACTTTAGGGGAGGCCCTGATTGCTGCTCGTTGGTGAAGGCGCCAGCAGGGTGGGCGTAGGGGTGGCCCCGGGCACCTCGCAGCCCCACTGGCTCACGCGTTCGCGACCGTCGCGTTTGCGAACTTCCACCAGATACAGCCCTGGCCGCTCGGGGCCAATCACCAGGTCGATGCTGAAGGCGCCGTCGGCCCGGCTGAAACCGCCGCCTACGGGACGGTCGTTGAAGTAGGCCAGCAGCGCGGTGCTGGGCGGCCCCGAGCCTGCCAGCGTGATAGTTGCGCCGGGAATGCACACCAGGGTTGCGATGCCCTCCGGCAGGGGGTTGGTGGGCGTCGGGGTGGGGCCGGTTGGAGCCGGAGGGCGCGTGCGTGTGGGGGCCGCGGTAAAGGTAACGGTCGGCGCCTGCCGGGTAGGCGTCGGGGTCAGGGTTGTGTTTGCAGTTGTGGTCGTTGGGGTCGTCGTGGCCGTCGGTGTTGCCTGAGCCTGCGTTGCCTGCGTAGGGGTGCTGGTGCTGGTTCCTCCGGGATAAGGATCGTTTTGTTGGCCTCCCGCGCAGGAACCGGGGTCAGGATACGGGCAATTCGTACTCTGCCCCTGCGCGACAGAGACAGGCGGCGTCGCAGGCAATGCGCCGACAAGCAGGGCCAGCATCAACACCGCGAACACAATGACCAGACTGAGCGGCAGGGTGATACTACGATGTGGCATAGGCAGGGGTGGCGTTGCATCCAGAGCATGTGGATGGTAGGCCGCTAGGCGCCGGGGGTTTGGTCAAGCAGTTCCTGAAAGACGTTGAACGGCTGCGCTCCGATAATGCGCCGCTCACCGATGAGAAAGACTGGCCGCGAGCGGACGCCCTCGGCCACCGCCGCCTGGTAATCGGCCCGAACGGCGGCTTCGTGGGTTCCGGCGGCGAGACAGGCGCGCAGCGTCTCCACATCAACCCCGGCTTCCGCGGCGGCGGCTTCGACGCCGGCGAGGGTCTCGCTATACAGTTGATTGTAGCGCCGATAGATCGCCTGGCGCATTTCCCAGAAGCGTCCCTGGTCGGCGGCGCACTCAGCGGCTTCCGCCAGCAGTTCGGAACGCTCGCCGAGTTGCAGCAAGTGGTGGTAGACCAGGCGCACCTTGCCAGGTTGGACATACTCATTAACGATGCGTGGCTCGGTCTCCAGCACGTGGAGCGCGCAGGCCGTTCAGAGAAAATCGGAATACATCACGAGGGTGACCGGCGCCTCGGGATTGCCGAGCAGATGGTAGCCCTCGGGAGTACGCGAACGGGGTACACCCGCGTAGACCTCGATGGTGGCGCCGGCCGCCGCGCCGGGCGTCACGGGGGTCGCCGCGCGCGGCGGGGAGGTCACGGGAGGCGGCACGGGAGACGTTACGGATGCAGGCGCCTCGACCGTTGGTGAAGGCAGCGGCGCTTGCTGGCCGGCCTGGCCGCTACAGGCGGCCAACCAGACGACCATGGTTGCCACGATGCCAGCGATGACGTAACGACACCCCATGCAAGCTCCGCGATACCCTGACGATCCAGGACGGCAAACACCCTGACCACTGTACCACAATCGCGCAACTACTTCAAACCAGGTTGCGCGGGCGGGGCCGATGTAAGGTCCGCCTCGGGCGAGGGGCGGCTACGCCGCCCGGTACGGTCATCCCCGGGGACGTTGCACGAGCCCTCGGACACCAACTTCCCCGGTTTTGCGACCAGGTGTTCTGTCAGGTATAATGGCAGGACGGGTCATTGGAGGTCCAGGCATGGCTTCATTGTCGCTGTATCGCAAATGGCGCTCCCAGACGTTCGATGAACTCGTCGGTCAGGAGCATGTGGTGCAGACGCTGCGAAATGCCATCGTTGAGGAGCGCGTGGCCCACGCCTACCTGTTCACCGGGCCGCGGGGAGTGGGCAAGACGAGTGTGGCCCGTCTGCTGGCCAAGGCGGTGAATTGTCTGGCCGCCGATCGGGTGGCCCGGCCGTGCGGCGCCTGCGCGATGTGCCAGGAGATCGCCGAGGGCCGCGCGGTGGATGTCATCGAGATGGATGCGGCCTCGAACACCAGCGTCGAGGATGCGCGGGCGCTGATCAGCGGGGTGATGACGCGGCCGACCCGTGGGCGCTACCGCGTCTACATCATTGATGAGGCGCACATGCTCTCCACGGCCGCCTTCAACGCCCTGCTGAAGACGCTGGAAGAGCCGCCCGAGCATGCGATCTTTGTGCTGGCGACCACGGAGGTGCACAAGGTTCCGGCCACCATTCTGTCGCGCTGCCAGCGCTTCACGTTTACGCGCCACGGCATCGCCAGCACCGCCGCGCATCTGCGCCGCGTCGCGGCCTCCGAGGGGTTGACGCTGGAGCCGGGCGCGGCGGAGGCCATCGCCCGCGCCGCCACCGGCAGCCTGCGCGATGCCCTGGGGGTGCTGGAGCAACTGGCTTCCTTTACCAGCGGCCACATCAGTGTCGGGCAGGTGCAGAGCCTGTTGGGGATGACCTCGGCCGCCGAGGTGGCCGCGCTGATCGAGGCGCTGCTGGAGGGCGACGCCGCGGCGGCGCTGCGGGCGGTGAACGGCGTGGCCGACCAGGGCGCCGATTTGCGCCAGTTTACCCGCGATCTGGTGGAGCGGCTGCGCTCGCTGCTGCTGTTGCTGGCCGCCGGTGACCATGCGCTCGCCGATATTGGCGACGATGAGCGCGAGATGATGGCGGCCTGGGCGCAACGGGCCGACACCGGGCGCCTGCTGCACTGGGTGAAGCTGTTCAGCGCCCTGGATTACCAGTTGCGCACGACGCCCTACGGCCAGTTGCCGCTGGAACTGGCGGTTGTCGAGGCGCTGGTGGGCCAGCCGGCGCAACCCGCGGTGCCCGCGCGCCGCCCCGAGGTCGCCGGCGCGCGCGCG
>DAOUDA010000248.1:0-15268 GCA_034431835.1 Chloroflexaceae bacterium | reverse complement strand
GGATAACCTGGTTTCCGATCCCTTTTCTGGGAGGCGTAGCCCTCCCAGCTCCTCCCCTCAGGGAGGGGCGTGGGGAAAGCCGGTTTCCCCACCTTTCCTACAGGAGTTATTCGGACAGGCTCTTAACGCCGGGTTATTAGTGTAATAATAACACTAAATACCCTTACCAGAGAGGCCGAGCGACCAGCATTTGTGTCTATTTGACACTAAATCTGCCTGGAAAAAATTGGCCGCCCGGCCTGTTGTGAAAGTGACACTTAGTATACGACGCAGGTCAGGAGTTGTCAATAGTGGTTTCGCGCCCCCAGGGCTCCGTCAACCGGGCTTGACGCTCCGATCCTCTCTGTGGTACCATCATCGCCATTGTATCCCGATTGTCGCCCTGTGAGGCCGAAGCTGCGCGCTGCGCGCGCCGCGCCGCGGAGCCATTGAGGGACTCCCCGTCCCCGGGGCCTGTCCGCCTTTCCTCGCTCCCCTGCCCGCCCGATGAGAAGGCCCGGGCAGCGCGTCCCTCCCTCGAAACTCCTGCCGCTTCCCGGTGGCGGGCAGCGCGGCCCCAGGTGCGACCGCTTCCGGCGCGTGCTGGAAGACCAGGAGCATAGGAGACCACAGATGCCTGCCCGGAACTGGCGCAGCGCCGTCGCCAGCGTGCTGCTCTGCGCGCTCATCGCGCCCATCCTCGCCGCGTGTGGCAGTGGCGCCCCCGCCGCGCAGCCGACCACGGCCCCGGCTGCCCCCACCACGGCCCCCGGCCAGCCGGCCACCGCCCCGGCGGCCACCACGGCCCCCGCCGTCCCCGCCGGCAACCCCCAGCCCGGGGTGCTGCGGATGAACATCGGCAGTGAACCCGATAACGTTGATCCACAGAAGGCGAGCTTTGTCGTCGAGATCCAGTTCATTATGATGGCCTTTCAGCCCTTGATGAGCTTCGACCAGGATATGAAGCCCATCCCCGCCGCCGCCGAGAGCGTCGAGGTGTCCTCCGATGGCCTGGTCTACACCTTCAAGCTGCGCCCCGATGCCAGATTCTCCGACGGCGAACCCGTCACAGCTCAAAACTTCGAGTACGCCTGGCGCCGCCTGGCCAACCCCGAGACCGCTGGCGAGTACCAGTCCCTGCCCTGCGGCATCATCAAGGGCTACAGCGAGTACTCCGCCGCCGCCTGCGAGGGTCTCAGCATCGAGGAGGCCCTGGCCCGCGACCAGGGCGAACTGCTCGCCAACTTCGGCGTGCGGGCGATTGACGACCTGACCCTGGAAATCGAACTGACCGCCCCCGCACCCTACTTCCCCGCCATGGCCGCGCTGTGGATCGGCGCCCCGGCGCGCCAGGATCTGGTCGAACTCGGCGAGGATTGGTGGTACGACGCCGAGAACTACATCGGCAACGGCCCCTTCGTGCTCAAAGAGTGGGACCACGGCAACCGGGCGATCTGGGAGCCTGACCCCAACTACGTCGGGCCGCTGGGTCCGGTGAAGCTCAAGCGCGTCGAGTACTACATGATCACCGAGGGCCAGGTGGCCTTCCAGGCCTACCAGAACGGCGAACTCGAGATCCTGGGCGTCGCGCCCGAGGACCTGGCCACCGTCCAGGCCGATCCGCAACTCAGCCAGCAGATCGTCAACACCGTCGGGTCGTGCACCTTCTACTTCGGCTTCAACACCACGAAGCCGCCCTTCGACGACGTAAAGGTGCGCCAGGGCTTCGCCCAGGCCTTCGACCGCGAGGCCTGGAACCGCGACATCTTTAATGGCCTCGGCAGCGTGGCCTACTCCTTCATTCCCCCCGGCTTCCCCGGCCACCAGCCCGACCTGAAGCTCTGGGAGTTCGACCCCGAGGCGGCCAGGGCGGCCATTGCCGAGTCGTCCTACGGCGGGGTAGAGAACCTGCCGGAGATCAAACTGACCTACTCGGCCAGCGCCCGCAACAACGCCCGCTTCGAGTGGATCGCCAACCAGCTCAAGCAGAACCTGGGCATTGACGCCGTGCTCGACCCGGTGGACCCCACCGCCTTCTGACCAGGGAGGACCCGCCCCAGATGTTCTCCCTGGCCTGGTGCGCCGACTATCCCGATCCGCAGAACTGGATCTCGCTGTTCCAGACCAACGGCCTGCTCAGCACCCGCGTGGGCTACTCGAACCCCGAGTTCGATGAACTGGTGCGCCAGGCCGACGTGGAGCAGGACCCGGTCAGGCGGCTACAGCTCTACAACGAGGCCGAGAAGCTCCTGATCACCGACGCGCCGATCGCGGTCACCCGCAACGACGGCGGCCCGGTGCTGGTCAAGCCCTATGTCAAGGGCGTCACCGAGGAGACCATCACGCCGATCGACTACTGGCTGGGCTTCTTCAACCTGCCGAACGTGGACGTGCAGCCCTAGGCCGAGCGCGCCGGACGGCGCTGGGGTTGGGCATGCGTGGGAGGGCCAGGCGCTCCCGCAGCCTCTCTTTGCCTGCCGGTATCGCGCGGCGTGGCCGTGGCGGGCCTGCCGGGAGGCTCGCGACACCCGCAAAACGCTATGACCGCTTACATCATTCGCCGCATCCTGTGGCAGATCCCCGTGCTGGTGATCGTGGGGCTGCTGACCTTCACGATCGCCAGAATGACCCCCGGCGGCCCCTTCGACACCGACCCGAGCCGGCGTCAGCTCTCGCCGCGGGTGGAAGCGGTGCTGCGCGAGAAGTTTGGCATGGATCTGCCCTTCTGGCGCCAGTTTACCCGCTACATGTTCTTCGACCTCGTCACCGACCCGAAGACGGGCGAGCGCCGCATCCTGTGGGGCGCCATCGGCGGCAATTTCGGCCCCACCTACGCCTCGCGCGGGGCGCGCACCGTGCAGCAGGAGCTGTTCGGCTCCCGCGGGGGCAAACCGAGCCGCTTCTACTACTCGGCGCGCCTGGGGTTGCAGGCGCTGCTCTTCGCCGTGACGATCGGCGTGCCGCTGGGGGTGCTCGCCGCGCTCAAGCAGAACACCTGGATTGACTACGCGGCGCTTTTCGCCTCGACCTTCTTCGTCTCGCTCTCGACACTGATCGTCGGCTTTTTGCTGGTGATCATCTTCGCCACCTGGCTCCAGTGGTTCACGGTTATCCCCGACTGGAACGAGCCGATCCGGCCCTGGATCCTCCCCACCGTGGCCCTGGGCGCCACCTCGCTGGGCTTCATCACCCGCCTGACCCGCTCCAGCGTGCTCGAAGTCAAGCGCCAGGACTACGTGCGCACCGCCAGGGCCAAGGGCCTGGGCGACCGGCTGGTGATCTGGCGGCACATGCTCAAGAATGCCCTGATCCCCGTGGTGACCGTGCTCGGCCCCCTCGCCGCCGCGCTGATCACCGGCACCCTGTACACGGAGATCATTTTCCAGGTGCCGGGGATGGGGCAGTTGCTGGTGGAAGCGATCGGCAAGCGCGACTACTCGATGATCATGGCCGGGGCGCTGATCTTTGTCTTTTTCCTGGGGATGGCCAATCTGCTGGTGGATATCGCCTACGGGGTCATCGATCCGCGGATCTCGTATAAGTAGTCAGACACCGTTCTCGAAACCCTCCCCTCGGGCAGGGGCGTGGCGAAACCAGGTTTCCCCGCGCCGCGGCGGGCCGGCCTGCTCCCTCCGTCGCCGGCCTCGGGCAGGGGCGTGGCGAAACCAGGTTTCCCCACCCTCCCCCAAACGACCGAGAAAAGCGGGTTCTCGGGAGGGCAACACCCTCCCGAAGGCGGTATGTGAACAGGCTTTAAACAGCTCATGAGCATGAAGGCCCGACCACTCACCAGCGCCGACGCGCTGGATCTGGCTGCCACGAAGCCCCGCAGCCTCTGGGGCGACGCCTGGCGGCGCCTGCTGCGAAACCGCGCGGCAGTGGCGGGCGCGCTGGTGATCCTGCTCTACGTGCTGGTAGCCATCTTCGCGCCGCTGCTCGCGCCGAAGAACCCGGTGGAGCAACCCCCGCGCAACAGCCTGCGCCCGCCGATCTGGGTCACCGGCAATCCGGCGCGGCAGCCCAACCCGGAGAACATCCTGGGCACCGACAACAACGGGCGCGACATTCTCTCGCGGCTGATCTACGCCACCCGCGTCTCGCTGATCGTCGGAGTGGCCCCGCAGGTGTTGATCGTCGCGATCGGGGTCAGCATCGGGCTGATCGCCGGCTTCGCCGGCGGCTGGCTCGACAACCTGCTCATGCGTTTCACCGAGATCGTCGCCTCCTTCCCCGATCTGCTGTTCATTATTACGCTGACAGTGGCCCTTCGCGAGACCTGGTTCGGCAAGGCCTTCCAGGGCCTGCTGTTGATCTTCACCGCCCTGGCGATTGTGAGCTGGACGGGCCTGGCGCGACTGGTGCGCGGCCAGGTGCTCGCGTTGAAAGAGAAGGAGTTCGTCGAGGCCGCGCGGGCCCTCGGCGTGCCGACGTGGGTCATCCTGCTGCGCCACATTCTGCCCAACACCCTGGGGCCGATCATCGTGGCCGTGTCGTTCAGCATCCCCTCGCTCATTCTGGCCGAAGCGATCCTCACCTTCCTCGGCGTCGGCATGCGCCCCTCGGTGGACCCGAACGCGCCCTTCCCCACCAGCCTGGGGCAAATGATGACCGATGGCTTCTACAATCTCAGTTCGGGGCCGTGGATGCTTCTCTTCCCGGTGCTGATGATCTCGCTGCTGGTGCTGTCGTTCACCTTCCTGGGCGACGGTCTGCGCGACGCGCTGGACCCGCGCGACGCCGGGGGGTAGGGGGCGCGCCGGGCGCCCTCACCCCACCCGCTCCCCAAAGATCGCCCGTCCGACGCGCACGATGGTGGCGCCTTCGGCGATGGCGGCCTCGAAATCGTCGGTCATGCCCATGGAAAGTTCGGCCCAGGCCGTCTGGGGGAAGCGCCGGGCCAGTTCGTCGCGCAGCTCGCGGAGGGCGCGGAAGACGGGGCGGGCCTGTTCCAGGTCGGCCACGATCGGGGCGATGGTCATCAACCCGCGCACCTCGAGGCAGGGCAGGGCCAGAATGCGCTCCACCTCGGGGAGCAGCGCCTCCAATCCGGCCCGGTTAGCGATGCCGCCGGGCAGATCGAAGCCCTCCTTGGACGCTTCACCGCTGACGTTCACCTGCAGCAGGACGGGCAGGCGGGCCGCGGCGCGTTCCTCGAGAAGGCGATTGAGGGTCTCGGCGAGACGCAGGCTATCAATCGAGTGGATCATATCGAACAACTCGATGGCGGATTTTGCCTTGTTGCGCTGCAAATGGCCGATGAGGTGCCAGCGCGCGTCGGGATAGGCGGCGGCGAGCGGGGGGATCTTGAGCGCGGCCTCCTGGACGCGGTTCTCGCCCAGATCGCGGGCGCCCGCCGCGATGGCCTCAGCGATGACCTCGGGCGGGTGCGTCTTGGTCACGGCGACCAGGGTGATGGCGGCGGGATCGCGGTCGGCGCGGGCGGCGGCGCGGGCGATGCGCTCGCGCACCTGATCGAAACGGGACGCGATGCTCATGGCTTCGTCTCGGCGGCAATCAGGCGCTGCTCGACGGGAGGATCGGGCGGCAGGGTAGTGGTCAGGAGCAGACCGCGACCCGGAGGAAGGGGGACGCTGAGTTCCAGGGGAGTGCTCTGGCCGGGGCGGAGGGTGGAACTTGGGCCGTCGCCGGCGAGGTAGCTGACCCCGGCGCTATCGCGCAGTTCAAAGGCGCTGATCGGCACCTGCACCTCGCGCCGGCTGATGTTGGTCACCTGGCCGCGGATCTGCACCTCACCGGCCACGCGGCGCAGTTCGCGCACCTCGATCCGCAGCCGGGCGCTCTCCACGGCCGGCTCGACCGGGCGCCCCGCCTCGCCGCGGTTCAGCGCCCGCAGCAACTCGCGGGCCGTTTCCTGGAGTTGGGGCGGCAGCGATTCCAGCTCCAGATGAGGCACGTCGAAGGGCAGATCGACGCCGGCAGGGGTGGGCTGGGCCGCGAAGCGCTGCCTGAGGGCCTCATTGGCCACGCCGAAGCTGCCGCGACTGCTCAGAGCGATCAGCAGCAGCGCAGCCAGGACGCCCCAGATCCACATCGGAAGGCCCCGCGAGCGTTCCGTCATCATGTGGCAACCGTTTCTTGAGCGATCGCCTCCGGCAGGTCGCAAGCGCGCCAGCGGCGAGACGTGACGTATTGTACCGCTATGAGGGGCAAGGCACAAGGCGCCGTCCGCGGGGGCGGCTTCGGGTGCGACGAACGGCGCCCCCTGCCCTGATCCCCCGATCCCCCGATCCCCCGATGCCCGGTTGCGCGAACCGTCTGAACATGGTATACTTATGGCGCTGAAATCAACAGGACCCCGTAGCTCAGTGGATTAGAGCGTTTCCCTGCGGAGGAAAAGGTCGCGCGTTCGAGTCGCGCCGGGGTCGCCAGAAAGCCGGAGCCGTATGGCTCCGGTTTTGTCATCGTGCATACCCCGCGCATCACAGGGCGGTTGTACCAATCACCCAGGAGCCGTATGGCTCCGGTTTTGTCATCGCGCATACCGGCCCCGGCGCGCCGACCCACGTCTATGTCCGATATCTATGCTGACTACGCTCCCATCTACGACGCCATTGGCCAGAGCGCTTTCGCCGAGGCGCTGGCGCGCCGCATCCTCGCCACCATGCCCGCCCCGCCAGAACAGGTCCTCGACCTGGCCTGCGGCGCCGGTGCGGCGACCCTGGTCTTCGCCGCCGGCGGCGCGGCAACGGTGGGCGTTGATCGCTCAGAGGCCATGCTCGCCATTGCCCGGGCCCGCGCCCGCGATCTACCCGTCACCTGGCTCGCCGCCGATATCCGGCGCCTGCCCGTGGGCGGGACGCTCGCGCCAGCGTCGTTTGACCTGATCACCTGCCTCTACGATAGCCTGAACTACCTCACCGGCGCGGGCGATCTGGCGCTGGTCATCGGCGACGCGGCGCGCCTGCTGCGTCCAGGCGGACGCCTGATCTTCGATCTCAACACCGAGCACGAGTTTGCCACGTGGGGCGAGGGGCTGGATCAGGTCGTCTATGACGCCAACGGGCTCCTGGTCTACCAGCGGCTCGCCTACGACGCTGCGGCGCGTCTGGCCCGGGGGCGCGTGGTCTGGTTCGTGCGTGAGGGTGAACGCTGGCGACGCGGGGAGGAGCACCACGTCGAGCGGGCCTGGAGTGACGTGGAGGTTCTGGACGCCCTCGCCGGCGTCGGGTTGCGCCTCATCGCGCGCCGCGCGCCATCCTGGGAACCAGCGGCCCCCGATGCCCCGCGCGTCGTCTACGAAGCCATTCGCGCTTCCTGAAGGGGAAACCAGGTTTCCCCAGGCCCCTGCTTGCTGGAAGGAAGAGGCAGGGCCAGGCCCTCCCGGGAAGCCGTATCTGGCCTACATGGCAAACGCCCCTGCTGAGCAGGGGCGTTTCGCAGGATGCGGGGTCGCCGGTTCGGTAAGACCTAGCGGGCCTCACCAGCGGCGACGCCCATACGCTTACTATCATTCATGGGCATCACCTCCTTCGCGCCTGGACGGCTTGCCTGGTTGTGGAACAGCCAACACTGGTACTATAACGAAGGAACGGAGGCGTGTCAAGACGGAGAAACCCTCTTTTCGTGGCTCGCGCAACGTCCAGCTCCTGCGGCGGGGAGGGGAGCAGTGTCGCTGCTGCTAGAGTTCGCGGCTACGCCGCAAAAACCCGGACTTGCCCCAGGTCCCATCAGGGCGTAGCGAGGGTAGGGGTCGGCGTCCCCAACGGCGCGGGCGAACCGACCACCGGCGTCCGCAGCAGCGAAGGGATCAACAGCGTTTGCCCCGTCTGCAGCGCGTCAGGGTCAGTCAGGCCGTTGGCGGCCACCAGTTCGTCAACCGTAGTATTGAAGCGCTCGGCGATGGCGCTGAGGGTGTCGCCGGGCTGGACGGTGTAGAGCGCCGCGGGGGTGGGCGTGGGGCGTTCTAGCGAGGCCAGGGCCGTGGCCGTCGCATCCACGTCGAGGGTCGGCGCGGGTGTAATGTCGAGGATCGCCGGCAGGGTTGGAAGGGTGGCTGCGGGTGGACTGGGAACACAGGCGGCGCACATCAGCGCCAGGCCGGCAACCAGGACGACCCGCGGCGGATGCAGGAAGCGGTGAACTACCATGGTATGACGAACCCTGTGGGAGCGCAGATCGGTGAGGAGGTTTAAAATATGTGAATAATACATGCACTACTGGATCGGAAACGATCATTATTTATTTTACCAGGATTTCCATTTGAATGTCAACGGTGAAAAGTCAGGTGTGTTGTGCATACGCAGCGGCGGCGTTACCCTGCGAAAGGAGAAAAGGTGTTCTCGGGAGGACCGCGTCCTCCCGGGCCCTCATCGGGGGCGGGCCGGGGCAGGGGGTGAGGCACGCCGGGGGGTGTGACGAAACGTTTTGCATGATCCCCACCGCGCGAAGCGGACCGGGTTTCGGGAGCGCGCGGCGGCCATTCCCGGCGGACGCCGCCCCGCCCCCTCCCTGACCCTCCCCCGCTGGGGGAGGGAACCGCGCGCCTCCCCCCAGCGGGGGGAGGCTGGGCGGGGGGCGCCCCGCGGCGCCGCGCCCTGCGCCGCGGGGCAAACCGGCAACCTGCACCGCACGCGAACCAGCAGGACGCTTGCCGGGTGCCGGGGCGCCGGGCGCCGGCGCCCCCATGCTGCAGAACGTTCCGTCACACCCGTAGCGACCAAAACGCTTGACATTCCCCACAACGACGGTGTACACTCCAGACGGTTCCATTGCGTCCGTACAGGCTCCCGGCAGGCCATGCGCAAATCGATCGTGTCAACCCCCGCGCCCGATCCGGCGCTGGAAGAGGTTCGCGCCCCGCGGTGCCGGCTCAGGCGGCGCCGGCGCAGCCGCGGCGTGGAGTGGTTCGTGGTGCTGCTTGCCCTGATCGCCCTTGGCGCGCTGGCAAGCATCATCGGCCTGCTGCTCGCCGAACGCGAGATGGCGCAGCGTATCTATCCGAACATCAGCGTGCGCGGCGTGCCCCTGGGCGGGATGACCATCGATGGCGCCCACGGCGCCGTTGAGCGCCACTACGGCGCGTTCCTGTACAACCCGGTTGTGCTGACCTACGGCGAGCGCATCTGGCGCCCCGGGGCCGAGGAACTTGGCCTGCGCCTGGAGATCGACGACGCCCTGCGCGAGGCCTTTGCCTATGCCCGGAACAAGAGCCGCGTCCAGAACCTGCGAACCGCCATGGCCGTCTGGGAACAGGGGGTGGACCTCCCGTTGCGCCTGGAGGTGGACCAGCGGGCCATGCAGCGGTACCTGGCGCGCATCGCCGCCGAGTTGGAGACCCCGCCCCGGGACGCTGCGGTGGCCCTTGAGGGCGCCCGGGTGGTGGTGACCCCCGAGCAGTGGGGCCTGCAGGTGCTGGTTGACGAGACGCTGCGCGACATGACCGCCGCCGCGCAGGGGCTTGAGCGGACCACGGTGGCCGTGCGCACCCGCGCGCTCGAGCCGCGCCTGCGCGACGCCGAAGTGGCCCCGGTGGCCGATAGCCTGCAGCTCATGCTCGATGGCCCGCTGGTGCTGGAGGGCGCCAGCGGTTCCTGCGCGGCGGGTTGCCGCTGGTCGCTGCCCCCGGAGCGCCTGGCCGAGTGGGTCAGCGTGCGCCGGGTAAGCGGCGCCGACGGTGAGCCGACCTACGCGGTGAGCGTGGATCAGAGCCGCATCCGCGCCGCGTTGCTCCCCATGGCCGCGGCGCTGCGCCAGGAGGGCAGCCTGCCGACGGTGGCCTGGAACAATGGCGATTTACGGATCATCACACCGGGCAACCCGGGCCTGGGCCTCGACGCCGATGAGGCCATCGCCGCCGTGAACGTCGCGCTCAATGGCGGACCGCGGCGGATCGCGTTGCCCATGGAGCCGATCCCGCCCCCGGTGACCGAGCGTAACCTCGCCAGCCTGGGCATCACCGAACGTCTGGGGCTGGGAGTGAGCTCCTTCGCCCGCTCGGAGCAGTACCGCATCACCAACATCAGGGCCGGGGCGCGCCGGATGAACGGCGTGCTCATTCCTCCCGGCGCGACCTTTTCCTTCAATCAGCAGCTTGGCCCGGTGAATGCCGCCAACGGCTTCGTCGAAGGTCTGGCGATTGTCGAGAACCGGACCCAGAAAGAGTGGGGCGGCGGGTTGTGCCAGGTCTCCACGACGGTCTTCCGGGCGGCGTTCTTCGGCGGGTTGCCGATCATCGAGCGCCACGAGCACGCCTTTCGCATCGGCTGGTACGAAGAACTCGGCGAGCCGCCCGGCCTCGACGCTGCCATCTTCACGCCCTACAACGATGTGCGCTTCGTGAACGATACCGGCGGCTGGCTGCTCATGGAGAGCTACGTTGACCTGGCGCGGCAGCGTCTGAGCGTGGCGCTGTACGGCCCGCCAACCGGGCGCGACGTGACCTACACCCACCGCGTGCTCGAACAAACCCCGGCCCCAACAACACCGGTGTACGTCAACGATCCCTCGAAACCGCGCGGATACCTGCGGCGCACCGATATCGCCCGCGGGGGCATCAAGGTCGTCATTGAGCGCACCGTCAGCGCCAATGGGCAGGTGCTGGCCCGCGATCGCTTCCCCACCGAGTTCAAACCCTGGCCCAACATCTATGTGCGTGGCGTTGGCCGGTAAGGCCGGGCGCAACCCCGAAGGAAGTTCACCTCACTTCTGCCCTTGTGCCCCGGGGCATAAGATTGTATAACGTAAGCTGAAGAGCACATGCGTGAACGGGCGCGTGGAGGAGGTCGGGAAACCAGGTTTCCCCCCCGCCCCTGCCTACGGAGAGGGTCCGGGAAGGCTACGCTCTCCCAAAAACCCGCTTCTCTCTATTTGACCATAATTATTTGTGTATTATTTCACGAATATGGCCAGCGAAGGGGGTCCATCCTGATGAAAGCGCGTGAAATCATGACCCGCCAGGTCATCAGCATCCTCAGCGACGCAACGGTCGAAGATGCCGCCCGGCTGCTGGCCCGCAACCGGATCAGCGGCCTGCCGGTGGTCGACGCCGAGGGCCTGCTCGTCGGTCTGGTCACCGAGCACGACCTGATCGCCCGCGCCGGGCGTCTGGTAAGCGAGATTATGAGCCGCGGCGTCATCACCGTCAGCCCTGACACCGAGATCGAACAGGTGCAGCACCTGCTGACCAATCAACGTATCCGGCGCGTACCGGTGGTTGAAAACGGCCGGGTCGTCGGGATCGTCAGCCGTTCGGACCTGGTGCGGCAGATCGCGATGCGCTGGGTTTGCGGCATCTGTGGCGAGATTGTACGCGGCCTGGAACCGCCAGCGGGTTGCCCGCGCTGCGGCGCCGACCAGCACGCCTTTGTTCACGATGTGGTGCCGCCGGGGATGTAATTGGTCTGTCAGACCTGGTTTCGCTGTGCGGCCTTTTACGTCAGCGTTTGGGGAGGTGCAGGCAGGGCGCAACCCCCGCTACGATCCTTCTTGTTCCTCCTGCAGCAGGCGTCTGCCCTGGGGCAGTCAGGACGAGTTTGCCGTCGCGGGCGGAACAGCGGTTGTGACGAGACGCAGCCCGCCCACGCCCCTTCACATGTGAGCCGGGCACGCGCTCCGAAGGACCGCGCGCGGCTGGGCGGCGGCCGGCAGGGGCGGTCCGCGAACCGATCCTACCGGCGCGCCGGGGGGGCGAGGAGCCCCGATTGCCCCTACCGCAACCCTCCGGGTTGCGCTACATCGGTTCACCCTGGAAACGGAGAATCTCGAATGGTCAAGGTCAAGGAAGCCGCCCCCAGCGGGCTGGAACACGAGAACGTCGAGGACCTCAAACATTACTATTACCAGATGCTGCTGATCCGGCGCTTCGAGGAGCGTACCAGCGAGATGTACGTCAAGGCGAAGATCGGCGGGTACTGCCACCTTAATCTCGGCGAAGAGGCGACCATCGTCGGTCTGATGGCCGCCCTCAAGCCCGAGGATTACATCTACACCAACTATCGTGAGCATGGCTACATCATCGCCCGCGGCGTACCGCCGGGGCCGGTGATGGCCGAACTCTTCGGCAAGGAGACCGGCGTGGCCCGCGGGCGCGGCGGTTCGATGCACCTCTTCAGTCGCGAACACAACTTCATGGGTGGCTACGCCATCGTCGGCGGGCAGGTGCCCCTGGCCGTGGGCGCGGCCTACGCCCTGCGCTACCAGGGCAAACCCGGGGTGGTGGTGGCCCAGATGGGCGATGGAACCACCAACATCGGCGCGTTCTACGAGTCGCTCAACCTGGCCAAACTGTGGCATTGTCCGGTGCTGTTTTTTATCGTCAACAACGGCTACGGTATGGGCACCTCGGTCGAGATGGGATCCTCCGAGCCGGATCTGTGGAAGAAAGGGGCCTCGTTCCGCGTCCACGGCGAGCGCATTGACGGCGCCGATGTGCTCGCCGTGCGCGACGCGGTGCGCCGCCTGCGCGAGCGGGCCGAAAGCGAGGGCGAGCCGGCCATTCTCGATGTGGTCAGTTTCCGCTTCCGCGGCCATTCGGTGATCGACGCCGATCGCTACCGCGACCCCGAGCAGGTGCGCGCCGGGCGCGAGCAGCACGACCCCGTGCGCAACTTCGCCGCCCTGCTACTCGACCACGAGATCGTTGATGAGGCCTGGCTCAAAGTGACCGCCGAACGGGTTGACCGTGAGGTTCAGGAGGCGATTGATTTCGCCAACGCCAGCCCCGATCCCCGCTTCGAGGATCTCTACGAGAACATGTACGCCACCCCCGTGCCCAACACCCCCGGGCGCGAAGACGCGCTGCAGGCGGTGCGGATCAACCGCGGCGAGTGGTAGTTGCGGAGAGGTTGTTTGTATGCCCATCATCACCTACCGCCAGGCACTCAACGATACGCTTGGCGAGGAACTGGCCCGCGATCCCAACGTCCTGCTCATGGGCGAGGAGATCGGGGTCTTTCAAGGCTCCTACCGCATTACCGAGGGCCTGTTGCAGGAGTTCGGGCCGAAGCGCGTGGTGGACACCCCCATCGCCGAGGAGGGCTTTGTCGGGGTGGCCATCGGCGCGGCCATGCTCGGCCTGCGCCCGGTGGTTGAGATTATGACCATCAACTTCATTCTGGTAGCGATTGACCAGGTCGTGAACCATGCCTCGAAGATCCACTACATGTTCGGCGGGCAGGTGCGCGTGCCGCTGGTCATCCGCACCCCCTCCGGCGGCACGGGGCAACTGGCGGCCACCCACTCGCAGAGCTTCGAGAACTGGTTCGCCTACTGCCCCGGGCTCAAAGTGGTGGCCCCCGCCACGCCCTACGACGCCAGGGGGTTGCTGCGCGCCGCCATCCGCGACGATGATCCGGTGATCTTCATCGAGAGCCTGGCCCTGTACGACACCAAGGGCGACGTACCCGACGATGATGACTACGTGGTGCCGATCGGCGTCGCCGACGTGAAACGGCGCGGCGAGGATGTCACCGTCGTGGCCTACTCCCGCATGACCGCCATTGCCCTCCAGGTGGCCCAGCGCCTGGAGAACGAGGGCATCAGCGTGGAGGTGGTCGATCTGCGCTCCCTGCGCCCCCTCGATCGGCCCACCATCATCGAGTCGGTGAAGAAAACCGGCCGGGCGGTGGTGATCGCCGAAGACTGGTATTCCTATGGCGTAACGGCCGAGATCGCCGCCACCATTCAGGAGCAGGCCTTCGACTATCTCGACGCGCCGGTGCTGCGCGTCGCCGGCCTGGAGGTGCCGTTGCCCTACGCCAGGGAACTCTCGGCGGTCTCCAAGCCCAACGCGAACAGTCTTATCTATGCCATCCGCCAGGTGCTGGCAGGATCATCGCGAGGTGCGCTATGGGCGAAGTGACGATGCCCCGCCTGTCGGATACGATGTCGGAGGGCACGGTGGGGCGCTGGCTGAAGCAGCCGGGCGATCCGGTCGTCGCGGGGGAGATCATCGCCGAGATCGAGACCGACAAGGCCACGATGGAACTCGAGGCCTTCGAGTCGGGCACCCTCCAGCAGATCATCGTTCCCGAGGGCAAGACGGTGCCGATTGGCGAGGTGATCGCGTTGATCGGCGACGGTCCGGTGGTGACGGCGACGCCGCCCACCGCTCCGGCGCCCGCCGCGGTGTCCGTCCCTGCTGGCCCCGCGCCCGCCCCTACGGTGGTGGCCGCCCCGCCACCCCCCGCCGAGGAGAACGGGCGCGTCCTCGCCTCGCCCGTGGCGCGGCGCATCGCCGGGGAACTGGGCGTGGATCTGCGCCAGGTCCGCGGCACCGGTCCCGGCGGGCGCATCCTTAAGGAGAACGTCGAGGAGTTTGCCGCGCGGATGCGGACCGGCGGCCAGCCGCCCGCTCCAACGCCGGCCGCGCCGCCGCCCGCTCCAACGCCGGCCGCGCCGCCTCCGGCCCCCGCGCCGGTTGCGCCGGCTCCGGCGCTCCCCGCCGCCGAGGCCCTGGGGCGCATGCGCCGGGCCATCGCCCGGACGATGAGCGAGTCCAAGCCGGGCGTGCCCCATATCTACGTGACCATGGACGTGGAGATGGACGCTGCGCTGGCCCTGCGTGAGCAACTGGCCGCCAGCGGGGTCAGGGTCTCGGTGAACGATCTGGTGGTCAAGGCGGCGGCGAAGGCGCTGCTCAAGGCGCCCGCCGTCAACAGCAGCTACGGTCTTACCGCCGAGGGCCAGCCTGGCGTCGTTCGCCACCAGCAGATCAACGTGAGCGTCGCGGTGGCCCTCGACGACGGGCTGGTCGCCCCGGTGGTCAAGGACGCCGACAAGAAGAGCCTCAGCGTGATCGGCGCCGAGATCCGCGACATGGCCCTGCGGGCGCGCGACGGTAAGATCAAACAGCACGAACTCGAAGGCGCGACCTTCCAGGTCTCCAACCTGGGCATGTACGGGGTGAGCGAGTTCGTCTCGATCATCACCCCGCCGCAGGCCGCTTCACTCGCCGTGGGCGCGGTGCGCAAGGCGCCACTGGTAAAGGACGACCAGATCGTCATCGGGCACGTGATGACGCTCACCTTAAGCGCCGACCACCGGGTGGTGGACGGCGCGGTGGCGGCCCGCTACTTGCAGGAGTTGCAGGCGCTGCTGGAGAACCCGCTGCGCGTGCTGGCGTGAAGGCCAGGGGCGCAGGGCTATGATGGCGAGGGTTGCGGCGGCCGCGCCGCCCGGCAAGTCATGTTTCACTGGTGTTGGCGGCCACCCGCCGACACCAGTGAAAAAACCCGGGGCTTGTCCCGAAGAAGTTGCAGCGGGCCTGGTTCGGCCCGTGCCGGGCGGAACGGGAGTTGGGGGGGGGGGGCCCCGACCCCCCGCCCCCGCC
>DAOUDA010000247.1:0-14607 GCA_034431835.1 Chloroflexaceae bacterium | reverse complement strand
CACCGGGCGCCCCCCCCCGCCCCGGCAGGAGAGCGACGCCCCCCCACCCTCCCCTGCCGGGCGGGAGCCTGCCACCCCGGGCTTTAAAAGGATGTTCCCGGGAGGGCTGCGCCCTCCCGGTCCCTCCCGTGAAGCGTGGCAGGGCTACGCTCTCCCGAACCCTCCCCTGGCGGGGGCTCAGGGTTGATCCCCGTTGATGAGGGCGCGCGCCAGGGTAAGGGCCGCCACCCGGCGGCTCCCTGCGGCGCGGAGCGCGGCTGCGCAGGCGCCCAGGGTCGCGCCGGTGGTCAGCACGTCGTCCACCAGGATGACGCGGGCGGGCGGGGGCGCCGGCGCGCGCCAGGCAAAGGCGCCGGCGACGTTGGTCTGGCGTTCGCGGCGCCCCAGGCGGGCCTGATGACCGGTGTCACGCTGGCGGATCAGCCCGTCGGCAAGCAGTGGGAGGCGCCAGCATTGCGCCAGATGGCGCGCCAGTTCCGCGCTCTGATTGAAGCCGCGCTGCGCCAGGCGCTCGGGGTGCAGCGGCACGGGGATCAATGCGTCACCGCACGGGCGCTCGCTGATGTTGGCGGCGAGGGCCTCCGCCAGCACCCGCGCCACGCGCCGCCGTCGCTGGTACTTGAGCGCATGCACGGCGCGGCGCACGCTCCCTTCGTAGCGCCAGGCCACTGCAACGGCATCCAGACCGGGCGGGGGCGTTTGTTGTTCGACCACCGGGCGCGCCGCCGCACGACACGCGGCGCAAAACAAGGCGCCAATGCTCCCACAACCCGCGCAGCGATCGGGAAACACAAAGGCCAGCGCGCGCTCGAACCAGCCGGCCAGCGGTGCGTACATCGCCGGACCTCCTGAGGTGAACGGAGCCGTTCAGGGTTATGGGGCAACCTGGCCACCCACACCCCTGCCCACCAGCAGGGAGCACCCGGCGCCCCGCAATGTATACCGTCCATCGTTGCCCGCGGGTGCGCTCCTGACGCATCCGATGGGTTCTCGAAGGGAGGGTCCAGGCGGGCGTCGCCCGCCTGGACCCTCCCTTCGCCAACCATGCCGGATGCACCGGTTATTGCGAACGTGCTATAATGTTCGTCGGTAGAATGTTCGTTATTGGCGCATTGCTATGCCCTTCGGCGCGCATATGTCCATCGCGGGCGGAGTTGCCCGGGCCTTTGCCCGTGGGCGACAGGTGGGCTGCGAGACCATGCAGATCTTCTGCAAGAACGAGCGCCAGTGGGAGGCTCCACCGCTCGCCGAGGAGGAGGTTGCCGCGTTCCACGCCGAGCATGCCCGCAGTGGCATCGACCCGGTGTTTGTCCACGCGGCTTACCTGATCAACCTGGCAAGTCCGGATCCGGCGCGCTGGGAGCGTTCGATTATGGCCTGCGCCGATGAACTCGAACGCTGCGCCCGGCTGGGCGTTCCCTACCTGGTGCTGCATCCCGGTTCGCACATGGGGAGCGGGGAGGAAGCGGGTCTGGCCCGCGTGGCCATCGCCCTGAACCGGCTGTTCGAGAGCGGGGCCGGCGCCGGTACGATCGTGCTACTGGAGACAACCGCTGGCCAGGGAACGGCGCTCGGGCGCCGCTTCGAGCACCTGGCCCGGCTTTATGAACTTTCGGAGCACGAGCAGCGACTGGGGATCTGTGTGGATACGTGCCATATTTTCGCCGCCGGCTACGATATTCGTTCACCCGCAACGTACGGCGAAACCTTCGCTGCACTTGACCGGCTCATCGGCCTCGACCGGGTCAAATGTTTCCATCTGAACGACTCGCAGCGCGACCTGGGCAGCCAGGTCGATCGCCACACTCACATCGGTCAGGGGCGCATTGGCCTGGAAGCTTTTCGCTTGCTGGTGAACGACCCGCGCTTTCGTAATGTGCCGATGATCCTTGAAACGCCCAGGGGCGAAGACATGGCCGAAGATGTGGAGAACCTGACCCTCTTACGTTCCTTGATCGTCCCGCTGGCCGCCTGATGCGATTGCAGGCGATTGCGGATCGGGCGCGGCGCATCTGGAGGCGATCGGTCGCGTGCCGATCCCCGAACGGGTCGCCTGGAACCGCGCTCGTGCCGTGGCCGGACCCGGGCGCGTCGCACTCGCTTATTGTCAGGAGATAGCCCTATGGCACGTGTACGTCGGTTGCTCTTCATCGGCGCCTTCGCCGGCATCGCCTACCTGGTCTGGCGCTGGCAGCGCAAACGGACGGAACAACCGCCCCACACGGGGTTTCCGGGCGCCCCGGAGGCCGAGCGCATCACGGCCCCGCCCCCGCCGACGTTCCCTTCCGAACAGCCCCCCTCTGCCGGCGGCCCTGCAGCGCCCGGCGGACCGCGTCCGATCCCCACCCGCGTGCACCGGGGGCCGCCTCCGGCGCCCGGCGCGAAACCCTCGGGCAGCGGCGCCCAACCGGCCCGCGAAGCAGCACCGGCTCTCGCCGAACAGACGCCAGCGTCCCAGGAGTTGGGTGGCGGCATCACCCCTCCACCGGTGGAACGCCCCGCCGAAACCGCGGCGCCCCCCGCCGAACAACCGGTAGCGCTCGCGGCGACGCCCGCGGAAGCGCCAACGACCCTCGCAGAGATCCCTGCCGAAGAACTGGTCGCAACGACCGCCGCGCACGAACCGGCGACAATGACGGAGACCGCTGCTGAAGAACCGGCCGCCGAGACGCCGGCCGAAGAAGCGGAAGCGGCGGCGGAGACCCCGCTGGAGGCGCCGGTCGAGGAAGAAACGCTGGTTGCTCGCGAAGTGGCCGGAACTACCGCTTCGGCCCCGGCTGAGGCGCCGGTCAAGGAGACGCTCCCCGCGGAAGGCAGCACACCGGTGAACGTGAAC
Organism: Chloroflexaceae bacterium; assembly: GCA_034431835.1. Taxonomy (GTDB): domain Bacteria; phylum Chloroflexota; class Chloroflexia; order Chloroflexales; family Chloroflexaceae; genus JACAEO01. Next base: position 11,771 of record DAOUDA010000247.1, on the reverse strand, counting down.
ACTGCCGACTACGAGAGCCTGGTGGCGCTGCCAGGCATCGGCCCGGCCCTGGCCCAGCGCATTATCGCCTACCGCGAAGAGCATGGCCCTTTCGCCAGCGTCGAAGAACTCCAGAAAGTGCAGGGGATTGGCCCCAGAAACCTCGACGAGTTTCGTCATCTGATTACCGTCTAGTGCGACAACGAGCGGACCTCGTTTCACTACGCGGCCCGTTGCACTACCGTCCGGGGAAGGTGCGGGGAGGCTACGCCTCCCCGCGCCCGTCTATGCTGACGCCATAGGTATGAACAGTTCTCAGGGGAACAGCTCGCGGGGCCTGCGGTCCCCGCCGAGGGGACAACAAAAGGGGCAGGGCGGGCAATGCCCGCCCTGCCCCTGCCTTGCATGCGCGTCAGGCAGTCAGCCCCTCATCGTCGAACTGCCGCTGAGCGGAACTCCGCGGTCCGCGCAAGCGCCAGATCAAATTACCCAGTGCAGGACCAAAACGAGTGATGAAGCGCTGACGATCGCGGCCCTGGTTGTAGATCTGGCGCGCCAACTCGCGCAGTTCCGTCTCGTCGAAGCCCGCGCTGACGGCTTCCTCGTGGGCCACATCAAAGCGCACGTCGTCGAGACCAAAGGTTGCCGCCACGTCAACGAGATAGGGGATCGACTCATAGGGCGGCACCAGGGTCACATCGCCACGGCTGAAGATACCGTGCTGGCGCGCCCGGGCCACTGCCTGCCGCACCTGTTCGCGGGCCGTGGTTGACTCAAACACCTGAGCGGCGTCGATCTGGAAGCGCAGGGCCTCACAGCCAGCATGGGCCATCAGCGCTACCATATCGGCATCCAGGCGCCCGGGCTGCGCGATGGCCTCCCAGCTAATTCCCAGGGCCGCCTCAGCGAGCCGCGTGAGCCACTCCTTCAGCCATTCCCGATCCTCCGTAACCGGCACGCCGGGGAGCAAGAAGTGGCGAATGCCAAATTCCTGGGCCACGCTCCGCAACTCGGCAACAATCTGCGTCGGAGAGCGGAGGACCGTCCGCTCATCCTCGGCGTCGCAGACGCCGGTCAGCACGGTCGTTTGCAATTCGCCGCCAACCGCCCGCAGCGGGTAGCGTTCAAGCGAGAGCAAATGGCGCGCCGGAAACGGCAACTGGTCGAGCGACAGCAAGGCGCCGAGGCCGGCGCCAGGCTCGGCGCGAGTCTGCATCAGGATCCGGCGGAGCACGCCAGGACATACGCGCGGAGTGTCCAGCCCGGAGCGGCTCATTGGCGCAGTCACCACCACGGCGGACGCATCTGCGCGGAGCACCGCGGCGACAGCAGCGAGCATCTCGCTACTCTCGCCCGCTACCACCACCACGTGCGGGCGGAACGAACGCAGCAACGGCAACACGGTGGTCAGTGAAGCCTCGGGTTCCAGCGCCAGATCATAGATGCGCACGATATGACGCCGCTGTTCGAGCAGCGTGGCCAGGTAGGCCAGGGTTAGAGGTGGGACCGCGTTCTTCCCGCTGCCGGGAAGCGCGATAAGTGCCATGTTCACGCGCGGACCTCACAGGTGCAGGGCGGTGGTGCGTTCCTGGATACTATACCACGGTTACCAGGCACTATTTATAAATCGTTAATGACTTTCTCGCAATTGTAGATGACAATCTTCTTCCCGGGCGGGTGCATCCAGGAGGTCCTGTTACCTGAACGGTTGGGAAAGGAGGTTTCGGGGGGCGCAGCACTGCCGGAGCCTCGAAGCGTAGCCAGGTCTGGGAGGGCGCTGTGCTCACGGCCCCCCGTTCGAGAACTTGCCGGATGCGCCAGTGGAGGGCCGCGCCCTCCACGCCTCCCTGAACGACGTTACCTCTCAGGCGACTGACTCACTGATGATCTGTTCGCGCCGCACGAGGGGCAGAGCAAAGGTAAAGCAACTGCCTTTGCCGACCTCGCTTTCAACCCAGATCCGCCCGCCGTGCCCTTCGACGATCTGCTGACAGATCGACAGACCCAGCCCCAGATGCGCGCCATGGCGGGAGTCGCGGGTCTCGATACGGTAGAAGCGATTGAAGATCTTCTCCTGCTTATCAGCAGGAATACCCACACCGGTATCAACCACGTGCACCCAGACCTCGTTCCCCTGCACTTCACCGGTGATGGTAATTGACCCGCTGGCGGGCGTGGCCTTCATCGCATTCTCGACCAGATTCGTGATAACCTGACCGATCCGCTCGCTATCGATCAACATCTCAGGCAGATCGTCGGGCACCTCAGCGCGGATGTGCAGGCCGAACTGCTCGGCCTGCACCTGAAAGCGGGCGCTGGTGGTCAGGATGAGATCGGTCAGATTCGCCCAGTGCGGTTGGAGCCGCAGGCGCCCCGCTTCGAGCCGGTTGAACTCCAGCAGTTCGGTGATCCGGCCCTTCAGCGCATTCGCCTGCTCATCGGCCAGGCCGAGGAACTCGCGTTGCAGGTCGTTCAGCGGGCCGGCCTTTTCTTGCAGCACCACTTTCAAGAAGCCGTTCAACGTATTGAGCGGGTTGCGCAACTCGTGGGACACCATAGAAATAAACTCGACCCGTTGCCGCTCTTGCAATTTCTGACCGGTGACATCGTGGATCGCGAAGGCCACCAGACTATCGCCGGCATCGGCAACCCGCACCAGCGAAGCGTAGATCTGATAATGACGTTCCTCGTCGTCCTGACCAACCTGGATCTCCTGGCTGACCAGACCGCTGGCCCGCTGGCGCACCTCGTGGTTCAGGCGATCCAGGGCTTCGCGGAGGGCGCCACCGTGGGCATCGCTGTGGTGAAGGGCCTGATAGGCCGCCGGATTGCCCAGCACCAGAGCGCCCTGTTCATTGACGACGATCAGGCCGTCGCCGATATCGCGCAACACCGCTTCGAGCATCAGTCGCTGGCGAGCCAGTTCGGTATGCAACCTGGCATTGTGGATGGCGACACTGGCCTGAATACTGAAGGAGGTGAGGTGACGAGCCTCGGTGGCGGTAAAGACGTGCGGCTGGGCGCTCACCACCGTCAACGCGCCGAGCACCTGATTATCAACGTCGATCAGCGGCACGCTCAGCGCGGCCATGACCCCGGTGTCCTGCAAGGCGTGCCATTCGGCGTCGTGGAGGGCATTGTCTACAAGGATCGGAACGCGCGTTTCCACCACGCGCCGCGCGAGCTCTCCGGGCCAACCGGGCCGCAGTTGCCCCTCGCCCCCGAGGGTGCGATGGGTGCAACCATCGGCCTGGAGCATTGTCAACGCCGCTGCGCTGACCCGCTTCGGACCGAGCATTTGCATGAGGCTGTCGAGGATCTGTTGCAGCACATCGTCGAGGCTCAACGACCCGGTAATTGCCCGCAGGCTCTCTTCGAGGGCCTGCTGACGCCTGATCCGCACGCGCAGGTCGTTGTTGACGCTCTCCAACTCCCCAACCCGATCGACGTGTTCGGCGCGCACAACCTCCAGGCGCTCACTGAGACGGCGCGCAGTCCATAGCCGGTATTCGGCCAGGCTCAGCAACAGCGCAACAAAAAACGCGCTGCCGCCAACCAGGCCAACAAAAGCCAGGCTATGTTCGGTTGCAAACGGCGTGGTCCGCTCACGAGCATAGAGGACGGCGAGGTAAAGCACGCCCAGCAGCGCCGGGACGCTCATCGTCCAGAGCGCAAGGCGGCGGTAGCGCAGCGCCTTCAGCACCATAACGGCGTAGATCGGAAAGATGCCGAGGGTCAGCGGCCCGGCGTAGACGAGCAGATAGCCCGCCAGCAGTGCATCGGTGATCGTGGAGGCGAGGATCATCAGGAGGGTGCGCTGTTTGCGCCCGTGGCGCAGACCTGCATTGACGGCGAGCAGCAACCCGAGGTTAACCAGCGCATAGACCACCAACCCGAAGATGGTGACATTTCCGATGGATATACGGGCGAACCACCAGGCCAGCGCCAGCACGGGGAGGGGTAACAGGGCACGCAACCCGTCACGAATGCTGGTGCGCAGCCACGGCTCGGCGCGATCAAATAGCGTATCGGTCATGGACATCGCCAATCCCTGTCCCCCCCGGCGGCGCTTCACCTGAAGCGCCCACCCTCACAGGTCCATCGTCTGGCCGGCAATAAGACGCAGGGCAACGCGCTTGCGCCCCGGATCTCCCTTGTGCCTGAGATACGCCTTACACGCGCGGGTGCGCGCCTGCCCGCAACGCGGACATGCTTGCCGCCGCAGGCGGAACCAGCGGAACGCGGATGACGGGCAGCGCCCAGGGTCTACCGTCGCGGGCTACTCCAGGGGGATCGCGGAGGGTCGCTACTCCCTCCGGGCACATACTTTGGCTCGGCGTACGTGTTCACACTTCTCGCCGGGAGCGAGGGCAGCTTGCCCTCGTATCGCGCAACGAGGGCGGGACGCCCTCGCTCTCAGGAGACGGGTTCCCCCAGGTGTGAACAGCGACTCGCCCGGCACGACCGAAGTACTGGCTGCGCCAACGCTTCAGCCCAACCCGAACATCCGCGCAGCGAAACCATCCCTACGGCTCGAACTTATAGCCGAGGTTGCGCACCGTGATCACGTGGCGCGGATGCTCGGGATCCTGCTCGATCTTGGTGCGCAGGCGCCGGATGTACACGGCGACCAGGTTGCTCTCGCCCTCGTACTCGTACCCCCAGACCTTGCTGAGGATCTGGCTGATATTGAGGATGCGGCCCGAATTCTTCATCAGATAGTACAACAACCGGAACTCCAGGGGCGTCAACTCAACCGAACGTCCATCGGCGAAGAGCACCTTGTGCTCGACCGGGTCCAGGGTTATGTCACCCTGGCTGAGGCGCGACGAGGGGTTGAGCATGTCGCTATTGCGGCGCCGCAGCACCGCTTCGACGCGGGCGAGCAACTCGGAAGGCTCATACGGCTTGACCAGGTAATCGTCGCCACCGATCTGCAGCCCCATGACGCGATCCTGCAACTGAGTGCGCCCGGAGAGGAAAATGATCGGCACATCCGAGTTACGCCGGATCTGGCGGCAGATATCGAATCCGCTCGACCTGGGCATCATAACATCAAGCAGGATCAGATCGGGGTTGTGTTGCTCAACCGCCTGCAAAATGCCCTGAGCGTCGTACGCCTTGCAGACCCGATAGCCCGCCTCTTCGAGCACGAACGAGGTGAGTTTGACACTGGGAATATCATCATCGGCAACCAGAATGTGCATGACCTCGTCTCCTTCTTGAACAGGGGCTGAAGCTCCGGCGTTGACCCTCGATGCAAAGCCGCTGCGCGGGTGTGAACGAGACGCCCGAGCTTCCGATCGATGGAACGCTCTTTGTCACATCAACGACAACGGTGGATAGATTAGCGCCTGCGCCAACACTCGCTGTCGTTAATACTAACTCCCGACATTACCAGAAAGTTACGCCCCCTGTGAGAAAAAAATCACCCCGGGGCGCTTCGATGGCGAGAAGGGTCGCTACCGCGGCGTGTCACTCGGCAACGACACGCTGTCCGGCAACTGCCGATCCTCGCCAGCAGGGCCGTTGGGATTGGACATCGAGCCATTCAGGATTTCGAGGCGCCGCTCACGAATCAGCGACGCCACAACCGACAGCGTAATGATCGCGGCCACGACGCCAAGGGAGATGCCTGTAGGAATGGCGAAACTGGCGCCCAGCAGGAGCCTGGTCACATCGGGGAGCACCATCTTCACGCCCACGAAGGACAGCACCACCGCCAACCCCACCCGCAGGTAATGGAACTTGTGGACCACCCCCGCCAGCACGAAGTAGAGCGAGCGCAGACCGAGGATGGCGAAGACGTTTGAGGTATAGATCAGAAACGGATCGCGGGTGACGGCGAAAATGGCGGGGATCGAATCGAGCGCGAAGATCACATCGGTGGTCTCAACCATGATCAACACGAGCAGGAGCGGCGTGGCCATGCGCATCCCGTGTTGCACGGTGAAGAACTTCTGGCCGTCGTAGGTGGCGCTGACCGGCACGAAGCGGCGGAAGAGGTTCAGCACGGGGTTTTTCTCCGGCTCGATCTTCTCGTCACCACCGGCAGCCATTCTGATGCCGGTGAAGACGAGGAAGCCGCCAAAGATCCAGATGACCCAGTGGAAGCGTTTGATCAGTTCGACGCCGGCGAAGATCATGCCGGCGCGCATGAGCAACGCGCCGAGGATGCCCCAGAACAGGACGCGGTGCTGGTACCTGGCCGGCACCGCAAAGTACGAAAAGATCAGCACGAAGACAAAAATATTGTCAACGCTTAACGCTTTTTCAATCAAGTAGCCGGTGAGGAAGGCCAGCGCGGCATCGCCGGCGCCGTAGGCGCTGTTGGGGAGAAGGCGTTCCCAGAAGAGGAACAGCAGCAGATTGAAGAGCAGGGCCAGGCTGATCCAGACGACGCTCCAGATGGCTGCCTCTTTGAGCGCCACGGCATGGGCCTGCCGGTGGAACACGCCAAGATCGAGGGCCAGCATGGCCAGGACGAACAGGTTAAATCCCACCCAGAGCCAGAACATGGTGTCGAACACGGAACATTCCCCTTAAAGCCTATCCGGATACCCAGGGTATCCGAATGACATTCCGGAAGGGCCGCGCCCTCCCAGCCGTTCCTATCAGGCAAGGAGGAGTCCTCCTGGGCGGGCTGCCCCCTCCCGGACCCTGCCGAAGACGGTGTAGCAACCAGATTTTTCCACGCCCCCGCCCAAGGAGAGGATGCGAAAGGGTTGCGCTCTCCCATTCTATCATGTACCCGAAATTCTACCGGCGAGCGCATCCGGCGGCGAAGAGCCCGAACACCGGAATGAAAAGAGGGTTTCCTGGGGGCTGTGCCCTCCGGACTCTTCCACCAGGCGAGGGCATCGTGCGGATTCGCCGTACAGCGACAGGATGAGCGTTTCTCGGGAGAGCACAGCCCTTCCAGACGCCCCCGTGTGGCCCCTATTCTTACTCCGGATTGTGGAAACATGCCCCATCGATCAGGAAAAACTCCTCCCATTCATACGGATGGTTGCAAACCACCCGTTGGCAATTTGACAAATCCTGTGCAGCGCAACTATACTACCCCACGGTAGGGGAGTAGCCGCTCGCGCCCCGCGAGACGCTGCGTCGTCATTACGAGGCTCTAGCCTCCGGCGCGGCGAACGTGCATCAACCGTACGTCCGGCAAGACCACCACGACCTGTAGCGCCGTGGTGGTCTTTCTATTTGTCCACGGCATCGAAGCACAGAGGAGGAACCAGAGTGGATCTCGTGACGATCGGGTTGATTATCGGTGGACTGGCGCTGCTGACGATCGGGGGCGAATTGCTGGTGCGAGGCGCGGCGGCGCTGGCGGCGCTGGTGGGGGTCAGCCCTCTGGTGATCGGACTGACGGTCGTCTCGTTCGGCACCAGCGCCCCGGAACTGGCGGTCAGTGTGCAGGCCGGTCTGGGAGGCAAGCCTGACATCGCCATCGGCAACGTGATCGGCTCGAACATCTTTAATGTGCTCTTCGTGCTGGGCGCCTGCGCACTGATTGCGCCGCTGATCGTCTCGGTACAACTGGTGCGGCGCGAGGTGCCGATTATGATCGGCGTATGCTTCTTGATGGCTGGCCTGGTCCTCGATGGAGGCATTAGCCGGCTCGATGGAGCGCTGCTGTTCGGGATCCTGATCGCGTACACCGTCTGGTCAATCGTGAGCAGCCGCAAAGAGACCGAGGCGGCCAAACAGGAGTATGCCGAGGCCTTTGGCGCGGAGCAACTGGCCCCGAAGCGCGGCGTGGGGGTCCTGCTCAAGCAAGTGGCCCTGGTGGTCGGCGGGCTGATCGTGCTGGTGATCGGTTCGCGCTGGTTGGTGACCGGCGCGGTCGATCTGGCGCGGGCGCTGGGGGTCAGTGATGTGATCATCGGCCTGACGATTGTGGCCGCCGGCACCTCGCTGCCCGAAGTGGTCGCCTCGCTGATTGCCACCCTGAAAAATGAGCGCGACATTGCGATCGGCAACGTGGTGGGCTCGAACATTTTCAATGTCCTGGGCATCCTCGGCGTTTCGGCGCTGGTTGTACCCGGCGGGTTGCCGGTAGCGACCTCGGTGTTAAACTTCGATTTGCCGGTGATGCTGGCGGTGATGGTGGCGTGTCTGCCGGTGTTCTTCACCGGGATGAGCATCGCGCGCTGGGAAGGCGGCCTGTTTCTGGCCTACTACGTGGCCTACACCGCCTACCTGGTGCTCGACGCCACCCAGCACGACGCCTTGCCGGCCTTCAGTGGCATCATGGGCATGTTCGTGCTGCCGCTCACCGCCGTCACCCTGGGGGTGCTCGGGCTCCACGCCTTCATCGTCAGCCGGCGCCAGCGCCGTGAGCGGCCCGCCTGAGGTCGGTCCTAGATCGAGATGTCTCGACAGTTGCTCCGACCGTTCACATAACCAGGGTGTGGAGGTGTGGAGGTATGGAGGTGTGGAGGTACCTGTTCAGATGTACCGCAGAGTGCGCAGAGGAACGTAGAGGGTGAACGTTTTGAAGTCCTCCGCGCCCTCTGCGGGGCGAACGTGTTCGGTAGATGTGAACACTATCGTGTGGAGGTGTGGAGCTGTGGAGGTGTGGAACTGGAACAGACGGTCAAGTCGAGATGAAACACGCCTTGCAGTGCTCTACAGCTCCACAGCTCCACACCTCCACACCTCTACATCTCTACACCTCTACATCTCTACACCTAAGGTAGAATCACCAGCTCCCCTTGCTCGGTATGGCCCGGCACGGTACAAAACATCCGAAAGCTACCGGCCTGGCGTGCAGGGAAGGCGAGGATGGCGTCAACGCCGGCCTCGGCGGACACGGTACGCTGCCCCGATGGCAATACGATGGTGAGATTGTGGGCAATCGCGTCGGCATTGCGAAAGCGAATAAACACCTGCTCGCCCACCCGCGCCTCCAGACGGGGGCGATCGTAGCCGGCGGGGGTGACCGTCAACTCGAGCTGCCGTTCTCGGGGCATGGTTCCACACGCGACCAACCCCAGAAGGGCCAGTATCAGCAAGCACGTAGGAGATCCTCGTTTCCACATAGGTGTGTCCTCAACTGCGACGTGGTGCATCCTGCACGTCCTGTTACAGGAGTGGTCGGGGAGGAGGGTTCCTGGGAGGACCGTACCTTCCCGGCGCCCGCTGATGCGCGCGCGGCCCATAAGCGACCGCGGAGCGACGTGAAGAGCAGGAACAGACGATGCTGGTTTTGATTGTCCTGACGGCCCTGATCATGGCCCCGCTGGGTCTCTTCGCCCGCTACGAGCCGCGACCAGTGATCGGCTGGGTGTTGGCGCTGGTTCCGCTGGCGTTGTTCGTGGCCATCGGCGCGCTTGCGCCGGAAGTGCTGGCAGGAGGGCGGCTGGAGCAGGTGATCCCCTGGGTACCCCGGATGGGCCTGGAGTTGCGGTTCGCGCTCGATGGCCTGAGCATGCTCTTTGCGCTGCTGGTGTCGGGCATCGGCGCCCTGGTCGCGCTCTACACTGCCTACTACCTGGCGGGCGATCCGGGGATGGGGCGTTTCTACCTGACGCTGTTCATCTTCATGGGCGCCATGCTCGGGCTGGTGCTGGCCGACAATGTGCTCACCATGTTTATGTTCTGGGAACTGACCTCGGTCAGTTCGTACCTGCTGGTGGGCTACAAGCATGACTATCCCTCGGCCCGACGCGGCGCGCAGATGGGTCTGCTGATCACCGTTGGCGGCGGCCTGGCGTTGCTGGTTGGTCTGGTGCTGCTGGGCAATGTCGCCGGATCATACACGATCGCTGAGATTCTTGCAGCCGGGGAGCAGATCAAGGCCTCGCCGTTCTACACGCCAGCGATGCTGCTGATCTTCCTGGGGTGCTTTACCAAATCGGCCCAGTTCCCCTTCCACTTCTGGTTGCCCAACGCGATGCAGGCCCCCACGCCGGCAAGCGCCTACCTGCACTCGGCCACCATGGTCAAGGCGGGGGTCTACCTGCTGGCCCGCTTGCATCCGACGTTGAGCGACACGCCGCTGTGGCTCTACACGCTGACCGGCGTGGGGATGACCACGATGCTGGTCGGGGCGGTAGTGGCGAACCGACGCGACGACATCAAGGGCCTGCTGGCCTACAGCACCATCAGCAAGCTCGGCACGATGGTGCTGCTGGCGGGCATGGGCGGCCCCGAGGCCCCCGCCGCCCTGGTGGCGACCATTCTGGCCCATGCCCTCTACAAAGGGGCTTTGTTTATGCTGGCCGGGGCGGTGGACCACGAGGCCGGCACCCGCAGCCTGGCCCAGCTCGGCGGGTTGCGCCGGGCCATGCCCTGGACGGCGGCGCTGGCGATCCTGTCGTCGCTCTCGATGGCCGGTGTGCCCATCCTTTTCGGCTTTGTCGCCAAAGAGGAGCAGTTGTACGCCGCGGTTGATAATGGCCTGCCACCGGGCCTGGACATCGTCGTGCTGATTGCGGTGGTCACCAGCGCGGTCTTCGGGGTGCTTTACTCCTGGCGTCTGGTGAGCGGCGTATTCTTCGGACCCCGCGGCAGCGGGATGAAGGAGCATATCCACGAGGCGCCGGCGGGGATGCTGATCGGACCGGCGCTCCTGACCACCTTCTCGGTGGTGTTGCCGCTCGGTCTGCTTCCGGCCACGGCGACGCTGCTGCAACCGGCCGTGAATGCGATCTCCAACGAGGGGGCGAAGATCAGCCTGTACCTGTTCCCCTCCGAAATCGGTCTCCCGCTGATCCTCAGCATGACCGCGCTGCTGATCGGCGCCGTGCTGACGCGCTTTGAACCGCAGATCGTCGCCGCGCCCTCGCCGCTGCCACCCTGGCTCAACGGCGACCGCATCTACGACGCGGCGGTGGATGGGGTGCTGCGAGGGGCCACGGCCTTTACCCGCACCCTGCAAAACGGCAGGTTGCGCAGCTACATGACCTGGTCGGTGCTCTCGCTGGTCGCCGTGGTCGCGCCACCGCTCTTGCTCTTCGGGTTCAACGGGCTGGCGCTCCCGACCCTCGACGGGGTCGAGCCTTTCGAGTTCGTCAGCATGCTCCTGATCCCGATCGGCGTCATCGCGACGCTGCAGGCGCGCACGCGACTCGGCGCGATCATCGCCGCAAGTTTTGTCGGGTTGATGGTGGCCTATATTTTCGTCATTTACAGCGCGCCCGACCTGGCCCTGACCCAGTTGCTGGTGGAGATCCTGACCACGGTCTTCCTGGTGCTGCTCTTCGCCGTGATGCCGGCGAGCTTCGAGCGGCTGACGGGCCCTTCGGAACGGTCGCGTGACGGGCTGATCGCCGTGATCGGCGGGCTGGTGTTCGCCGGGATCGCCTTCGCCGCCTCGAGCAGCACGGAGTTGTCCCCCATCAGCCAGGCGTTTCGCGCCGAAAGCCAGACCCAGGGCTTTGGCGACAATGTGGTCAACGTCATCCTGGTAGACTTCCGCGGCTTCGACACCATGGGCGAGATTGTGGTGCTGTTCATCGCCCTGCTTGGCATCTACGCCATGCTGCGCCTGCGGCCGGGCGCCGGCCTGGCGCGCGATGACGAGGAGGCGCCGGCGCAGCCCGCAAGCCCGGAGGCGCCCGCGCCGCGGGGAAATGGCCAGCCCGGTCGCCCGACCCCGAAGGAGCAAGAGGCCCCGGTGGCGGGCAAGGGTCGTTAGACGTGTTTCGGGGACGGGCGGCGCGGCCCGCCAGTTGCTCCCTGGCCGCGGATGCTTGCCGGGGAGGTGTGGAGGTGTGGAGGTGTGGAGGTGTGGAGGTGTGGAGGTGTGGAGGTGTGGAGGTGTGGAGGTGTGGAGGTGTGGA
>DAOUDA010000246.1:0-21313 GCA_034431835.1 Chloroflexaceae bacterium | reverse complement strand
CCGACCACCATGCCGCCCAGAATAGTCGCAATGAACGTCACCAATGGATGGAGCTGAAGCTGATTACTGGCCAGACGGTTTTGAATGATCGTCTGGATGATATTTTGCATCAACAAAACGATCACCAGTACCGTGACCGCCGCGCCGACCCCGCCGGCGCCCAGGGCGACCAGGAAGGCGAAGACGCCCGACACAATCGCCCCCAGGTAGGGCACGTACGATGTTACCATCGTCACCAGGGCAATGGTGAGGGCGAGGGGCAAACCGAGGAGCGCCATCGTGCCGCCGATCGTCACCGAAACGACAATGCTTGAGAGGCTCAGCGCGTAGTAATAGCGCCGCACGGCCTGCGTCGTATTGTTGATCACTCGTTCGCCGACATCTGGCTCCAGGCCAATATTGCCCGCCAGCCAGCCGACCACTCCGTGCCAGTCGCTCAGCAAATAGTAGAGCAAGAACGCGCCGAGGAACGCACCAAAAAACAGTGTGATCGCACCTGAAAAGCTCGCGCTGAAGAATGAGCCGATGCCCGCCATAACCTGAGGGATCGCATTGAGCGCATTCCTCAGCATCACGTCGAACACGCCGACCGGGAGGTTTAGCTGCGCCGACCACTGCTCGGCTGCGGCAATCCCCGAATAGACCAGCCGGGCGATCTGGTCGCTCTGACTGACGACCCCATGCACCGTCAGCCAGAGCGCGCCGATCAGCACTGCGAACAGCAGCAGCATCACGCCCAGCGAACCAAACTGACGCGGGATCCGCCGTTCGGCGAGCCAATCGACGACCGGATAGAAGAGCATGGCGATCACCGTGGCGATCACCAATGGCACAACCAGGCCGGCGATCGTGCTCAGCACGAACAGCACAACGATCGAAAAGGCAGCGATGCCCAGATACAGCCAGGCACGCACCCCGGCAACCAGCAAGCCCGGACTGACTCGATCCAACGGCGAGCGACGCGGCTCGATGTTCATACCTGGCTCCTCCAGATGATCGCGCATAGGCAGCCCATATGGAACCTCCTGCCACACAGCGGCGCTACTGAAAGGATACAACGCCTTCGCCCTGACCATGTGCGAGGCATGCCGGCGAGGGTGCGGTCCAGCATCGTTACACGGGTTACACGGGTCGCCGGCGTCTTCGGCGAACGGTAACGATAGTGGTCGCGGCCTGGCATCCTGGCGGCAGCCCCTGACTCGACCATGTAGGCAGCGGCCAAAACCGGATAATAAAACGCGGAACCTCGCCTTTGAGATTCCGCGTTCCAATCTGGTGGAGCGAAGGGGATTCGAACCCCTGACCTCCTGCTTGCAAAGCAGGCGCTCTCCCAACTAAGCTATCGCCCCGGGTCTCGGACTAGTTTTGGCGCCAGGCAATCCCACATACTGGTTCCTCCACGGTTGCTCACAACCAGTTTGTGGAGGTGTCGAGGTGTGGAGATGTGGAGGTGAGGGCCAGACCATCAAGCTCTTCTGCGAGGTGCCTGAGGTCGTACAAGAACACTGGTCAGCTGGCGCCCTGACCAGAGAAAAGGCAAAAGGTAAAAGTGTACATCACCTTTCACCTTTTGCCTCTTGTCTTTACTGTACCCTGGTGGGCGTAGGTGGACTCGAACCACCGACCTCGATCTTATCAGGATCGCGCTCTAACCAGCTGAGCTATACGCCCCTGCACCACTGCCGAGTATAGCACACGGCAGGGGGGGTGTCAAATGTTTATTCCGCGGCCAGTTCAGCCTGGAGGGCGTTGATGGCGATGCGCACCTGGCGCGCCCGCTCTTCGAGGGTGGCAACCATGGCCCGCGCGGCGGACAGACGCGCGGCGCGCGCTCCGGCGACGGCGCCCGCCGGCACCTGTTCGGTTTCAAGGCGCTGAACCGATTGCCGGGCCAGTTCGATGCTCGGCGCGAGTGAGGCGAGCCGCTGGTTGAGGTGCGCAACCCGGCTGTGGATGAAGCTGTCGGTCATAGGACGGTGTCTCTCCCCTTCATTGCGCGGCCCCATCATCAAGTGATGACGGGGGCACATCACGCTACTGTGCAATGAGTGATGGCGCTGGTGCGGTTTTTGATTGCCGGTTAGGGGCTTCTCTGGATGCGCCCGGCGTGGTGCTGCTTCCTGAACCGGTTAACGTGACCTCTGCGCTTCATAGTATACCACAATCATCCGCCTTTTGCACAGGTTGCGAACAGGAAAATGGTGCGAAAGGTGTTCAGGCCCGGGGGGTGAGGGGGTGAGGGGCGGTGCGGCGAGGGCCGGCGGTTGCGCCAGGGGCGAGTGGTCACCTTCATGGCGCGTCATCGCCGATCCAGCGCTCAACGATCACCACGTCGCGCCAGATGCCGTCGAGACGGGCGTGGCGCTGGTAGATGCCCACCTCGCGAAAGCCCAGGGAGCGTAGCAAGGCCCGGCTGGCGCGGTTCTCGACGAAGACCCGCGAGACGAGCTTCCAGAAACCGGCGGCGGCCGCGGCATCGATGAGGGCCAGCATCGCCGCCCGCCCGGCGCCGCGCCGGCGCCATTCGGGGGCCACGTAGATCGAAAACTCCGCTACCCCGGCGTAACACTCCCGCGCGCGGTAGGGCGCGGTGCTGGCGAAGGCCACGACGCGCCCTTCGGCCTCAACCACCACCAGGGGATGGCGCCCGTCGAACCACTGGAGGATCTCTTCCGGGCGCCGGGGGCGGGTTTCAAAGGTGGCGATGCGTTCGGCGATGCCCTGGTTGTAGATCGCGGCGATGGCCGCGGCATCGTCGGGACGGGCCGGCCGGGTTCTCATCGTCGGCTGCCTGTGTCGGCCCTCGGCCGGTGAGGCCGAAGCATTGGCTGTGTCAATGCTTCGACCCTGCTCCACGTTATGCGTTCACATCGACCACGATGCGCCCGCGCACCTGGCCGCGGGTGATGGTTTCGCTGTACTCGGGCACGGCCGCCATCGGGATGACCTCGGTCAGGCGGTCAATCAGCTCGCCGGGGAGATCGCGGGCGATGCGCGCCCAGGCCTCGCGGCGCTGCTCGGGGGGCACCATCACCGACTCGACGCCGATGAGTTGCACGCCCCGCAGGATGAAGGGGAAGACCGAGGTGGTAAACTCGGCCCCGCCAGCGTTGCCGCAGGCCGCCACAACGCCGTAGTAGGCCACCGAGCGGAAGATGCCGCCCAGCACCGCGCCACCGACGGTATCCACCGCTCCGGCCCAGCGTTCGGTCTCCAACGGCCGGCCCGGCGCAGTCAGCACGGCGCGGTCAATCACCGAGGCGGCCCCCAGGCTCTTCAGATACTCCTCTTCCTGGAGCCGCCCGGTGGCGGCTGCCACCTGGTAGCCGGCGCGGGCCAGCAGGGCCACGGCTACGCTGCCCACGCCCCCTGCGGCGCCCGTTACCAGCACCTCGCGCCCGCCGGGCTTCACCCCGTGACGCTCCAGGGCCTGCACGCACAGCATGGCCGTGAAGCCGGCCGTGCCAATGGCCATGGCCCGGCGCAGGCTCATCCCCTCCGGCAGCGGCACCAGCCAGTCGGCCTTGACCCGGTTGAGCTGGCTGTAGCCGCCCCAGTGCCGCTCGCCGACCCCCCAGCCGGTCAGCACCACCTGGTCGCCGGGCTTGAATTGCGGCGAGGCCGACTCGACCACCGTGCCAGCGAAGTCAATGCCCGGCGCCATGGGCGTCGAGCGCAGGATCTTGCCCTTCCCCGTAACCGCCAGCCCGTCCTTGAAGTTCAGCGTTGAGTACGCGACCCGCACCAGCACCTCGCCGGGCGGAAGGTCGCTCACCGGCACGTCACGCACCTCGACGCGGCGCGACCCGCCGCTCTCGTCCACCACCAGGGCGCGAAAGGTCTCGTCGCTCATTGTTGTTGTCCTCCTTGACGCGTGGCTGGATTATAATAGAGTCATGTCGCTTTGCCAACTTCGCTAGATTGGGATGGAGCAAGCCCATGATACGAGGAATCGACCACGTCGTGATCCTGGTGACGGACCTCGCGCAGGCGGTGCGGGACTACGAGGCCCTGGGCTTTCGGGTGGCGCCGGGCGGCGCCCATAGCGATGGAGCGACCCACAACGCGCTGATTGGCTTTGCCGATGGCACCTATCTGGAGTTGCTGGCCTTTGCGCGCGAGGCGCCTGAGCATCGCTGGTGGCGCCACGTCGCCGCGGGTGAGGGCCTGATCGAGTTCGCCCTGCTCGCCGGCGAGATCGAGGCCGCCGTGGCCGCCGCGGCGGCCCGGGGGCTGCACCTCGATGGCCCCTTCAACGGCGGGCGCGAGCGTCCCGACGGCGCGCGCCTCCAGTGGCAGAGCGCCTTCCCCATCGCGCCGGAGTTGCCGTTCCTCTGCGGCGATGTGACGCCCCGTGACCTGCGCGTGCCCCACGGCGAGGATTGCCACCATCCCAATGGCATTACGGGCATCGGTCGCATGAGCGTGGCCGTGACCGATATCGAGACCAGCGCCGCTCTCTACGCCGAGTTGCTCGGCCACGGGCCGATGATGGAGCCGGGGCGCCGTATCTTTAAGCTGGGGCCACATTATGTCACGCTGCAGGCCCCCGGCGCCGATCTGCCCGACAATGCGCTGATCGAGGCTCGGCTGGCCGCCCGCGGCCCCGGCATCGCCAGCCTGGTGCTGCGCCGCGACCATATGGCGGGCGAGCCGCAACCGCTCGATCCGGCGCTCACCCACGGCGCGGCCATTGCCGTCGCCTAAGGGATAGTGTTCACATTCGCCAAACACCTGCGCACCGCAGAGGGCGCGGGGGGTGCAGAGGGCTTGAAAAGGCTCATCCTCTGCGTGCTCTTCGGTAAACCTGAACACGTGCACATAGCCCTCCCGGACCCTCCCTTTGACCGCACTGTGTTGCCCGACCAGACACGCCTATGATCCCCGACCGCGACGCGCTGCTCGACCTGCTGCTGGCCCTCCAGGCGCGGATCCGCGACGCGGTGGTCGCGGCGTGCGAGCGCCAGGCCATCGCCGATCTCTCGGGCGTGGCCGAGGATGAGGCCCGGGGCGATACGATCTACGCCGTTGATCGCGTGGGCGAGGCGACCCTGCTGGCCTTCTTCGCCGAACACGTGGCCCCGCGCTGGCCGCTGGTGTTGATCGCCGAGGGTCTGCCCGCCGGCCAGATCATCCTCCCCGAAGGTCTGCCCGAATCCGAGGCGCTGATCCGGGTGATCGTTGACCCGATTGACGGCACCCGCGGCCTGATGTACCAGAAACGCTCCGCCTGGTCCCTGGCCGGGGCAGCGCCCAACCTGGGGCCGGCGACGCGCCTGAGCGACATCGAAATCGCCGCGCAAACCGAGATCCCTCTGGTGAAACAGCACCTCTGCGACGTGCTCTGGGCGGTGAAGGGCGAGCCGGTCCGCGCCGAGCGGGTCAACCGCCTCAACGGAGAACGGCGCCCGCTGCACCTGCGACCTTCGGCGGCATCGAGCATCGCCCACGGCTTCGCCACCATCAGCCGCTTCTTCCCCGGCGCGCGCGATGAACTGGCCGCGATTGATGAAGCCGTGGTCCGGGCGACCCTCGGCCCGCCGCGGCCCCGCAAGGCCCACTGCTTCGAGGATCAGTACATCTGCACCGGCGGGCAGCTCTACGAACTGATCGCCGGCCACGATCGCTTCGTGGCCGACCTGCGCCCGCTGCTGGAGCGCCACCTGGCGGCCCGCGGCGAGAGTCTGGGGATCTGCTGCCACCCCTACGATATCTGCACCGCCCTGATCGCCCGCCAGGCGGGCGTGCTGCTCACCGATGAGCGCGGAGGCGAACTCGACCCACCCCTGGTCGTTGACGCCGACGTGGGCTGGATCGGCTACGCTAATCCCGCCATTCGCGCCCAGGTCGAGCCAGCGCTGCTTGGGGAGCTGCGCCGCCGCGGGTTGATCGCGTAGGCGCCTGATCGGATAACCTGGTTATCCGGTTACCGCAGGCAGGGGCGTGGAGAACCCGGGGTTCCCCACCCTGACCGACCGAGGAACACGGGTTCCGGGGAGGGCCAGGCCCTCCCGGACCCTCACCGCAGGCAGGGGCGTGGGAAACCCGGGGTTACCCACCCTCCCCAACCGGCCGAGGAACGCGGGTTCCGGGGAGGGCCAGGCCCTCCCGGATCCTCCCGAAGGAGGTAGCCGGATAGGCGCTAAACGTCCCCATGCCCACGGCATTTGAACACTTCATCAACGCCGCGCGCGGGCTGCGCGGCGACTTCTTCGACCCGCACCGGCCCATCATCGCCGCCCGCGCCCCCGGCTGGGCGGACCTGCTCGGCGGCGCGGCGGCCCCCGCCGGGGCGCTGGCCCTGGGCTGGCCCCTGGGAGTAATTGCCTGCGTTGCTGCCCAGCCCGACCCGGCCCCGCGCATCGTGGTTCGCGACGAGGCCGGAGAGACCGCCACCCTGCCCCTCGCCGACCTGGTAGACGCCGAGGGCCAGCCACGGCCCTACGCCGAGGTGAGCGCGCTGCTCGCCGCGCGTCCGCCGCGCCAGCGGCTCGTCGGCGCGGTCTGGCTGGCGCTGATGCGCGAGGAGTTCGTGCGCTTCCCGGAGGGCGCGCGGCTGCTGGTGCGCCCCCACCACGGCCCCGGCGCGAGCATCAGCCTGCTGGCGGCGATGGCCCAGGCCCTGGTCGCGCTGGCCGGCGCGCGCCTGGCCCCCCGCGAACTGGGGCTGACCTGCCAGACCGCCCTTGAGCGGGTGGTCCAGCCGGGCCATCCGCACGGCGCCCTGGGGGCGCTGGTCGGCGTGTGCGCCCCGGCCAACTCCCTGCTGCTGCTGCACCCGCAGCCGGCCTGGATCTGGGGGTATCTGCACCTGCCGCCGGGGACGACGATCTGGGCCGTGCGCGTGGGTGAGGGGCCGGGGCCGGGCGCGCCGGCCTTTACCCGCGTTGCCACGGCGATGGCCTACCGCCTGGCCGCCGAGGCCGAGGAGTTGACACCCGCCGACGCCCACGCCCGCTGGCAGGGCTACCTGGCCAACCTCGGCCCGGACCGCTTCGAGCGCCACCTGCGCGACCTGCTGCCCGCCAGCCTGCGTGGGCGCACCTTTCGCGCCCGCTACGGATCGCTCCCGGGCCTGGCGCTCGACCCCGCGCAAAGCTACCCCGTGCGGGCCAGCGCGGCCCTGGCGGTGGACGAGCACCTGCGCGGGCGGCTGGCGCTGGCGCTGCTGCGGGCCGCGGCGAGCAAGGACCAGCGCGACGACGACCTCATGCTGGTGGGCGAACTGATGCTGCGCTCGCACTGGGCGCAGCGGGCGGCGGGCCACGGCGACGCGCACGCCGACCACCTGGTCGGTCGTGTGTACGGAACGGGCCTGGCGCGGGGGCTGTACGGCGCGCGGGCCGCCGCGGCGGAGAGCGGCGCGACCGTGGTGGCGCTGGGGCGCACGGAGGCCGAAGGCGCGCTGCGGAGCATCGTGGAACGCTACGCCGCCGAGGTCAACCTGCCGGTGACGCTCTACGGGGGGAGCGTGTCGGGGTGCGCCGTGGCGGGAGAGCGGCGGATTACGTGAGCGGCGTCTCGCCGCGGCGCAGGCGCGCCTCAAGCTCATCAATCGCGCCCGGCAGATCCCCTATCCCTTCGATCACCAGGTGCGTGCCGGCGGCCAGCAGTTGCCCGCCAATGCGCGCGTGGGCCTCGGCGCGCTCCTGCGGCGTCAGGGCGGCCACCTCGGCGGCGGTCAACCCCAGCGGGCTGCCGGTCAGGGTCACGCCCACCGTCCACATGCCGGCGTTCAGCCCCTCTTCGATATCCACCGGCGTATCGCCAACCTTGACCAGGGCGGCCATAGGGTAGACGCCCAGGCGCATGGCGTTCAGGAAACACATCCAGGGAGCGGGGCGCCCGGCGGGAACCTCATCGGAGCAGACCAGGCAATCGGGGGCGTAGCCGCGGGCGGCGGCGGCGGGGGCGAGCACGTCCATCATCGCTCGCAGGTAGCCGGTGGTCGAGCCGATCTTGAGGCCGCGCCAGCGCAGTTCCGCTACGGTCTCGAGCAGACCGGGGATGGGCTCGGCGTGGTCGGCCAGAACCGCCAGTTGCAGGGGCACAAAGCGGTCGAACAGGTCCTCGATGTCGCCCGCGGTCGGCGGCGCGCCGTGGACGGCCTCCCAGGCCGCGGCGACCACCGGGCGGGCCAGGATCACCCGCAGGTGCTCCTTCTTCATCAGGCCCATGCCGGCGCGGGCATCGTCGGGGGTGATCGGCACCCCCCGGTCGGCGAACAGGCGCAGGAAGACGGTGGTCGGGGCGAACGAGCCGTGGTCTACGGCAGTTCCCGCCCAGTCAAGGATGACGGCCCGGAGGGGGCCGCGGTAGGGGCGTCGGGTGATGGTGGTCATGACCGGCTCCTGCGCTGTATAGCCTCGTGACTCCTCACCCTCCTCCAGCCAGGCGGTTCAGGGGCGGACAGAACGCATGCGCGCAGCTACGGTGGATGGCATGAGGATGCGCCGGTTCACCCTCACCCCTGCCCCGCTCCCGCGTTGCGGGAGCGGGGAGCGCCGAGCCGAGCGTTGGGGCGTCCCAATGCAGGGTAGCGGCGGTGTTCGCTCGGGTGTTCTGTCCGCCCCTGAAAGCCAGACGGAGGGAGGCGGGGGAGGGTAAGGAGCGGCGCCCCGACACTGGTGGAAAGGCAGGGAAACCAGGTTTCCCTGCTCTCCTGATCATGGTATTAGCCTCGCTTCCCTCCAGACCCGTTCAGTCCGTGCGCGCCCAACCCATTCAGCGCCTCGGCGATGCCGCTCTGGAGCGTGCTGCGCGTGATGACATCGCTCAGATCGACCCCCAGGTTCACCAGCGTCTGGGCTACCTCCGGGCGGATGCCGGTGAGGATCACCTGCGCACCGAGCAATTTTACCGCCTGCGCGGCGCGGATCAGGGCGTTCGCCACCTGGGTGTCAATCACCGGCACCCCGGTAATGTCAATGATCGCGGTGCTGGCGTGCTGCTCGGCAACCCCCGAGAGCAGCGTTTCCACAACCAGTTGCGCGCGGTTGCTGTCAACGCTTCCAATGAGAGGCATGACAACAACCCCTTCGGCAATCGGAATGAGGGGGGTCGAAAGCTCGCGCAGCGCGGCCTGCTGGGCCCGAATGACCTGCTCCTGCAACTCCTGGCGTTCCCGCTCGCGCCGCTGCTCCTCGGTGAGATCGCGCACAAAGCTGATAATCACATTCGATCCATTCGGTCCATCGAGCCAGTAGGTCACGGTGCCCACGGGGATGACACTGCCATCACTCCGCCTGAGGCGGGTCGTCACGCGTACCACGCCCTGCTCGATGAGTTGCTGAAAATTGGTCTGTACGATCTCTGGCTCTTCGGCGGCCAGGTCGGGACCAAAAGCACCGATCAGGTCGTTCGTGCCGCTCAGGGCATGCATCGCTGTATTAGCATAGGTATAGTACCCCTGCATGTCGGCGATCACAATCCCATCAGGCGCTCGTTCCACCAGGTTCTTAAACATGTGCAATTCGGCTTCACGCTGCTGTTCTTCGCTTATGTCACGAATAACTGCCGCATAAGCATATGGGTTGCCTTCGGCATCCCGTAGCAGTATGGCGGTAATCTGCGCCGGAAAGCGGCGTCCGTCCCGGTCCTGCTGCTCCAGCACACCGCGCCAGAATCCGTGGGCGAGGATCTCCTGACTGATCGCATCGAGGCGAGCCAGGGATTCGGGCGGGTAGAAAACGCGCCAATCAACGCCGATGGTTTCATCGCCATAGCCCAACAGTGTGCGATAGGCAGAATTGGCGTAGGTTATTCGCCCATCGATCCCAGAAATGCCAATCGCTTCCGGAGTATGTTCGAACAGAGTTTTGAGAATGTCGAGTAGCTGTTGCTGCTATTCGAGTGTGCCGTCAAAGGATGAGTTGGTCTGCTGCGCTGGCGTTGCACCGGGAGAGCGGGGATCGTTGGGGGACGTAGCGGGCATCGTTGGTTCGCTCCTATGTTTGCAGACACACACCTTGCACAGACGCGCCTTCTGGCGAGCGCATCTACGCAACCAGGCAGGGTGATCAGGTTACGGTTTTGTTAACATGTTCGCTGAGAAGCAATACCAGTATGTTACCAGTAATAGAAGAACCGCTCTCCCAAACCGGCCCGGGCCAGCATCAGGCGCGCTTTGAGGCGCACGGCGGGGGTCAGCGCGCTTTCCACGCCTGGGCGCGCCGGGCGATGCCGCGGGTGGCCAGGTCGTAAAGCAGGCGCACGCCCACACTGGTGAGGATCACCAGCACCGACATGGCCGCAGCGGCGGCAGTGTCGCCTGCGTCGTCCATGTTGACGATGGCGACCGAAGCCAGTTTCAGGGCCGGCGAGTAGAGAAACACAACCGCCGAGACGGTCACCATGGCGTTGACGAAATAGTACATGGCCATTTCGAGCAGCGCCGGCAGGCTCAGCGGCACGGTGACCTTCCAGAAGGTGCGGTAGAAGGGCGCCGCCAGCGAGGCGGACACCGCCTCGAACTCCGGATCGAGTTGCTTCAGGGCCGTGACGGCGGTCATGAAGCTGACGGTGTAGAAGTGGACGATGTTGGAGAGCACCAGGATGGCCATGGTGCCGTACATAAACGTGAACGGATTGGGAATGGTGAAGCCGCCAATGCGCCATTCCAGCGGATTGAAGAAGAAAATGTAGGCCAGACCGATGACCATGCCCGGCAATGCTACTGGAAGCATCGAGAAAAAGTACGCCGCTGACCGTGCCGTTTTTAGGGGTGTTGTTTTCTCAATCAGATAGGCCCCGATGAAGGTGATCGCCGTGCCCGCTACGGCGGTGTACAACGACATGCGCACGCTGTTCCAGAAGGCGTTGTAGCCGCCGCCCCCCACACGCGAAAAGTCGAAGTGTTTGAGGCTCAGGGTGAGATTGTACGGCCACAACTCCACCAGCGCCGCCAGGAAGACCGTGGCGATCACCCCGAACACGGCCAGGGTCAGCAGCAGGCAATAGACGAATGCCGCGCGGTCCATCCAGGGGCGCGGGCGGGGCTGGAACGGCGTCGAGCGCGCCGATAGCGCCGCCGCCTGCCGGCGCTGCACGATGCGATCCGCCAGAAAGGCGATCGCCGTAGGAATGAGCAGCAGGATGCTGATCGTCGCGCCCATCTCGAAGTTTTGCTGGCCAATGACCTGCTTGTAAATGTCCGTCGCCAGTACATTGTAGTTACCCCCGACCACCTTGGGGACACCGAAATCGGTCAGCACCAGGGTGAAGGAGACGAAGACGGCGCTGATCAGGCCAAAGCGCATGCTGGGCAGGGTCACGGTGAGGAAGGTGCGCAGCGGCGACGCGCTGAGCGACTCGCTGGCCTCGTAGAGCCGCACGTCGGCCAGGCTCGCCGCGACCAGCAGGATCATGACGGCCTGGGGAAAGACGTAGAGCAGTTCGCCCAGCACGATCCCGGTAAAACCGTAGAGTTGAATGTCCCAGCCGGGGATAAGGCCGCCGAAGCCGGTGGTGATCAGCCCCTTGCGTCCGAACAGGTAGACCAGGCCGATGCCGTGGGCCAGGGGCGGCACGTAGAGCGGCAGCATGGCCGCCAGCAGGAAGGCCCGTTTCCCCGGCATGCATGTGCGCGTCAGGGCGTAGGCGTACCCGAAGGCCAGGGTCACCGCCAGGAACATCGTGGTCAGCGACACGCTCAGGCTGTTGGTGAAGGAGATCGCCAGCGCCGGGGTGCCAAAATAGCGCCGATAGTTGGCCAGCCCGACCCAGTTGCCTTCCTGGTCCGAAAAGCTGCGCTGCACCAGCGGCACGAGCGGCAGCACGACCCCGACGAGCAGCCAGGCCAGTACCAGCAGGATCAGGATGCGTTTGAGATGCTCCTCTTGCATTGTCGTTGTAGGCGGCCGCGCCTGCCCCGGAAACCTCTCTTGTCCCCTGTGGGGGCAGGCGGGGAAACCGGGTTTCCCCGCGCCCCAGCCCGCCGGAGGGCCGCGCCCTCCCCGGAAACCTCTCTTGTCCCCTGTAGGGGCAGACGGGGAAACCGGGTTTCCCCGCGCCCCCGCCCGCCGGAGGGTCGGGGAGGGCTGCACCCTCCCGGGAACAGCCTCTACTTATGGAGGGGCGCGGGGAGGCTACGCCTGCCCGCAACCGCTGGTTCCGCCCGCCGCGGACGGAACCAGCGGATCGCGAAGGGCTGCGCCCTCCACACTTCCCCGCCGGGCGAAAACTCACGCACTGGCCGGGTAGACCCGCAGGTGCTGCGGCGGCAACTCGACGGGGATCGTCATGCCCGCGCCGATGGCGGCCTCAGAGGAGTGCTCCGGCGGCATGTAGGCGATCATGGGAGTCTCCTGGCCCAGGCGCAGGTGCAGGCGGTAGAAGGGACCGATAAACTCGATTTCCTCTACTCGCGCCCAGAGCAGATTGACGGCGTGCCCGTTACGCGCAACCTGCACCTGCTCGGGGCGGATCGCCAGCGTCACCGGCTGACCGGCGGGCTGTTCGAGACCGTGGCCCAGTTCCAGGACGGTATCCTGGAACCTCACGCGGTGGTCGCCGCACGCCACCGCCGGCAGGAAATTCATCAATCCCACGAAGTCGGCCACAAAGGGCGTCGCCGGCTGGTGGTAGATGACCTCGGGTTCACCCACCTGCACGATCCGGCCCCGCTCTATCACCACCACGCGGTCGGCCATGGTCAGGGCTTCCTCCTGGTCGTGGCTGACCATCACGGTGGTAATGCCAAGCTGGCGCTGCAGGCGGGCAATCTCGATGCGCAGATTGGCGCGCACCCGCGCGTCCAGCGCCGAGAGCGGCTCATCGAGCAGCAGCAGACCGGGAGAAATCGCCAGGGCGCGCGCCAGCGCGACACGCTGCTGTTGCCCGCCGCTCAGTTGCGCGGGGTAGCGGGAAGCGTACTCCGGCAGGCCCACCAGTTCCAGCATCTCCGCCACGCGGGCGCGGATCTTCACGCGGGGTTCGCGGCGGTTCTCCAGGCCGTAAGCGATGTTCTGAAAGACGGTGAGATTGGGAAACAGGGCATACGACTGAAAGACGATGCCGAAGTTACGTCTGGACGGGGGCAGGCGCGTCACGTCCTGCCCGGCCTGGATGATGCGCCCGGCGGTCGGTTCTTCCAGCCCGGCGATGATCCGCAGGAGCGTGGTCTTGCCGCAGCCGCTCGGCCCCAGCAAGAAGACGAACTCCCCCTCGCCAATTTCGAGGGAGACGTCATCGAGAGCCAGGGTGCGGTCGAAGCGTTTGCTGACGTGGTCAATCTGTAAGTAGGCGTGAGCCATGCCGGTCCGGACGCAGGTAGTACTACAATCGGACAGGGCCTCTCGGAGGGCTTCGCCCCTCCGAGCCTCCCCCCGCAAAGGGATGTTTCCGGGAGGGCCGGGCACTCCCGGACCCTCCCGCGGGCAAGGGGGATGGGGAAACCCGGTTTCCCCAAATCATAGGCGCATTATTTCGGCTCGGACTTGGTATCGTAGCGCCGCATCCACTCCGTCAGGATGCGCTCGCGGTTGGCGGCGGCCCAGTTGAAGTCGTTGGCGATCAACTGCTTGACCGGGTCGGGCGGGTAGCCTTCCGGCACACCCACCGTAGTTTCGGCGGCCGTGATCGGGTAGCTGGCGGCGTATTTAACCATCGCCTCGTCACTGATGGCCCAGTCGAGGAAGGTGCGGGCCGCGGGCTTGATGCTGGCCTTCTTGACCAGGGCATTGGCCTCGATGTCCCAGCCCGAGCCTTCGGTGGGGAAGACCGGCTCGATGGGCTGGCCGTCAGCCTTCTGCTTGATGGCGCGGTAGTCGAACGAAACGCCGATCACCGTCTCGCCGGCGCCGGCCATCTTGCAGGGCTTGGAACCAGAGTGGGTGTAGGCGGCGATGTTCTCGTGCAGGGCATCGAGGTACTTCCAGCCCTCCTCTTCGCCCATCATTTGCAGAATGGCCGAGACCGACAGGTAGCCCGTGCCAGAGGAGTTCGGGTTCGGCATAACAATCAGGCCGCGGTACACGGGGTTGGTGAGGTCCTTCCAGCTCGAGGGCATGGGCAGACCCTTGGCGGCCAGTTCGACAGTATTGACGCAGAAGGCCGAGAACCAGGCATCAATCCCGACCCAGTGGGGCGGGTTGGCGCTGTCGCGGAAGTTGGCGCGGATCTTCTCCAGGCCGGCGGGGGCGTAGGGTTCGAGCATCTGCTGCTGATCGGCCAGCAGCAGACTGGAGGCGGCCAGGCCCCAGACCACATCGGCCTGCGGATTGTCCTTCTCGGCGAGCAGCCGGGCGGTAATCACGCCGGTCGAGTCGCGCACGATGTTGACCTTGATGTTGGGGTACTTCTCGTTGAAGAGCGGCAGATACACGGCAATCTGATCGTCCTCAAGGGCCGTATACACGGTAATCTCGCCTGACGTGGCATCGCTCGCCGCGCCGCCGCCAGCGGCGCCGCCACCGCCAGCGGCGCCGCCACCGCCACCACACGCCGAAAGCAGCACGCCGAACACCAGCAGCAGCAACCCGAGGCTCCTGAACATACCCCTCTCCTTCCAGGCACAGCGGTTCCGCACGGGCAGGTATGAAGCAGCAGGATGCACCTACTACCCTAGCGCCAGAAGGTTAAGCGGGTATAAAATAAATATTAATTAAAAACTAAGATTCAGGTGAGTAATCGCAAGTTAGAGGGTTTGGGAGGGCTGCCCCCTCCCGAACCCTCCCGTGAGGGACCTGTGTTTACCGCAGCCTTTTGTTGGGAGCGTACTAGTGGTCTGTCACGATGATAGGGATGGATGCCGCGGGAGGGGGCGTGGGAGGCCGAAGCCCTCCCCGTAAAAGCAGTCCTCTTCAGATTGTGAAGCCCGAAGTATCAGACGTACCCGTACGGACGCAACGCGCTGCGCCCGCACGGAAGGTCGCTGTTTAGAGATGGCGTAGGACTGCTATATCACAACCAGATTATCGTAGCAAGGGGTTGCAGGCAAGATTTGCTATACTGCTATGGACGGCTGGATTCGCTGTCGCGAGCGCCTGTAGCCCCGTTGGAACCATACAGGCAATTCGCTGTGCTGATTCCCAGTATCTCAGGGAGACGCCCTCTTTCGCAACGGGCGCGCCGAAGAAAGTCCCTCTATGCCACCCTGCCGCTTCCGCTGGCGCCGGCTCGGGTGCTTGCTGCTGCTGCTGACCGGATGCAACGGTCTGGCGCCCCTGCCTGCCACCGCCCCGCCCTTGCCCCCGCCACCGCCAGTCGCTCCGCTGAAGCGACTATCCGGGCAACCCCTGGCCGGCCCGCTGGCCCCCCTGACCCCTGCCAACGCCGCTCGGGCCATCACCCTGGCCACGCTCGGCGGGATCGGCGCGCCGCGGGCGGCCTTCTGGCTCGATGACGGGCGCATCGCCCTTTCCACCGATCTGGGCCTGGCCCTCTTCGATCCGGCCACCGGCCAGATCGGCCCCCTCTTCGGTCCTCAGCCGCCGTTGCTGGCCGTCGGGGCCCTGCCCGAACAGCGCCTCCTGCTATGGAGCTTCGATCCCCAGGATCCGCTGGAGGAACTGCTGATCTGGGATCTAGCGGCGGATCGCGCCACGCCCGTGCCCATCCCCCTCACGGCGCGCCTGACCCTGGCGCCCGGCGGCGCGCTCCTGGCCCTCCACACCGCCCGCGCCGAACAGGTTGGCAGCAACACCATCGTTGTCGAGGACGGGCGCCTGGTCATCACCGATGCCCGGGGCCGCGAGGTGCGCACTCTGACCGACCCCTCCGCCGGGACCGTCGCTTTCTCTGCTGACGGGCGCCTCCTGGCCATCGGGCGGGCGGATTTCGCCACCACGCCGCCAGCGCTCAGCGTCGCCGTAGTGGACCTGGCTTAGGGCGCCACCCGCCAGACGCTCACCGGTATCGCCTATCAGGTTGAACGGCTGCTCTTTGTTCCCGGTGCGCCGCTGCTGATCGTGCAGGAGAATGGCGGCGGGACCGGCCTGTGGGACGTGGAGAGCGGCCAGAAGCTCCGTGATCTGGGAAGGCTGGCGGAAATCGCCGTTGCCCCCCGACGGGGGGCAGGTGGCGGCGATCGAGGGCGCGATCGTGCGTCGCTGGGGCCTGCCGCAGTGGCGCGAGTTGCCGCCGCTCCCCGTGCCCGCCGAGGTCGCCCCCGGGCTGGCCGACGCCACGCTGGCCTATGCCCCCGATGGCGCCCGTCTGATGGCGGCTGGCCCCGAGCGGCTCGTGGTCTGGGATCTGGCCGCGCCCGATGCGCCGCCCCTGGTGCGCGCCTTTACCACCGCGTTGCGGCAGGTGGCGATTGCCCCCGACGGGGCGACCCTGGCGACGGCGGGGGCCAGGAAAGCATCCTCTGGGATCTCGACAGCGGCAAGGCCCGCTGGCGCATCTGGGCCGACCTGCCGGCGGTCGCCTTCACCCCCGATGGGCGCCAGGCGCTGCTGCGCGCGCGACCGGCGGCCGAGCCGGGCGATCGCCTTGGCCTGCCCGATGTTGCCGGCGATACGCTCAGGTTGCTCTCCCTGCCCACTAATTCGCCTGCGTTTGCGGTATCTCCCACTGGAACCTGTTTCGTCATGGCCGCCTCACGGCGCCTGTTGCTGTATAATCTGACCACCGGCGGGCAGATCTGGGCCATTGACACCCCGCCAACCCTGGGGGGCGCCTTGAGCGGCATGCC
This sequence comes from Chloroflexaceae bacterium, assembly GCA_034431835.1. Taxonomy (GTDB): domain Bacteria; phylum Chloroflexota; class Chloroflexia; order Chloroflexales; family Chloroflexaceae; genus JACAEO01. The sequence continues at coordinate 4,677 of DAOUDA010000246.1, read as the reverse complement.
GAGTTTCTCGGACCCAGTCTTTTCACCCGACGGGCGCTTTGTGGCCATGGGCGTGGATGCCGAGGTCCGCGTCTGGGATGCCGCCAATGGAACCCTACTGCGCGTCCTCACGCACAAGAGCACCATGTCGGGGGTAAATCAGGTGGCCTTCGCGCCCGGCAGCGCCATCCTGGCCTCCCGTACCCTCGACAGCGTGATCCTCTGGGACCTGGCCCGTGGCAAAGCCATCCGCACCCTGAAGCTCGACGACCCCGATCGGCTGTTTCGCCATCTCGCCTTTGGCCCCGACGGGGCGCTGCTGGCCGCGGCCACGACACGCAACGCGAGCGTCCCGGAGAGCCAGGTGGTGCTCTGGGAGGCGGCGACGGGCCAGGTGGCGGCAACGCTGGACGGTCATCCCGGCGCGGTCACGTCGGTCGCGTTTGCTCCCGATGGAACGTTGCTGGCCTCGGCGGCCACCGATGGCACGGTGCGCCTGTGGGGGGTGGGGCCATGAACCGCGGCGATGCGGGATTTCGGGTGGAGGTGTGGAGGTGTGGAGCTGTGGAGCTGTGGAGCTGTGGAGCTGTGGAGCTGTGGCGCTGTGGAGCTGTGGGTCACAGGCCTATGCCAATTCCTGTTGAAGACGATGCATACGCGCGACAGCAATCCGAAATCCAAAATCCGAAATGACTTTTATGCTGGAGGCGCGATGAAACTGTCCATCCTCATTCCGCTAATCGGCATCCTGCTGTTACTCCTCGCCGCCTGCGGCGCGCCGGGGACGGGCGCGCCAGCGGATCGATCCGCGGCCAGCGCCACGGCGCAGGCGAGCGCCGAGCTTACGGTGGCGGCGGCGGCCGACCTGACCCCGGCGTTCCAGGAGATCGGCGCGCTGTTCGAGCAGCAGACCGGCATCCGCGTGATCTTTAACTTCGGTTCAACCGGCCAGCTTGCCCAGCAGATCGAGCGCGGCGCGCCGTTCGATGTGTTCTTCGCGGCGAACAAGTCGTTTATCGAGGAATTGAACCGCAACGGGCTGGTCATCCCTGAGACCATGGAGGTCTACGCCCAGGGCCGCTTAACCCTCTGGACGCGCCCCGACAGCCCGCACAAACCCGAACGCATCGAGGATCTGGTCGCCCCGGAGTATGCGCGGATCGCGATCGCCAACCCCGAGCACGCACCCTACGGCCAGGCGGCGAAAGAGGCGCTGCAGCGCGCCGGGATCTGGGAGGCCGTCGAGCCTCGACTGGTGTACGGCGAGAACGTCGCCCAGACGCTCACCCTGGCCGATACGGGCAACGTTGCTGTGGCGATCGTGGCGCTGTCACTCAGTGTTCAGGGCAACGGTTCCTGGACGATCGTTCCGGCGGAGTTGCACCCCGACCACCCACTGTTCCAGATGGCGGCGGCGATCCGGGGCACGCCGCGCGAGGCCGAGGCCCGCCAGTTCATTGCTTTTGTCAAAGGCCCCGACGGGCACGCTATCATGAAGCAGTACGGGTTTATTCTTCCTGGTGAGATAAGCGAATGAACTGGCCCGCCTTCTGGCTCTCCGTCCAGGTAACCACGATCGCGACACTCTGCATCACTGCGCTCGGTCTGGCGCTGGCCCTGTTGCTCACCCGCGTCCGGCTGCCAGGGCAAATCGTGATCGAGACGCTCCTCCTGCTTCCGCTGGTGCTCCCGCCAAGCGTGATCGGCTACTACGTGTTGCTGGCCCTGGGCCGCGGCAGCCCGCTGGTCGAATGGTTCAATGTGCGCATCCTGTTCACCTGGCCGGCCGCGGTGGTCGCCGCGACGGTGGTCGGGCTACCGTTGATGATCCAGAGCAGCCGGGCGGCGCTGGCGAACGTTGACCCGGTGCTGGAAAACGCCGCGCGCACCCTGGGTTCGAGCGAGTGGCGCATCTTCTGGCAGATCACCCTGCCGCTGGCCCGGCGCGGCATCCTGGCGGGCATCATCCTCGGCGGGGCGCGGGCACTCGGCGAGTTCGGCGCGACGCTGATGGTCACCGGCAATATCCCCGGACGCACCCAGACCCTGCCGGTGGCGATCTACGATGCCGTCCAGGCCCAACGCTACGCCGACGCGCACCTGATGGTGCTGGTGATGACCAGCATGGCCTTCGTTGGCCTGCTCTGGGTGCGCTGGCTGGAGCCGCCGCCGCAGCGCGCCCGCCGCGAGGCCCGCTCGGATGCGGTTGACGAGTAATGCGCCTCGTCGCTGCCGCAGGGAGGGCCGGGGAGGGCAACGCCCTCCCGGAAACCCCCTCCCGCCGCGTGGGGAGGGCAGAGCGGGGCAACCGGGTTTCCCCGCGCCCCTGCCGCAGGGAGGGTCGGCGAGGGCAACGCCCTCCCGGAACCCCCCTTTTCCCGCCGCGTGGGGAGGGCAGGGTGGGGCAACCGGGTTTCCCCGCGCCCCTGCGGAAGGGGACGGCCGGGGAGGGCAACGCCCTCCCGGAACATCATCAGATACCCCGGGGATACGAACAGGCGCGAAGGGGGCGATCCATGGTCCCACAGCTACAAGTTGAGTTTGAAAAACGCCTCGGGCCGATGCTGCTCCACATGCAGTTCAGCGTCGGGGCGGAGATCCTGGTGCTCTTCGGGCCGTCGGGGGCCGGCAAGACCCAGACGCTGCAGGCCATCGCCGGGTTGATGCGCCCGGATCGGGGACGGATCGCGCTCGATGACACGCTCTTCTTCCGGCGCGAGCCGGGGGCCCGTTCCGTCCATCTCCCGGCGCGCAAGCGCCGGGTCGGCTACGTTTTTCAGCAGTACGCCCTCTTTCCGCATCTGACGGCGTTGGAGAATGTGGCCTTTCCACTGGCCGGGCGGCGTGACGCCCGCGCGCGGGCCATGGCGCTGCTGGAGCGCATGCGTCTGGATCATCTGGCGCATCGCATGCCGCACGAACTTTCGGGCGGCCAGCAGCAGCGCGTAGCGATCGCCCGCGCCCTGGCGGCCGAGCCGCGCGTGCTCCTGTTCGACGAATCCTTCTCGGCGCTGGATCGCCGCATCCGTGAGCGCCTCCACGCCGATCTGCGCGCCCTCCAGGCCGAGCAGCAGTTGATCGTGATCTACGTGACCCACAACCTCGACGACGCCTTTGCCGTGGGCCACCGCCTGGCGGTGGTGCGCGACGGGCGCGTGGAGCAGATCGGACAACTGGACGACGTCTTCACCCGCCCGGCCAACCGGCGGGTCCTGGAGATCCTGGGGATCCCCAACGCGATTGCGGCGCGGGTGGTCGAGGTGACTCCGGCGCAGACGGTGCTCGACTGGGATGGCAGACTGCTGGCCGCGCCGCCGCTCGATCTGCCGCCAGGCGCAGAGGTGACGGCCTACATTCGCCCGGAAGACATCCGCCTGATCTACCCCGATCGGCCCTTGAACCGCATGCTCGGGCAGAACCTGCTGGAAGGACAGGTGATCGAACGGCGTCCGGGACGGCACCTGCACCACCTGCGCGTGGCCCTCGGCGATGGCCATCTGGTCGAGGTGGCCCATCCGGCATCGTCATACACCGCCCTGCCGCTGCCGCCCGGCACACCGGTGCGGCTGGTGCTGCGCAAGGAGAGCATCGTTGTGATTGCCCCCAGAAGCGCCGACGGCCAGCGCGACGCGCCGGCCACGGTTCTGGCCGACCCGCGCGACCAGGAAATGGCATAAGCGATGCAACGCCCACCCCGCGCGGCCCGTCCGGCGGGCGGCGCGCGAAATAGCCGCGGTTGCTTTCGATGCCGGGTAGAGCGGATGGTCGCGCCGCGCGCAGCGTCCGGGATGATCCTGCCATCGTTCATTGCTGACCGTTCACCGGCGAAGGTGACGCAATGCTCGGCCAGGCGCTGCGCCAGCGGGGTGCAGGCTCGGAACACTGCTGCACGCGCGGGCCGGGCGGCGCGGCGGCCGCAGCGGAAGGGCCATGTATCCGATGGGGGGGGAGGGATGCTTGAGGTGCTGGCGCTGCTTCAACTTCGCGAGCAACCTCCACGAGCGTACATCGGGGGGCCATGCCGGGCGCGTCGCTCGTCCAGAAACGCCCAGAATGCGACAAGTGCCCACGAGCGGGCGAACAATCGGCTCACTGCCCGGCAAATGTTCGAAATACCCCACGCCCGGCGCAAGCGGCGCTCCGGTCAGGGGAGCATAGCGCACCGCAAAATCGCCCGGGTCGGATGGTAACGCTGGATGCGGCATTGCCGGTCGAGGATAGCAACCCCCATCGGCATGTGCTCAAAGAGCAAGTTGAACCGGTCGCCAGGGCGTAAAAATTGGGCGGCATCGGGAGCGCTCATGAAGGTAAGTATAACGCCGGGACGTTGTTTTTCTCACTCCGCACAGCACGACAACCTGGCAGGATCCTTGAAATACGAAATCGCCGCGATCTTCAACGCTTCTGCCATGGTGGGATAGACGTGAATCAGGTCAATGAAATCGTCCAGTCTGGCGTGGAAGCGCATCGCCATCGCCGCTTCGTGGATGACTTCGCCCGCGTTGGGCATCACCAGCGAGACGCCTTTCACTTCCTGCGTATCGCGGTCAATCACGATTTTGGCAATTCCATCCGTCTGATGCGTTGCGCCCGCGCGCGGGACATACTCCAGCGGAATCGTGCCGCACCAGCAGCGCACGCCTGAGCCGACCACTTCTTCGTCTGTCTGCCCGACGACCGCCACCTGCGGGTCGGTGA
>DAOUDA010000245.1:0-24985 GCA_034431835.1 Chloroflexaceae bacterium | reverse complement strand
CGCCGCGCCCGCGGCGGCGCCGCCGGACCTGCGCGGCTGGCAGACGCTTTACACCCGGCCAGGGTGGACCGGCGGCGCCACCCTCGACCTGCGGGCCGTCGGGGATGTGATGCTGGCGCGCGGGGTGGCCCGCAACGCCGAGCGCCTGGGCGCGACGGCGCTGCTGGCGGACAGTCGCCCATTGCTGGCAGGAGATCTGACCCTGGGCAACCTGGAAAGCCCGCTCACCACGGCCAGCGCCCCCGCGCGACCGGGGCCGTACCGCTTGCTGGCGCCGCCGGCGCAGGTTGCGGCGCTTGCTTCTGCCGGCTTCGACCTGCTGGGCCTGGCGAACAACCACGCCCTCGATGCCGGCGCGGAGGGCCTGGCCGAGACACTGGCCACACTGCGCGAGGCAGGCATAGCCGCTGCCGGGGCCGGTCCGGGCGAGGCGGCGGCGCTGGCGCCGGTGATGCTGAACGCCCGCGGGCTGCGCGTGGCGGTGCTGGCCTTCAACGACGTGCGCGATCCCGCGGATGGACGCGGAGGGCTGGCCCCTGCTGACGATCGCGCCTGGCCGAACCCCGATTTCGCGGACTGTCCGCCTGACGCGGAGCGCTGCCCCCAGGGGCGCGCCTGGCTCAGCGTCCGGGCGCTGGAGGCGGTAGCGGCGGCGCGCGCCGAAGCCGACGCGGTGGTAGTGCTGGTCCATTGGGGCGTGGAATACGCCGCCGAGCCGGGGGTGCGACAACGGGCCTGGGCCGCGCGGCTGGTCGCTGCGGGGGCCGATCTGGTGCTGGGGGCCCATCCCCATGTGCTCCAGCCGGTTGAAAGCCTGGCCTCCGGGGAACGCGCGGGGATCGTCGCCTACTCCCTGGGCAATTTTCTCTTCGACGGGCCGGCCAATCCGGCCCTGAGCAGCGGGGCAGTGCTGCGGGCGCTGCTCGACCGCGAGGGGGTGGCCCTGCTCGCCGTCACGCCCGTGGCCACGGCAGGCGGGCGCCCGCGCCCCCTCGCGCCGGAGAGCGCGGCATGGCGCGCGGCGCTGGAGGCCCTGCACCGGTCCGCGCCTTCCCCCTCTGAGACGCCCATGATGCCTGCAACGGCCGGAGCGCGAGCGCAACCCGGGGCCACGAGTGTCTGGCGCTGGGACGGGGCCAGCGGCCAGCCCGTCACAACGGCAGCCTCCCTCGCTCCTCACCCTGTGCAGATCCCTGCCGATCTGCGCGGCGATGGCGAACCACTGTGGGCCGACCTTGACGCGGCGGGTGTGTTGACCCTGCGCGACGGCCCCGGCCCCGACGCGCCGGTGGTCTGGCGCAACGAGCACCCGGACTGGCGGATCACCCGCGTGCTGGCCGGCGACCCTGACGACGACGGGCGCGCCGAACTCTTGCTGCTCCTCTGGCAGCCCGATGAGACCGGACGGTTGCGTTCGCAGCCCTACCTGCTGGGCTGGCGCGGAGGGCGCTTTCGGATCATCTGGGGCGGTTCGGCGCCCACGACGCCCATTCAGGACCTGGCCTGGGCCGACCTGGAGGGCGACGGGCGCGGCGAACTGGTGGCGCTGGAGGGCGGCGCGGCGCCGGGAGACGCCGGGGAGCGCGTCTCGGTCTGGCGCTGGCACGGGTGGGGCTTTCAGCTCGAATGGCGATCGACGGCCGGCGCGTGGCGCCGGGTCGGCGTAGAGGACATAGACGGCGACGCGCGTCTCGAGATCCTGGCGGCGCCCTAACGTGAAAATCCGATAGCCGCTAGCCGATAGCCGATAGGGCCGCAGCACGCGGCGGCCGGACCCGGGCCGGTTTTCATCGGGCGGTGGGTACGCATTTCATGGACGGCTGAGGTGAAGATCGGGGGTTTGGTCTTCACCCTCCGCTCGGCGGGGGAGGGTGAGAAGCGACGGCCCACCTTCTGGGCGGAAGCGGGTAGAGAACCAGGATTTCCCCGTATCCACGCTCTCTGGGAAGGTGGGAAAGAGCGCAGCCCTCCCAGGAACACCCTGTTTCGTCCCGATGTCAGGCAACGACATAGACACACGGCCACCGGCGGACTATAATGGGAATTGTCGGAAACAGCCAAGGAGGTACATATATGACAGAGACACGCAACCAGGGCGGCGCCGCGGGCCGGGGCGACGACCTGATCGATGCGGCCAGCACGCTGGGGGCCAGTGTGGCGCGTCTGGGGCTGGCAGCGGCGAGCTGGCCGCTGTACCTGTTGCCGCCCCGCGCCCGCAGCGAGGCAATGGACGCCACTACCGATCTCTTCGCCGCAGTGGGCCGGCTCCACCTGGGCATCGCCCGGGCGGCCATTCGCGGCCTGGACGTCGCGGCGCGCGAAGTCAACCGAGTGGTGAATGAGCAGACTGAAGGGGCCGAGCCAAAGACCCGACCCTCGACGAAAGTAGAGGTCGAGACGGGGAACTAGAGCACTGACCGGAAAGATCGATCCCCTGAGGACCCTGCGTCGTGTAGCTCGCTGTGCTCGCGCCGCCGGCGTCGCGGGTCAATCGTTTCGAGAAACGCCATGGGGTTCGAGCCCATCTGGCGGGTCAGCCGTCACCCGGTGAGGTCGAAGCATTGGCTACGCCAATGCTTCGACCAACAAGCTGGCAACGAAGCCGGGACGGGGACTAACGCGGAGGGGCGCAGGAGGGCGGCGTCCGCAACCAGGGGATGAACTCGATGTTCACTCCCACCGAGTCGCCGCGCCCATCGGCGTTGCGGTCGGGGTCATAGGGGCCCGAGGCATCGCCCCACCAGTTATTGCGCATATCGAGGAAGATCTCGCTGGTCGCGCCGCGGCCAAGCCCAAAGCGCAGATAGATCGGGATGATGGGCGGGACATGGTCGTCAATATAGTTCTGCTCGACGCGCAGCTCCATAGGCAGGGCCCCGTTGGGGGCCACCTGTTTCGTGGCGGTGCGGATCCCAAAACCGTTGTCGTCGCCGACGAGCGTATTGCAAACCACGGCGCCCTGGAGCGGGCCGTTGGTCGTCAACTGCAAATTGGGCGTGCCGCCGGTCACCAGGTTCCCGTCAATTGTCAGGTTCAGCGTTTCAAAGGGGCTGCTGTTGTTGAGACGGACCTGGGGCGAACCATCGGTGAGGCGATTGCCACCGAAGCGATTGCGGGTGAGGGTGACGAAGTTGCCGCGGGCGAAACTCACCTCCAGCGCCGCGCCAAAGGGGATGTCGTTGCCGTACATCTGGGTGTCGCTCATCTCCAGGCGGGTGTCGGTGGTGATAATGCCGCCGCCATTGTCGAAAAAGCGGCTGTTCCGCACCGTCAGGTTACTGCGATCCACGGCCATCACCGTGCCGCCCACGCCCCCGCCGCGCACCTCCGTATGCTCCAGCACCATCACGCTGTCCGGGCGCCCGAACAGGCCGCTCCAGCGGGCGCCGGTGTTCCCGACGAAGCGCACCGGTTCGGCTGCCGTTCCCGCGGCCAGCAACCGTCCGCCATCTACAAAAATGGACACCCCCGGATCGAGGCGCACCTCCACTCCCGGCTCGATGAGCAACTCTGACCCCGGAGGGATCTGCACGTCACGCCGGAGGATGATCGGCCCCTGCGCGGCGGACCAGCGCACGCTGCCTTGCAGCACATCCGCAGGGGGCGGGGGCGGCGTGGTAGGTGTCGCCGGCGGCACGGTGGGAACCGGCGTCGGGGTCACCTCAAGGGCCAGATCGGAGGTTGGCGTTGGGGGTGGCGGCGCCGTGGGAGGCGGCTGGATCGGTGGCGGAACGGTAGGCTGGATCACCTCAGGCGCGCGCGTAGGCGGCGGGGGCGCCGTGGGCTGGATGACCGTGGGGTTGAAGGTCGGCAGGGGTGGAGGAGTTCCCTCCCCCACCGGGCCGGGATACGGCTCCTCGGGCACAACCGGACTCGCCGTGGCCGCCCCTTGTTGACCGGTAGGAACCAGGGGGGATGCCGTCGGCGCCTGACCGATCACTTCAGGGCCAGGGTAGGACGCTGCGGGAACAGAAGTCAGGGTTGCCAGAGGAGCAACCGGCGACGGCGCCGCCTCGGTGGCGGGAGCGGGGGTTGCGGTAGCCGGGACTTGACCGATGTTCGTACCACTGTTGGGCGTAAACAGGAACGTCAGAGCAACGGCAAGAATAAGAAAGGTGAGGGCGCCGAGCAAGAGCAGTGTATCGCGGCTGATCCGGCCCTCCGAGCCGCGCTCGGGTGTCTGCTGATCGTCCTGCGTCACCGGGCAAACCTCCACGTCGCGGGCGAAAACCGAAGGCAGTGTACCACAGTCCTGGCACTCATCGCAATCACGATCGGTGGGCGTTACTTCCGGCGTATAATGAAGCAAAACCTGGTTTCTCGAGTCCCCGGCCCGCCGGTCAGGAGGGTCCGGGAGGGCCGCGCCCTCCTGAGAACACTTCTTTCATTTCTGATGAGGACAACTATGGCGCCACTTCCCCGTGGCATGCCCCCTGCCACGCAACCGGCGCCCGGACAGGGCGCCAACCAGCGGCCTATGTGGCAACCCGCCCGGCGCGGGAGTTTCTGGATCACGTTTCTCGTGCTCCTGGTCCTGAACTACCTGCTGATCAACTGGCTCTTTCCCGCCGAGCCGAACTATATCACCATTCCCTATACCGTCTTTAAGGAACAGGTTGCAGCCGGAAACGTGGTAGCGATCACCAGTCGGGGCGAGGACATTCAGGGCGAGTTCCGCCAGCCGGTCACGGCCAGCGAAGGCCCGCACGGGCTGGTGGTGCTGACGCCAGCGAGTGACCCGCCCCCCGCCGGGGAACGCGTCTACCGCCGGTTCGCCACGATCAAGCCGGCGCTCATTCCCGATCCGGAGTTGATCACCCTGCTGGAGACGAACGGCGTGGTGATCACCGCCGAGCCCCTTGAGCAGGCCCGTTCACCGCTGTGGACGCTGCTGCTGGCCTTTGGGCCGACCTTGCTGCTGATCGGCGGCTTCCTGTGGCTCAGCTCACGGGCGCTGCGCGGCGCAGGCGGCGCCGGCGGGGTATTTGGCCTGGGTCGGGCGCGCGCCCGCCGCTACGATCCCTCTACGGCGCAGCGCGTTACCTTCGAGGACGTGGCGGGGATCGACGAGGTGGAACAGGAACTGATCGAGATCGTTGATTTTCTGAAGAATCCGGAGAAGTACGAGAGGTTGGGCGCGCGGATCCCCCGCGGGGTTCTGCTGGAAGGCCCCCCCGGCACCGGCAAGACGCTGCTGGCCCGCGCCGTGGCCGGTGAAGCCGATGTGCCCTTCTTCTCGATGAGCGGCTCGGAGTTCATCGAGATGGTGGTTGGGGTAGGGGCCAGCCGGGTGCGCGACCTGTTTCAGCAGGCGCGCGCGGCGGCGCCGGCGATCATTTTCATTGATGAGATCGACGCCATCGGGCGCCGCCGCGGCGGAGGCGAACTGGGGGGCAACGAGGAGCGCGAGCAGACCCTCAACCAGATCCTCACCGAAATGGACGGCTTCGACGCCCAGACGCACGTGGTGGTGCTGGCGGCCACGAATCGCTCCGATGTGCTCGACCCGGCCCTGCTGCGTCCGGGGCGCTTCGACCGGCGTATCGTGGTGCAGCCGCCGGACAAGAACGGCCGCGCCGAGATCCTCAAGATCCACACCCGCGACGTGCCACTGGCCCCCGATGTGGATCTGCACCGCGTCGCCGAGAATGCGCCGGGAGCGACGGGCGCGGAACTGCGGAACCTGGTGAACGAGGCCTCGCTCATGGCGGCGCGACGCGGCAGCAGCCAGGTGACCATGCGCGATTTCTCGGACGCCCTGGAGAAGATCTACCTGGGTCTGGAGCGACGCATTCTGCTGCACCCCGAGGAACGCGAGCGGGTGGCCTTCCACGAGGCCGGGCACGCCCTGCTGGCCCTGTTGCAGCCGGAGAGCGACCCGGTGCGCCGGGTGACGATCGTGCCGCGGGCGCAGTCGCTGGGGGTTACCCTCTCGGTGCCCATCAACGACCGCTACAACTACACGGAGGATTATCTGCGGGCGCGGATCGTGACCATCCTGGGCGGGCGGGCCGCCGAACTGGTGGTCTACGGGAACGTCACCACCGGCGCCGAGAATGACCTGCAGCAAGTCACCAACCTGGCTCAGGCGATGGTCATGCGTTTCGGGATGAGCGATGAAGTGGGCCAGGTGCAACTGCTGGATACCAGCCGCGGCAACTACCTGGGCGCGGGGTTGTCGCAGCGGCCCTACAGCGAAGCTACGGCCCAGGTCGCCGACAGGGCCGTGCGGAAGATCGTGGACGAGAGCTACCAGAAAGCCATTCGCCTGCTCAACGAGAATCGCGACCGTCTTGATGCGCTGGCGCGGGCCTTGCTGGCCGAAGAGACCCTTGACGAGGCGCGCATCCGCGAAGTGACTGGTCTGACGGGCCACGAGCAACACGCGCTCACGCCGGTTGCGCCGTGAGGGTTGGTAATCTGGTTCAGCCCTACGTTACCGTCTCGAGGGTTGCGGGGAGGCCATGTCTCTCCGCAACCTTTGTTCCGCCCGCGGCGGCGGAAAACCAAGGATCGCGGAGGGCCGCGCCCTCCGCACTCCCCCCGCCAGAGGGGAGGGTTGGGGAGGGCAACGCCCTCCCACGAAAGCGAGCGCGCTATGAACAGCGATCCCAGGGAAGGACTGAAGCGGCGGGCCGCCGAACGGGCGGTGGAACTGATCGAACCGGGCATGGTGGTGGGTCTGGGGGTCGGCAGCACCGCCGTTCACGCCGTGCGCCGCATCGCCGCGCTGTTGAAGATGGGGGAATTGCGCGATATCGTAGGGGTGGCCTGCGCCGATAGCGTGGAACGCGAGGCGCGCGACCTGGGGATCCCGCTCACCACCCTCGACGAATGCGGAACGGTGGACCTGACCATTGACGGCGCCGATGAGGTTGATCCACAGTTCAACCTGATCAAGGGTGGCGGCGGGGCGCTGCTCCGCGAGAAAATGGTGGCCCAGGCTTCGCGGCGCGAGGTCATTGTGGTAGACTCAAGCAAGTTGTCGCCAGCCCTGGGCAGTCGTTTTCCGCTGCCGCTGGAAGTGATCGCCTTCGGCGCCCAGGCGACGGCGCGCTTCGTCGCCGGCCTCGGGGCACAGGTAGCGTTCCGGCGGACGAGCAGCGGCGCGTTTTTCCGCACCGACCAGGGCAACTACATCCTCGATTGCGCCTTCGGCCCGATTGATGACCTCGATGGTCTCGCGTTCGCGCTGGAACGGCGGGCGGGGATCGTTGAACACGGGCTCTTTCTCGATCTGGTTAGCGATGTGATCGTTGCCGGGGAAGATGGCGTCCGCCACCTGCGGGCCAGCGCCTCCCCCAGGGAAGCGCCGTGCAGTGGCCGCGGGAAGCCCGCACGGTAGAAATGGAACGCTATGATCCTCGCTCCTTCGATCCTCACCGCCGACTTCTTGCGCCTCGGCGCGGAGGTGGAAGCGGCCCTGGCCGCGGGTGTGCGCTGGCTGCACCTGGATGTGATGGACGGGCGCTTTGTGCCCAACATCAGCTTCGGGCCGCTGGTGGCGCGCGCCCTCCGCCCCCTTGCCGCGCGCTACGATGCCATCCTCGATGCCCATCTGATGATTGTGGAGCCGGAACGCTACCTGGAGACGTTTGTCGCCGCCGGCTGCGAGCGGATCACGGTCCATATCGAGGCCAGTACGCACCTGCACCGGACCGTGCAGACCATTCGGGCCCTTGGCGCGCGGCCCGGCGTGGCCCTCAACCCCGCCACCCCCCTCGGCGCGCTGGAGGAGATCCTGCCCGAGGTGGATCTTGTGCTGATTATGACGGTGAACCCCGGCTTTGGCGGCCAGTCGTTCATTCCCGGCGGCCTTGACAAGGTGGCCCGGTTGCGGCAGATCCTGCGCGCCCGCCGGCTGGAGCAGATTGATATCCAGGTTGATGGCGGGGTCAATTCCGAGACCATCGGCCCGCTGCGCGACGCGGGCGCCACGGTGGCCGTGGCCGGCGCGGCGATTTTCGGGCCGGACCGCGGCATCGCCAGCGCGATTGGCGCGCTGCGGGCGGCGCTCGGGGAGCCGCGCTAGAGGAGAGAGGCATGTTTCTTGCAGGCGACATCGGCGGCACCAAAACCGCCCTGGTGCTCGTTTCGCGCGACTCAGGGCCGCAACGCTTTCTGGCCACGGCAACCTTCCCAAGCAATCAGTATCGCAATCTGGAGGAGATTGTCAGCGCGTTTCTCGCCACGCATCCAACCTCCCTCGAGGGGGCCTGTTTTGGCGTGGCCGGCCCGGTGATCAACCAGCGCGCCGAGATCACCAATATGCCCTGGGTGATCGATGGGCGCGCGGTGAGCGCCCATCTCGGCGGCGTGCCGGTGACGCTGATCAACGACCTGGTGGCCTTCGCCCAGTCGGTGCCCTACCTCCAGCCCGAACACCTGGAGACCCTCAATCCCGGCGCCCCCGATCCCCAGGGCACCATCGCCGTCATTGCCCCCGGCACGGGTCTAGGTGAGGCGTACCTGACATGGGAGTACGGGCACTACCGCGCCCACCCTTCTGAGGGTGGCCATGCCAGCTTCGCCCCCACCACGGCGCTCGAAGTCGAACTGCTCAGGTACATGCTCGAACACCACAACCACGTGAGCTACGAACGGCTGTGTTCCGGTCTCGGCATCCCCAATCTCTACGCCTTCTTTCGCGACCGCGTCTTCCGCCGCGAGACGGCGGAGATCGCCGCCGCGCTGGCGGTGGCCAGCGATCCCACCCCGGTGATCGTTGACGGCGCGCTCGATCCCGCCACCCCCTGCCCACTCTGCACGGCCACGCTCGACTGCTTCCTGGGCATTCTCGGTTCCGAAATGGGCAACCTGGCGCTCAAGGTCTTTGCCACCGGCGGAGTGTACCTGGGAGGCGGCATCCCGCCACGCATCCTCACCCAGTTACGCACCGCGCGCCTGCTCGACGCGATGCGGAACAAGGGCCGCTTCCGCAGCCTGATGGAGCGCACGCCGGTGCATGTCATCCTCGACCCCCGGGCGGCGCTGGTCGGCGCCGCGGCCTATGGGCTGATTGATTGACGCGGTTTCAATCCGTTCTGGGAGGGCCGCGCCCTCCCAGACCCTGCGCCAGGCGCAGGCTTGACACTCCCGCCCGGATCATCTATGATAGTGTTGTTTATACACTATCAGGGGAGCGTGCCATGGAAGCCGAAACGAGCCAGCACGCCTACGATCCGACACGCTACGAACGGCCCGCGGTGACCGTTGACGTGGTCATTTTTACGTTGATCAACCAGGAACTGCATGTGTTGCTGGTGCAGCGGCGCCACTGGCCCTTCGAGGGGTTCTGGGCCATTCCGGGCGGGTTCATCAACATGGACGAGTCGCTGGAGGCCGCGGCGCGCCGCGAACTCGAAGAGGAGACCGGCGTGCGCGACGTGTACCTGGAGCAGTTGTACACCTTCGGCGACCCGGGGCGCGACCCGCGGATGCGCGTGATCAGCGTGGCCTATATCGCGCTGGTGCGCGCCGACGCGCAGAAGATTTCGGTGAGCGATGAGAGCACCGACGTGCGCTGGTGGCCGGTGCGCGCCCTGCCCGAACAACTCGCCTTTGACCACGAACAGATCCTGGCCTACGCCATCTCGCGCCTGCGCTCCAAGCTGGAGTATACGACCCTGGCCTTCCAGTTGCTGCCAGAACTGTTTTCCATCCTTGAGTTGAAGCATATCTACGAGCAGATCCTCGGCGAGAAGCTCGACAAGGGCAATTTCTACCGTAAAATCAAGGAGTCGAACCTGCTGGAAGAGACCAACGTCGTCCGCGAGGGGCGCGGCCGCCCCACGCGCCTCTGGCGCTTCCGCCGCGACCGGACGGCCGAGAAGCAGTTTGTCTTTCGCTGGCGCGAGGATCGGATCGATCGCAATCCATGAGTCGAAGCCTGGCCATTCTGCTCGGCGCGGTGCTGCTCCTGAGCCTGGGCGCCTGCGAGGTGGTGACCGCCCCCTCACCCGACGCGCCCGCCGTCCCGGCGCCCCGTGGCGCAACGACCGAGGCGTTGCCTCCCGCCCCCGTGTTGCTGCAGCGGGCCATGGCGGCACGCGCCATCGGCGATGACGCGGCGGCCGGCGCCGATCTGAGCGCCCTGCTGCGGAGCTACCCCGATGCCGCCGAGGCCCTGGCGGCGCGCTACTACCTGGCCGAGAGCTTCGCCCGTCGCGGTCGCTGGACCTCGGCGGTCGAGATGCTGCGCGCGTTTCTGGACGCGGCGCTGGCGGAGCATCCCCTGCGCCCGCCGGCGCTCTTCTGGCTGGCCCGCGGCCACGAGTCGGCCGGCGATCACGCCGCGGCGATCGCCGCGTACCAGGAGTACCGCGCCCTGGACACGCCCATCGCGCCCTACGCCGCCCTGCGCCAGGCGGCGCAGGAGCAGGTCCTGGAGCGACGCGCCGAGGCCATCGCGAGCTACCTGGTCGCCGCGCGCAGCCCCATTCCGCGGGGCGAGCGAGCGGGGGCGTTTGAAAAGGCGATCGCCCAGCTCGTGGCCGCCGGCCGCCCGGCCGAGGCCCTGGCCCTCTACCCCGAACTGCTCGAACTGGCCCGCCAGCCGGCCTACCGCGCCCGTGTGCTGGCCGAGGCCATCGCCCTGGCCGACACCCAGGGCCATCCCGAACAGGCGCGAGAGTGGCGGCTAGAACTGGCGGCGAGCGCGCCGGAGACGCCCGAGGCCGCCGCCGCGGTGGATCACCTGCTCGCCGCCGGCGCCACGGAGGTGAGCGCCGCCGCGGCCGGGCGGATCTACATGGCCGCCGGGCGCTGGACCGACGCGGTCGCGCAGTTCGAGCGCGCCATCGCCACCGCAGGCGACCTCGCCACGGCGATCGAACTGCGCCGGTTGCGCGGGCTGGCCCTGCGAGCGGCGGGCGACATGCCGGGGGCGCTGGCGGCCCTGGCCGAAGCCGGGGCCCTCGGCCCCGACAGCGAGCCGGGGCGTCAGGCCCAACTCGACCGGGTGCAAACCGCCGGCCAGGCCGGCGACGTCGAGGGGGCCATCCAGGGCTACCTGGAGTATGCCGCGGCCTATCCCGACGACCCGCGCGCTCCGGTGGCGCTGGATCGGGTAGTGCAACTGCGCGAGCGCCTCGGCGACACCGAAGGTGCATTGCAGGCACGTCTCGACCTGGGGCGGCGCTACCCGGCCAGCGCCGAGGGGCGCGTGGCCCTGCACCGGGCCGGCCTGGCCCTGTACGAGGCGGGGCGCGTTGAGGAAGCCCGCGCCGCCTGGCAGACCCTGGCCGACACCAGCGAGGGAGGGTGGCGGTCGCGCGGGGCCTTCTGGGCCGCGCGCGCGGCTCGCGACCAGGGTGATGCCGCGGCCGCCGAGGCGCTCTTTGCCGCCGCGATCGCCGCCGCCCCCTACAGCTACGAGGGCGTTCGGGCGGCGGAAGAACTGGGCAGACTGCCCGCCGGCGCCCTGCCCATCGGGGCGCCAATTGCCCCGGAAGAGTGGAGCGAACTGGAGACCTGGGTAACATCATGGGCCGGCCCACCGGCGCACCCCCCCGGCGACGAACGAGCAACGCGCGCAGCACAACTTGAACAGGTGGGCCTGCAGACCGAGGCGACCAACGAGTGGCGCGAGGGCCTCGACGAGGCGCGTGGCCAACCCTGGGCGCTGCTGGGTCTGGCGCGGGCGGCCCATCAGGGCGGGGCGACCTACCCCGCGCTGCTGGCCGCCGAAGAACTGGCCGCCCTGGCCCCCAACCCGGCGCCACTGGCCCTGCGACGCCTGATCTTCCCCACCCCCTACGCCGACCTGGTCAGCCGCGAGGCCGGGGCCAACGGCCTCGACCCGCGCCTGCTCTACGCCCTGTTTCGCCAGGAGAGCCTCTTCAACCCCGGGGCCACCTCGTGGGTCGGGGCGCGCGGGCTGGCCCAGGTTATGCCGGAGACCGGCCAGGGCATCGCCCAGAACCTGGGGGTCAGCGATTTCACCCTCGACGACCTCTACCGGCCGGCGGTAAGCGCGCGGTTCGGCAGCTACTACCTGGGCCGGCGCCTGGCCGACATGGAGGGGAGCGTGCAGGGCGCCCTGGCGGCCTACAACGGCGGCCTGGGGAACGCGCAACGCTGGGCCGGCGGGAGTCGCGTGGCCGACCCGGATCGCTTCACCGAGCAGATCGATTTTGGCGAGACGCGCGGCTACGTGCGGGCCGTCTACGGCTTCTGGGGGGCCTATCAGGAACTGTACGCGCCCCTCGATCGGGCGACGACCCCGGTGAGCAATGTGCTCCGCTGAGGGCGGCGAGACCGCCGCGCCTCATACGACAATGACATTTCCCCTCGTAGGGGTGGCCCGGAGGGACGTTGCCCCTCCGCCAGCCTCTTTCCGATGCGGCGCGGCTTTGCTGCGCCACATCGGCAAGGAAGGATCCCGCGGGCGCCTGCCGCCCCCGCACACCCCGTCGGGGCGACACGCAGGGTCCGCCGCCCCCACACCCCCGCCGGGGCGCTGCGGGGAGATCCCGCGGGGGCCTGCGGCCCTCGCAATCCCCGCCAGGGGGACGTTTCGTCGGAGTACCCGCGCGGACCGTGGAGAAGACAATGGACTACGCGCTTGAACGTTTTACCCGCGAGGTGCGGGAAGCAATTGCGGCCACGGGCCGGGCGCCCGCGGAGGCCATCGAACTGGCCACGCCTAAACCGAACATTCCCGCCGACCTGGCCCTGCCCGCCTTTCGCGCAGCGAAGGCCCTGGGGGTGCCGGCGCCGCAACTCGCTGCCGAACTGGCCGCCGCGATCCACCCCGGCCCCGACTCGCTGATCGGCACGGTCGAGGCGGTGGGGCCGTTCCTGAACTTCAGCCTGCATCCGCAGCGCCTGGCCGCGGCGGTGGTGAGCGAGATCCAGACCCGCGGCGCGGCTTACGGCCACCACCAGGTCGGGGCGGGACGCCGGGTGGTGGTGGACTACTCGGCGCCGAATATCGCGCGGCGCATGCACGTCGGCCACATCCGTTCGACCATCATCGGCCAGAGCCTGGTGCACCTCCTGCGCGCCCTCGGCTACCGCGTGATCGGCGACAATCACCTGGGCGACTGGGGCACGCAGTTCGGCACGGTGATCGCCTCGATCAAACGCTACGGCCGCCCGTGGGCCGAGGGCGAGGCGGCGATGGAGCAACTGGAACTGCTCTACGCCCGCTACAACAACGAGATGAAGGCCCAGGAGCAGGAACGTGAACGGGCCGTGGTCGAGGGCCGCCCGCTGCCGATCTTCGACCCCGACCTGGAGGCCGAGGCGCGCCGCTGGTCACTGGCCCTGGAGCGGGGCGATCCCGAAGCGCGCGCGATCTGGCAGTGGTGCGTCGATCTGACCCTCGCCGCCGCGCAGCGGAACTACGAGCGGCTCGGCGTGGTCTTTGACCACGCCTATGGCGAGAGTTTCTACGAGCCGATGCTGGCCGGCGTGATTGACGAGGCCCTGCGCTCGGGGGCCGCCTTCCGCGACGCCGATGGCTCGGTGGTGGCCGAGCTTGACAACCTGCCCCGCTTCATCATCCAGCGCAACGACGGCGGCACGGTCTACATGACCCGCGACATCGCCACGGTGAAGTTCCGGCTGGAAAGGTTCGACCCGGTGAAAATCATCTACGTGGTGGACGGGCGCCAGGAACTGCACTTCCGGCAACTCTTCGCCATTGTGCGCGCCATGGGCTACGCCCGGGACGTCGAACTGGTGCACATCCCCTTCGGGATCGTCACCACCCCCGACGGGCAACCGCTCTCCACACGCAAGGGCAACATGGTCTACCTGGAGAGCCTGCTCGACGAGGCCGTGGCGCGGGCGCGGGCCGTCGTGGAGCAAAAGAACCCTGACCTGCCGGAGGCCGAGAAGGCCGCGGTGGCCGAAGCGGTCGGCGTGGGCGCGGTGATCTACAACGACCTCTACCAGGACCCGCGGCGGAACATCAGTCTGGACTGGGAGCGCATGCTCTCAACGGAGGGCAACAGCGCCACCTATCTGCAGTACTCGCATGCCCGCTGCTGCTCGATCCTGCGGCGGGCGGCCGAAGACGGCGGCGTGGGGCCGGAGGAGGCCGATCCAACCCTGCTGACCCATCCGGCGGAGACGCGGCTGATCAAGCACCTGGCGCGCTTGCCCGAGGCGGTGACCGAAGCCGGCGCGCGCTACGCGCCCTTCGTGATCGCCGAATGGTGCTACGCCACGGCGCGCGAGTTCGGCGTCTTCTTCGAGCAGTGCCCGGTACTTAAGGCGGACGGCCCCGGCCTGCGGGCGGCCCGCCTGGCCCTGGTCGCGGCCACGGCCCAGGCCCTGAGGAACGGCCTGGCGCTGCTGGGGATCGCCGCCCCCGAACGGATGTGAGACGTAGTCGTGTGTACAGTAAGTTTCGTGGTATTTCCGCCCCCCTCCCAGCCTCCCCCCGTTGGGGGAAGGCGCCGGCCTCCCTCCCCCAGCGGGCGAGAGTTGGGGAGGGGGCGGGGGGTTAGCGAAAGACCTTGTTTACAGGCCAGCGGTTCACCTCCCCTCCCGGACCTTCCCTCCGGCGGAGCCAGGAAACGTTATGATTGCTTTCACTACCATCAAGGCCGTCCTGTTCGATATGGACGGCGTGCTCTACCGGGGCAACCAACCCCTGGCGGGGGCGCGGGAGTTGCTGGCGTTCCTCGACGAGCGGGGCATCGGCTATGCCTGCATCACCAACAACGCCTCGATGACCCCGGCGCAGTACGAGGCCAAACTGGCGCGGATGGGTCTGAACGTTCCCGCCGGGCGGGTGATCACCTCGGCCATCGCCACAGGTCGCGCGCTGCGGGCGATGTACCCGCGCGGCACGCGGGTCTACATTGTGGGCATGGAGGGCCTGCGCGAGGCGCTGTTGCACGACGGGCACTTCGTCGAGGATGAGCGCGCGGCGGAGCTAGTGGTGCAGGGGGCCGATTTCGCCCTGACCTACAACACGCTGCGCGCGGCGACCTTGCTGATCCGCGCCGGGGCGCGCTTCGTCGCCACCAACCCCGACCGCACCTTCCCGTCCGAAGAGGGACTGATCCCCGGCGCCGGGGCGATCACCGCCGCCCTGGTGGCCGCCACTGACACGCAGCCGCTGGTGATCGGCAAGCCCGCGCCGACGATGTTTCAGGTGGCCGCCGAGACCCTCGGCGCGCCCCCGGCGGCGGTGCTGGTCATTGGCGACCGGCTCGACACGGACATCGCCGGGGCCGCCGCCGCGGGCATGCCCGCCGCCCTGGTGCTGACCGGCGTCAGTTCGCGCGCCGAGGCCGAAGCCGGCCCCGTGCGCCCGGCGGCGATCTACGCCGATCTGGGCGAGTTGCTTGAAGACTGGCGCGCGAAGGTCGCGCTTTCCTCCGACCGCCAGTCGCAGGGGTGAGGTGAAACCGGGTTTCCCCTCACCCCTGCCTGAAGGGAAGATCCGGGATGGCCAGACCCTCACAGAACGTAATCGGATAACCAGGTTAGCGGATGAGACACTGGCGCCAACTGGCAACCGTCGAGAAACCGTTACACCGGGTAACTCGGCGCACACTTGCAATCTGGCTCCGTCTGATGTATCGTGAGGGGTAACAACCAGGGGGCAGAAGGTTGTTGTGCCGTGTTCTCAAGGTCCGTCGCAGCCCAACGGCGTGCGCTGCAAGCCCAGTATGAAAGGAGCGGATCATGAGTGCTGAGAGCGTCTACAAGGTGGTAGAGATTGTCGGCACGAGCCCCGAGTCATGGGAGAAGGCCGCGGCGGTGGCGATGATGACGGCGGCCAGAACCTTGCGGGACATTCGCGTCGCCGAGGTGGTGGCGCAGGACATCCACCTCGATGGAGAGACGATCATCTTCCGCACGAAGATCAAACTCTCCTTCAAGTATCACGAGGACGATTAGAGTCTAACCTGAAAATAGTCTTTTGCAGGGGCGTGGGGAAGCCTGGTTTCCCCACGCCCCTGCTTATGACGTGTAACCCTCCGGCCCGAGCCATCACTTTTCCCGCCCCGGGTCCAAGCGAGTAAAACGGGGCCAATCTGCGACTCTCTCGCGGTTGAACTACGAGGAAACCAGGTTTCGTCGCCCCCTGCCGGCATACCCGGGCGCACCCGTTGGATAGGCAAGCAACCCCTCGTCGGCGCCGGCTTCGCGCACGTACCAGCGGATCTCGTGCCACAGGGCGAAGCCGCAGGTGGTGAAGAGGCCGCAGGCGGCCAGATTGGCCGCGCCGGTGCTGAGCAGGGCGGTGTCAAGACCCGCGCCACGCATGGCATGCAACAGGCGCAGGATGAGCGCGCGCCCCAGGCCGCGCCCGCGCTGGGAACGTTCCACGCCAACGAACTCGATCCACCCTATCGCCTGCCCCAGACGCTCGCGCTCCATCGGCGCGGTAACGCCCAGGGCGTAACCGGCCAGGGCGCCATCGGGCCCCACGGCGATCAGATCCAGCGCGGGTTGGTACCCCGGCGCGCGCATCAGCGCCGCGCGCTCGTCGAGACTCTTGGCGCCACCGGCGAACACAACGCTGTGCAGCGCGGCAACCGCGGCGACGTCGCGCGCGCCGGCCACGGGCCGGATGACCATCCCCGGCGGTAGCCGGGGCTCCGCGATCGGGTCGCGCAACGAGCGCCGCATCCGCAGGGTGCGCCAGGGATCGGCCTGAAAACCGGAGCGTTCCAGCAGCGCAATGAACCGCCGATCGTCGCCGCGGGCGGGGACGAACAGGCAGGGACGCTCACCGCGGCCACAGACGGCCCGGGCGACGCTCTGCAAGCCCCAGGCGAGCATCGCAGCCGTGAGGGCCTCGGTCTCCGCGCCGGGTCTGGCGCAGGCGACCAGGATGCATTCATCGAGCAGGAGCGCGGCGCCCACCGGGTCGCCGTGGGCGTCTTCCCACACCTGCGCGTCAGGCGTTCCCGGTTGGCGCGCGGCGAGCGCCGCCCGCAACGCATCAAGCGGCGGCCAGGGATCACCCTGATCCACCATCCTGGCGGCGCACCACAGGTCGAGCACGGCATCGAGTTCGCCCGCGCCGCGGTAATCGCGCTGGTAACAGGTAATCATAGCGGTGTACGCAGTGGTCTGTGAACTGAGGTCTTCGCTAACCCCGGCCCGCTACCCAACCCTCCCCCGCCGGGGGAGGGCGCTCGACTCCTCCCCTCGGCGGGGGAGGCTGGGAGGGAGGCAGAAAGGCAAAGAGACTTCGTTCACAGACTACTCAGATCTGGGAGGGTATAAACCTCCCAGAACCTCCCGCAAGAGGCGCCCGTCCGGGCGCCTAGTGGTACGACAATCTGGTTGTGATGGATAGTTTGTTGCGGGGAGGGCTTCGCCGTCCCACGCCTCCTCCCGCCGCATCCCTTACCATCATCGTGACAGACCACTAGACCGTTTTCGGTCGCTCGGCGGCGCGTCGCAGCAAGGCCCGCACCTCCTCGTCGCTCACCTGGGGGAACTCTTCGTACCACAGGCCAATGGCGGCGAGCGGCTCCGGGGTTTGCACAACGATCACCTCATCGACCATCGATTCGAGCAAGGCCACCGTTTCGCGCGCCGCGACCGGAGCGGCCACGATGATCCGCGCCGGCTCCTGGGCGCGAGCGGCAACGATCGCGGCGCGCATCGTCGCGCCGGTCGCCAACCCGTCGTCTACCAGGATGACGGTCTTGCCGCGCAGATCGGGCGCCGGGCGCCCCCCACGGTACAGGCGTCCCCGGCGTTCCAACTCCTGGCCTTCGCGGGCGGCCACCCGGGCGATCGTATCGGGGTCGATACGCAGGCCACGCACCACATCGGTGTTGAGGACCCGGACCCCGCCTTCGGCGATGGCGCCCATGGCCAGTTCTTCCTCGCCGGGCACGCCCAACTTGCGCACGAGCATCAGGTCCAGCGGGGCGTCCAGGGCCGTCGCAATCTCGTAACCAACAGGAACGCCGCCACGGGGCAGGGCCAGCACGATCGTGTCGGGGCGATCGGCATAGGCAGTGAGCCTGGCAGCAAGAGCGCGACCGGCTGCGGTGCGATCGTGGAAACGGCGTCCCTGGCCCAGGATCCAGGAATGCAAGCGTTGGAACCCTGCCATAACACACCTCGCTCAGCATCGGTTGATGATCCAGCGTTCACGGCCGAATACCACCCGCTCCTGCGTTAGAAGAGGTGGAGAAAGTGGATTGCCCCACTCCCCTGCCCGCAGTGGCGTCCGGCGCCTCAACGCCGGTTGGATGGGTGTAGGGAAACCGGATTGCCCCACACCCCTGCCCGCCGGTTGGAGGGGTATGGGGAAACCGGGTTTCCCTGTATTTCTGCCCACCGGGGCACATCTTCACCGTAAGGAGAGCCCTGGAGCCGTTTCGCGAGGAGCACGGCGAACCGCCGCGTGGCACCATCAACCAACCCTGTACGCTCGAACCAGACGGGGATCCGGTGAGCGCAGGGTTGCAACCCGGCGCAGGGTCAGGGCATCAGCGCCTGACCGGGGACCGAGGGGAACGGTGGTGGCAACTCTTCCAGCACCCCGATACCGCCTGTTTCGGGGCTGCCGTAGACGGTAATGTCGGCCATGTCGCGCCCCAGATCCTCGTGGAGCGCGATAACCGCCGCACCGCGCGTCATCACCGTGACGCGCCTGCCATCAACTGCGTAGCGGTACGCGGCCTCGGCCACATAACCCTTGGCCGCCAACGCCGTCTCGATTACCGGCAGGAGTTCGCGCAGGCACGTGTAGCGATCCAAGGCTTTCCTCTCTTTACGCTATCCTGAACCGCGCCTGAGTCCCGAGGCGCGGATGGTTCTTAGTGACTCGACAACGTTGTTGTGACGAGTTGCTTTTTTTGCGGCCGCGCCCCCTCCCATCCGCGTCAGCCAGCTTTAGGGTGCCAGGCGAAACAGCAGGCGAGGAGTGGATACTCTCAGACATCCTTAAGTGTAGTGGAGCGAGGGGGCGACTGCCATACGTGGTGATGCAGGTTAAAGACCCGT
The DNA here is from genome assembly GCA_034431835.1 of Chloroflexaceae bacterium. Classification (GTDB taxonomy): domain Bacteria; phylum Chloroflexota; class Chloroflexia; order Chloroflexales; family Chloroflexaceae; genus JACAEO01. Next base: position 6,043 of record DAOUDA010000245.1, on the reverse strand, counting down.
AATTGTACGGGGTATGATCGGGGAGAACTTCCTCCCTGGCGCGAGGCGGGGGTGGGGAAACCTGGTTTCCCCACCCCCGTTCGGCCCCGTTGGAGTTACGGCGAAGCCGAAAAGATAACCGCCTGGCTATTCGGCGAAGGTGAGCGGCGTGGCCCCAACGAGGCGTCGCAGGTCGCCGTAACGCATGCGGATGGCGTCGCGGTGCGTTCCTGCCGTGAAGGTGACCAGTTCGTCGTCGTCGAGGTGCAGATCGCTGTAGACAGGCGTACCGAAGAGCGAGCCGAAGGGCGGCAAGGCGCCCACCTCACAGGCGGGGAAACGCTCGGCGATCTCGGTTTCGCTGGCGAGACGCACTCTGGATGCGCCCAGGGCCTGCTGGATGGCCTCGACGTTCACCATACGCGGCGCCGGAAGCAGCGCCAGCGCCAGGTCATCATCAACCCGCACCACCACGGTTTTGATGAACCGGCGCCCGGGGGTGTGGGTGTCCTGCGCGGTTTCCTGGGCGGTGTAATCGGCGCGATGGTGGATCAATTCAAAGGGAACCGCTGCTTCGCGCAGCTTGTCCATGACTTGATCAAGGACGCTGCTCATTGGGAATCTCCTTTCTTTTCAGTATGGACCTGATATGAACATCGGGGCAACCGGGTTGCCCCAGGCCCCCGCCCGCCGGGGTGTCAGGCGCCCCACCACCGGTTGGCACCCCCGGGCAACCGGGTTGCCCCAGGCCCCCGCCCGCCGGGGTGTCAGGCGCCCCGCTGCTACAGCATCGTCTGCGTAATGAGGCGCGCCAGCACCTCGGCCTGGTTGAGGGCCAGGTCCACGCCCATTTCGGGGATGAACATCCAGGTGTTGTGGGGGTTGTTCACCCGGGCGACGGCCCTGGGCACATTGAAGGCGAAGCGCGCCAGGCTGGTGATCACCAGGTTCGTCGGGTCGGCGCCGGTGACGGCGGCAACCAGATTGGCATTGTGAATGCCAGCCATTTCCAGCACCCCCGGGTCGGTGCCGTTGCCGTGAACCACGGTGACGTTGGGCATGGCATGGCGCAGAGCCACGGCCGTCGCCTCGTGCATCTCGATGATGGTTACGGTATGCCCCTGTTCGAGGAGCAATCCGGCCAGGTACGACCCTACCTGCCCGCCGCCGACAATCAGCACGCGCATGGCCCGCCTCCTTCACTGCCGGAGCAGGGCCACCAGGTGGTCGGTGGCCGCTGCCAGCACAACCAGGTGCAGCAGATCGCCCGCTTCGAGGCGCGTGGCCGGCTGGGGCAAAAAGGTGCGCCCGCCACGACTGATCGCCGCGACCTGGATCTCGCCGGGTACCGTAATGACACTGACGGGCCGCCCCACCAGCAAGGGGGGCACGGCGACATCGAGAATATCCACGTCGCTGCCCAGGCTCGCCACCGGCTCAAGCTCGGAGTAGCTCAAAAGTTCGGCGATCCGGCTGATGCCCCAGGTCGTGGTGCAGACGGTCTGCACACCGAGGCGCCGGTAGATCTCGGCGGCGCGCGGGTTGTAGACCCGCGCCACGACGCGCGGCACGCGGAAGACCAGACGCGCCAGCCGGGCGGCAACGATGTTGACGTCGTCGCTGGGGGTCACGGCGGCGAGAGCGTCCTGGTGGTCAATGCCCGCCTCGAGCAAGATCCGCCGGTCGAGCACGTCGCCGACGAGGGTCCGCCCGCGAAAGCCCTCGGGCAAATGGGCCAGCGCCGCGGCAACCGGTTCGATCACGGTGACATTATGGCCGGCGTAGCCGAGCCGCGCGGCCAGTCCCGAGCCAATGCGGCCACAGCCAAGGATGATGACACGCATCGCTCACCTCCCAGGAAACACACCGGGCGCCGGCAGGCGTTGCTGCTGGCGCCGCCGGTAGCGACGCAGCGCGGCCTTACGCGCTTCGTCGGCGATCAGCAGCACGGGGGTACAGGCCAGGAACACCAGCCAGCTCGCCGCGGGCAACGGCGCCGTGCCGAAGACCCACTGCAGCACCGGCAGATAGACGATGGCGACGATCAGCACCAGTTCGACCACGATGCCGATCCAGATCAGACGGTTGCGGCCCGGCCCGAGGGTCAGGATCGAGGTCTCCTCGGTGCGCTGGGCGAACAGGTTGCCGATCTGGGTCGCCACGATCGCCGCCAGGGTCATGGTGGTCGCCGTCTGGTAGAGGGGGCCGCTGCCGGGCAGATCGAGCCACTGCCCGGCGTAACCGGCGCCCCAGTAGATGGTGTAGAAGGCCAGCATCGCCACGGCGCTCTGGATCAGGCCGAGAAAGCAGAGCGAGCGCAGGAGCAACCCGCGGGTGATCAGGTGCTCCTCGCGCCGGCGCGGGGGGCGATCCATGACCCCGGGTTCGGCCGGCTCGGCGCCGAGGGCCAGAGCGGGCAGCAGGTCGGTGCCCAGGTCAATTGCCAGCACCTGCATTACCGTCAATGCCAGTGGAACGCGCCCGCCGCTCAAGGCGAAGAGCACGAAGGGCACGGCTTCAGGCATGTTGCTGGTGAAAATGTAGGTCACAAACTTGCGAATGTTGGCGTAGACGGCCCGTCCCTCTTCGACGGCATGGACGATGGTGGCGAAATTGTCGTCGGTGAGAATGATGTCCGCCGACTCGCGGGCCACGTCGGTGCCGGTCATCCCCATGGCCACGCCGATGTCGGCCTGTTTGAGCGCGGGCGCGTCGTTCACCCCGTCGCCGGTCACGGCTACGACCAGACCCATGCGCTGGAGCGCCGCGACGATCCGCAGCTTGTGCTCGGGAGCAACGCGGGCGAAAATCACCTCGTCGCGGAGGATCTGGTCGAGATCAGCGTCGTGGAGCGTGTCCAGTTCCGCCCCCGTCACGAGGCGCGGATGGTCCTCCCGCACCAGGTCGAGGCGCCGGGCGATGGTCGTGGCGGTCAGCCCATCGTCGCCGGTGATCATCACGATGCGAATGCCCGCCCGGTGACAGTTGGCAACCGCCGCGGCCACCTCTGGCCGGGGCGGGTCGTACATCGCTACCAGGCCCAGGAAGGTCAGGCCACACTCGACCGATTCGGCCTGATGTGGAGGCTGGTCCTCCGGCAACTGGCGCTGCGCCACCCCCAGCACCCGCAGCCCGCTGCGGGCGAAACGATCCTTGACCCTTCGCGCCTCGGCCCGCAGCCGCTCATCGAGGGGCACATCCTGGCCGGAGAGGCGAATGGCCGTGCAGCGGGCCAGCACTTCGTCGGGCGCGCCCTTGGTATACACCCGCGCGCCAGCGGCGCGGTGCACCGTGCTCATCAACTTGCGGCGCGACTCGAAGGGCAACTCGTGGATGCGCGGCTCGGCGCGGGCCAATGCTTCCGGGTCCAACCCGCCTTTCCGCGCCGCGACCTGCAACGCCGCCTCGGTCGGGTCGCCGAGGATGCTCCAGCCGCTCGAGTTGCCGTGGCCGGCAGGAGCGGCCCCCGGCGGCAGGAGCCGGGCATCGTTGCAAAGCGCGGCGGCGCGCAACAGGTCGTACAGGTCGTCGCCGGGAACGGGGCCGCACGGCTGACCGTCGGCGCTGATACTACCCGAGGGGTCGTATCCGCTGCCGCTCACCTCAAACTGCCGGCCGCCGGCCCAGAGGTAGCGCACGGTCATGGCATTCTGGGTCAGGGTGCCGGTCTTATCGGTGCAGATCACCTGGGTGCAGCCGAGGGTCTCGACGGAGGAGAGGCGTTTGACCAGGGCATGCCGGCGGGCCATGCGTTGCACGCCGATGGCCAGGGCCAGGGTGACGGTGGGCAAGAGCCCTTCCGGCACGAAGGCGACGATCATACCCATGGCGAAAATAAAGCTCTCGACAGGATTGATGCGCACCAGGCCCACCGCGAGGACAAAGAAGAACGCCCCGACCCCGATGGCGATCGCGCTGACGATGCGGGTCAGACGCGCCAGTTCTTGTTGCAGGGGACTGGGGGTTTCAGCAACGCTCTGGGTCATCTGGGCGATTGCGCCGAAGGCGCTGCGCATCCCGGTGGCAAACACGATCGCCTTGCCCCTGCCGGCGACCACCGTGGTGCCGGCGAAGACCACATTGGGCAGCGCGGGGCCGGTCTCGGCGCCGGCGTAGGTTTCGGCGTGTTTGGCAACGGCGCGCGCCTCTCCGGTGAGGGTGGCCTGATCGACCCGCAGTTCGGCGGCCTCGACCAGGCGCCCGTCGGCGGCGACGAGGTCGCCTTCGGCCAGCAGCAGCAGGTCACCGGGCACAATCTCATCGCGCAGCACCTCCTGCACCGCGCCATCGCGCAGCACGCGCGCCCTGGCCGGCAACAGCGCGCGCAGGGCCGCGGCGGCCCGCTCGGCCCGGTACTCCTGCCAGAAGCTGAACAACCCGTTGATCAGCGTGACCGTCCAGATGGCCACGCCAAGTTGGGGCAACTGGACCAGAAAGGCGATCGCGCCAGCGATCCAGAGCAGAATCGCCATCAGATGGGTGAAGTTCTCGAGGAAGGTCCAGATCAGGGGTCGGCCCCTGACCGTCTGGAGGGTATTGGGCCCGTAGCGACGCAGGCGCGCCGCGACCTCGGATGCCGCAAGCCCGCCGGGGCCGGAACCGAGGGCGGCGTAGGCTTCGGCGACCGATACGCTCCACGGCGCCAATTCGGCTGTGAACTGGTCTGCCGTTTTCATAGGTGATTCTTATGCGGCGAAGCCGCACGATAACGGGTATAATGTTATAATGTATAGATGTTCCTGGGAGGGCGCAGCCCTCCCAGACCCTCTTCTCAGGTGTAGGGTTTTCTGGCTCATCCTCGCGTCACATGCGCCATCTGGGGCATCAGGACGCCCAACTCCCCCCTCTCCACCGCAGGTGGAGAGGGGGGCGGGGGGGTGAGGACCGAAAGCGTATTGGAATGCCGAAAACCCCTGCTCGCTCGAAAAACCCTACACCTGCGAGCCCAGACCCTCCCCGGTGGGGTCTCCGCGCACCTCCAGGGCTGCGCCCTTCCGGACCCTACCGTCCCGGCATCACTCGGTCTCGGGGGCCAGGCCATGCTGGAGGGCATAGCGTACCAGGTCGGCGACGCTGTGCAGCCCGAGTTTGTGCAGCAAGCGGGCGCGGTGCCACTCCACGGTTCGCACGCCGATGCCCAGGCGTTCGGCAATCGCGGCGCTGGTCAGGCCCTGGGCGACCAGGCTCAACACCTCACGCTCGCGCGGGCTAAGGTGCTCGGCGTTTGCCGTGGGGGCGCCAGCGGGCTCGCCAGCGAAGGAACTGATCGCCCGCTCGGCCAGCCGCGGGCTGAGATAACGCTGTCCGGCGGCCACCTGGGCAATGGCGTGCAAAAAATCATCGGCAAGGGACTCTTTCAGCACGTAGGCCATGGCCCCGGCGCGCAACGCCTCGCGGACGTGCGGTTCGTCGCCATGCATGGAGAGCACAATTACGCGCGTCTTCGGCGCCTGTGACACCACGGCGCGGGTCACATCAATACCGCTCATCCCCGGCATGCTCAGATCGACGATCAGAATGTCGGGGCGATGCTCGCGCACCAGGGCCACGGCCTCGGCGCCGGTGGCGGCCTCGCCGACGACCCGGCAGTGCAAGCGCGTCTCCAGCAGCAGGCGCAGCCCTTCACGCACCAGGTGGTGGTCGTCGGCAAGCACCAGGGTCAGACCTTTCGTGGACATGGGTCAACTCGCTGAACTGTCGGACAGACCGCGGCGCAGTCTGTCCGACAGACGTCAGACCTTTCGTGGACATGGGTCAACTCGCTGAACCAGGCATTCCGGGCTGGAAGGGCCTGGCCTTCCCCCGCGGCTGCGCCGCGCGCCAACGGGTGGTCAACGTTGTTTCTGGGAGAGCCGGGCCCTCCCAGACCCTCCCCCTCCTCGTCCGGCCTCCGGCCCCCTCATACGGTGGAGAGGGAGGGGCCGGGGGGAGGGTGAGAAACTACGACACACCCCGCGCCAGCGCGCTGCCCACGGGCTCGCGCGCCAGATACGCCGCCCGCGCCTTGCGCGCCGCTTCACGCGCCAGGGCCGGGCCGTCGCGACGCGCGCCCACCAGGGTCACA
>DAOUDA010000244.1:0-7693 GCA_034431835.1 Chloroflexaceae bacterium | reverse complement strand
CCTTGCCAACCCTCGTCGCAAATCTGCAAAAGTCCAGTTACCATAATCCACAGTATACCACCTTCGCCCCCAAGTCACAAAGTAGAGGTACCTGCACGTCGTCACTTGAGGGGTGTATCTGGTCATCTGGCTCAGACGCGGGTTCACGTTCGCGACTCGTTGCACCCCTTCGGGGATTGCGGGGAGATGGAGCTTCACCGCCCTGTAGGTAATATGGGTGCGAACCATGCCATGACGAGACGACGTCTCGGCGGGGGGCGGGCGCAGCCCTTCGGGACCTCTCGGCCCTCCTTTACGCTGATCATGCACCGCTCAGGTAGTGTATACCTGATGGTGTACCATGCTGTGACCTGAGCCAGGGTTCACACCCCCGTAATCGTCCTGGAGGAGTGTGGAGAGTTGCGCCAATGTGCGCTCCCTGCTGCGGTCGTCAGGCGCGCGCCGCAGCACACCGCCGGTCTCGATCTCCTTACGGAGCGTAGCGAGAACATTACGCTATTCGGACCTCTTTGCTGCTATACTAGCATGACACCGTCAGGATGACGGCTCTCTGGCTGCCTTGCGGAGGTGGAGGCGGCCTGGTTGCATGCCTCACTCTACCGGACCGCGCGGCGCGGGCAATGGCCACTGTCGGGCCGTTCGGCGCGGCGGCCGTAAGGCGGCGTGAAACGAAAGGAGGGCCTGATGCTGGAGTATCTGACGCGCGAAATGTTCCTGGATCTTGCCAGGCCGGCGGCTGAAGGGTGCCTCTCGATCTATGTGCCGGTGGGCGACGCGGGCGGGCGCGCCGCGGCCAATCGGCTGCGGCAGGTCTTGCGTGGATTTGAGGAACAACTCGAGGCCCGGGGTGTCGCTCCGGCGACGGTTGCCAACCAGTTGCGCGCGGCCTGGGAGCTGGTGGAGGAATTGGCGCACCAGATCAACAATCACGCCGCGTGCGTGTTGCTCGCCTGGCCCGATCGAGCGGTCACCTATCGCGTCCCCGGTCCCGTGCCGGAGCTGGTGGTGCTGGGCCAGTGGCCCCATCTGAAACCGCTCCTGCCCCTGGTTACCGATTGCGCCACGTACTACGTGCTCAGCCTGGGCAAGGCGGGCGTGCAGTTGTTTGCCGGCAAGGGCGCCGCGCTTGAGCCGCTCGAGTTGCCGGGCGCGCCGTCCGGGCTCGATGAATTGCTGCAGTACGATGAGTTCGAGCCGCAGCGCCAGTTGCACCCCGGTGTGCCCGGGGCCGGTGGCGAACGCGGGCCGGTGTTCCACGGGCAAGGCGGCGCCGCCGATGAGCTGAAGTCGCAGATCCAGCGCTACTGCCAGCAGATTGACCGGGCGCTCCTGCGCGCCTTGCCCGACACGCGCGCGCCGCTGGTCCTCTGCGGCACGGCCTATGTGCTGGCCATCTACCGCGCCGTCAGCCGCTATCCGGCGATCAGCGCCGAGGCGATTGTCGGTAGCCCGGCTCGGTTGACCCCCGCCGAGCTGGGCGCGCGGGCCTGGGAGATCGCCCGCCCCGACCCCACGGAAGAGCGGCGCGCGGCGCGCGAACGCTACGAGGCCCTCGCGGCGCGCAACAACCACCGTGTTGCCGCGACCCTGAGCCTCGTCCTTCCCGCTGCCGCCGCCGGTCTGGTGGATACGCTGTTCGTGGCCCTCGACCGCGAGCAGTGGGGACGCTACGATCCGCTGACCGGCGAGATGGCGCTTCATGAGACGCAGGAGATCGGTGACGACGATCTGCTCAACCTGGCCGCGGTGCTGTCGATGCAGTGCGGTGGAACGGTCCACGCGACGCCGGCCAGTGAGGCGCCGGGTGACGAGGGCTGCGCGGCCATCTTGCGGCCGGGGGCGCCGCCTGCCGGTACCGTCGCTCCGGTTGGCGCAGGGGCGGAGACAGGCTGACCGTGGGACGAGCCAGAGGGTTGTCCCACGGGGTTGCTCTCCAGAGGTTGCTCCAGCAGGCAGGGGATGGGGAAATCTGGTGTTCCCGGTGGATAGGTGAACGGGAGACCGGGTTTCCCCATCATCAGTGAACCAGCTCCGGATGGTCGTCCAGCGCCCCCGCGAGGTAGGCGGCGATGGCCTCATCCACGCTGAGGATGGGCGTGCAGATGAGTTGCAGTCCCGCCTGGCGCAGGCGCTGGCTCATCGGCGCGCCGATGCCATTGGTAATGACGACCGCGCAATCGGCAATCGGCGCCAGCATGGCGTTGTGGTCGTGCCCGTGCTGATGCTCGTCCTCATCGGGGCCGTGAATGTGCTGGCTGTGGCCGTGATGCGCGGGTTTGGCGCGAATCTCGCGGGCCACTTCGCGCCCCTCCTCGATGGTTACCACCACATAGCTCCGCGCGCGCCCGAAGTGACGGCTTATCCGGGTTCCGTCGTTGCTCACCAGGGCGATGTTCATATCTCCTCCATAGATCTTAACCCGGTCGCCAGGTCCGGGAAGAAGGTTTCTCGGAGGGTGCAGCCCTCGCGGGAAACCTTCCCGCCGAGCCACGCGCCGGCTGAAGTGCTCACCAGGGCTTGCGCAAAGTCCACCTCCCGCAGCGAGGTCGGGACCGGCATAGCTGCTCCAGGGGTTGCTTTCTGGATGGTTCTGGCGGTCCAGCCGCCAGAACCATCCAGAAAACCACGGTTTGGGACGCTCCTCGCAAACTTTGCCCAGGAGATGTTTCCTGGCGCGCCCGCCTGGATCAACGGCGGCTCTTCCCTCAGAGTCGGTCTATATCGCTACAGATCCACAAACACTTCACCCTGATCCTCGGTAACCGGGTAGGTGGTCAGGGGCGTTGGCTCCTTGCCCAGGGCAATCAGGGCGCGCGACCATTCGGGGAGGCGCATGCCGCCAAGGCCGCGCACCCAGTCCAGGTTCTTGCCGGTGGTCATGTCGAACTGCGAACCGTGCCAGGAGCATGTCAGCGTGCTGCCTTCGAGCTGGCTGCGGTTCAGCGGCAGATTGAGGTGCGGGCACAGCCCGTAGGCGGCGTAGATCTTGCCGTTGATCCGCGCAGCCACCAGGTTGATGTTCTTGCCGGTCACCTCTACCAGGGTCGCCTCGGGAAAATCGGCCGACGTGCCGATCTTGACGCGCATAGGTTTGCCTCCTTCTTACTCCGCAACCAGTGTGGCGCTGCTTGAGACCGTAAACGACCAGGTGTACGTTTCGCCATTCGCGCTGATGGACACAGTATAGCGTGTCCCTGGCGCGAGCGGGCTGCGGGGGATCACGACGACAGCATCCCGAGAGTTGAGAATGGTGCGTCCCAGGGCCTGTTGCGCGGGATCAGGGTTGACATAACTGGTTTCATCGAACACGCAATGTGGAAGCGACGTACTGCCCTGGAGAAACGCCGAGGCGGTAACACTGGGCGTCCGATCTCCGGGGCCGAGTTGCAGGATGATCGGCAGCCCGCTCGGGCTGCCGTGGTCCGGACAACTAGTGAGTGGACTGGGGTACTCGCCTCGATGCGCGGTCAGTGGGACAATTGCGCCATCAGCCGGCCATTGCACGGGGAAGGTCACGGATGCGGGAGGTGTGCCCAGCCCGCGGATCACATCCAGTCCCGCGCCCATTTGCAAGCCGCCATCAGCCTCGCGATAGCTCCCATAGCCCGCCTGTAGTAATCGGGGGTCAATGATGCCGAGCGCGTGAAACGGGCCTTGCATCCACATATCAATGGCCCACTCATCGGGGGTGTTGACGTCATAATGAGCGACGAGATTGCTCGATTGGGCAGCAGCCAGACCTTCCGGAGTGTACCACGGGTTGCCCGGGTCCTCGGTGTGTTCGACGATATCGTTCTTGACCATGTAACGCGCGTGCAGGCTGTTGCCGTAACTCCAACTTGTGTTCTCGGTGACCGGGGGCAGTCTGGCCATGGCCCGGTAGTAATTGACATAATCGAGCCACCCGGCCTGTGACGGCTGCCGGATCACCAGTGGCAGATGCACGGATGTCGAGGAGGAGAGGCTCGCCGTGCCGAAAACGGCGCTACTTCGTAATGGTAAGGACAACGCAAGCAAAGCCAGGAACAATCCGGTTAGAATGACGGTCGGACGTTTGAGTCGCTGCATCGGCCCTCCCGGGATGTGAGAGAATGGGTCGCTGGCAAGTATAGCGTCTCTGCCAATGGGTCGCAAGGCGGGGAAGTTCAATCTTTCGCCCGGCCTCCTTGCGTATGTGACCCACCGGCGCCGGGTATGCCCACGGGCGCCAACAACGGGTGCGGCGCGGGGTTGCGGGAGAGACGGCCCGCGGGGCCGTCTCCATGGCGCCGATGGGCGAATTGGCCCCGGCGATGGGCGGGTTGGCCGGGGGGCCGGATGGGCGGGCCACCGTCGCCAGGCATCCAGATGGCGTCACACCTGAAAGGTCCTCGATGCTCACCTGGCTGTTGTTCATCCTCTGTAGCGCCGCTGTGCTCGTCGGCGGGGTGCAACTCTCAAAGTACGGTGACATTATCGCGGAGAAGACCGGCATGGGCCGGACCTGGATCGGGGTCATTCTGCTGGCCTCGGTGACCTCATTGCCAGAACTCTTCACTGGACTCAGCGCCGTGGCGGTCTACCGGGTTCCTGACATCGCCGTGGGCGATATCCTGGGCAGTTGCATGTTCAACATTTTGATCATCGCCCTCCTCGACGCGCTCGGTGGTTCGGCGCCGATCACCGCGCGGGTCTACCAGGGCCAGGTGTTGACTGCGGCCTTCGGCATTCTGGCGCTGGCGCTGGTGTGTATGAGCATCCTGGCCGCAGGGAGCATCCCGGCGATTGGCTGGGTCAGCGTGGCCAGTGTTGGGTTTTTTGTCATCTATCTCTTCGCGATGCGAACCATTTTCATCTATGAGCGGCGCCGCATCGCGGCCTTCGTCGAGGAAGTGGCCGAGGCCGTCAACTACGAGCACGTCTCCTTCCGCTACGCCGTGACGCGTTTCAGCCTCAACGCGCTGCTGGTGATTGTCGCCGCCACCTATTTACCTGGTCTCAGCGCGGAACTGGCGGCTATGACCGGCCTGGGTCAGACCTTCTTCGGCACGATTTTTGTCGCCCTGACCACGTCGCTGCCCGAGGTGGTGGTGGCAGTTGCCGCCCTGCGGATGAACGCGGTGGATATGGCCGTGGGGAACATCTTCGGCAGCAATCTGTTCAACGTCGGGCTGATTCTGGCCCTTGACGATCTGTGTTACACCCCCGGCCCGCTGCTGGCCGGGGTCTCTGCGAGCCATATGCTTGCCGCAATCGCCGCCATTGCGATGACGGCGATTGCCGTGGTTGGCCTGGTCTACCGTCTCGAGCGCAAAGCCTTTCTGGTCGCCCGCGACTCGCTGGGGATCATTGCGATCTACGTGCTCACGACGGCGTTGCTCTACAATGCCCGAGGTGAGTAAGCGACGGGTGTCTCCACCGGCGCCGGGGCGCCGGTTCCTGCGCAGGGAGAGAGAGGGGGTGAGGGCCAGTATCGCCGGGGGCTGCAACGGCCCTGCCCCAACTGCCCTGGTTTTTCGGTGGCGGCGGTGTACCTGCCTCAAACCCTGCCGCTGGAAGCGGTCGTTGCATCGCCCCGGGTGTGGAGAAACCCTTTCCCTATCGTCAGGATGGCAATGTGCTACAATTCCTCTTGGACCCGAGCCATACTGGTCCGGTTGGCGCGCAGCGAGTACAAAGGAGGCGCCCGTGCGCATCACGATCCTTGACGTGCAGAAGATGAAGGCCCGCGGCGAGCGCATTCCAATGGTAACGGCCTACGACTATACATCGGCGCAGATTGCCGATCGCGCCGGTGTGCCCCTGCTCCTGGTCGGCGACTCGCTGGGGATGGTGGTGCTCGGTCACTCTTCGACCGTGCCGGTCACTCTCGATGAAATGGTGCACCATATCCGGGCGGTTGTGCGGGGCAGTGAGCGGGCGCTGGTGATTGGCGATCTGCCGTTTCTCACCTACACGAACGTAGACGAGGCCATTGCCGCGACGCGGCGGGTGATCCAGGAGGCCGGGGCGCAGGCGGTCAAGCTGGAAGGGGGCGTCGCGGTGGCGCCGATTGTGGCGCGCCTGGTGGAACTGGGTGTGCCGGTGATGGGGCACATCGGATTCACGCCGCAGTCGGTGCATCAGATCGGCACGCGGGTGCAGGGCCGCAGCGCCGAGCAGGCCGCGCGCCTGATCGAGGATGCCCTGGCCCTGGAAGCCGCCGGGGCCTTCGCGATTGTGCTGGAGTTGCTGCCTGCGCCCCTGGCCCGGGAGATTACCGGCCGGCTGCGCATTCCCACCATTGGCATCGGCGCGGGTGTTGACTGTGATGGGCAGGTGCAGGTGTGGCACGATCTCCTCGGTCTCTACAGCGATTTCGTGCCCCGGCATGCCAAACGCTACGCCTCCCTCGCCGAGACCATCGGCGCCGCCCTTGCTAGCTACGTCGCTGAGGTGCGCGCGGGGACCTTTCCCACCGCCGAGCATAGTTCAACTATGGACGAGGCCGCCTTGCGCGCCGCCCTTGAGCAGGTCAAGCGCCAGAGTTAGGGCCAGGTTCGGTTGTGTGGAGGTGTGGAACTGTAAAGGGGCGCCCTGCACTTCTACCTCTCCACACCTCTACACCTCTACATCTCCACAGGAGAGATTTGGAGCGATTGTCAAGCCGTACGCCCGGGTCTGAACCGGGCGCAAACCGGGTACACCGGGGGCCACTCCTATGCAGGTCATAACCACCGTTGCCGCCTTTCGCCAGGCCCGCGCCGCCTTCGAGGTCCTGGGCTTCGTGCCCACCATGGGCTATCTGCACGAGGGGCACCTCAGCCTGATCCGCCAGGCCCGCGCGGAGTGCCCGGCGGTGGTGGTGAGCATCTTCGTCAACCCGACCCAGTTCGGCCCGCGCGAGGATTTTGAGCGCTACCCCCGAGACATGAACCGCGATCTGGCCCTGCTCGAACGCGAGGCGGTCGATCTGGTCTTTGCCCCCGCGCGGGAAGAGATGTACCCCGAGGGCTATGGCACCTACGTGGTGCTGCCGGCCGCCGATGAGGTCCTGGAGGGCGCTGCGCGGCCGGGTCATTTTCGGGGCGTGGCGACGGTGGTGTGCAAGTTGCTGAACATCGTGCGGCCAACGCGGGCCTACTTCGGCCAGAAAGACGCCCAGCAAACCGTGGTGGTGCGCCAGATGGCGCGCGATCTAAACATCCCTACGGAGATTGTAGTGCTCCCGACGGTGCGCGAGGCAGACGGTCTGGCGATGAGCAGCCGGAACATCTACCTGACGCCGGAAGAACGGCGGGCGGCCCCGGCGATCTACCGGGGGTTGCGGGTCGCGGAGGAGCGCTACCTGTCCGGCGAACGCAATGCCGAGGCCCTGCGCCAGGCGGTGATCGCGGTGCTCGATGCCGAGCCGTTGCTGCGCCCCGAGTATGTCAGCGTGGCCGACCCGGTCACCCTGCGCGAGCTTGAGCGCGTCGGCGAGCGGGGCGCGCTGGTGTCGCTGGCGGTGCGTCTTGGCCGCGTGCGCCTGATTGATAATGTGGTGCTCGGGGCGAGCCTGTAGCGGGTGAATGGTTATTCGCCCGTACGGGCGAATAACCATTCGCCCGTACGGGCGCATGCTGATGCGCCCGCAGGGGGGGCTAGCGGGCGAATGGTTATTCGCCCATATAGGCGCATGCTGACGCGCCCGCAGGGGGGCTAGCGGGCGAATGGATATTAGGCAGTACGGGCG
>DAOUDA010000243.1:0-8863 GCA_034431835.1 Chloroflexaceae bacterium | reverse complement strand
CGCCGGCCCGGCGCACGCTGCCGCTCCTGGTAGCCGGCTGGCTGTGTGAGGCCGGGCCGGGCACGGTGCTGGCGCTCGCGCCCGATGAGGCGGCTGGCGAGGAACTGCGCGCCGCCCTTGAAGGGCTGCTACGCGATGCCAGCCCTGCGCTGCGGGTGGGGATAGCCCGGGGCGCTGCGTCGCGGGCGGCAGCGAGCGCCCAGGTGGTCATCGCCACGCCCGCGACCCTCCACGAGCGCCTGTTGCGCTTCCACGGGCGGGCATGGGCCGCGTTCTGGTCCCGGCTGGGTTTGATCGCCTTCGCCGATGCGCAACGTTATACCGGGCTTGCCGCCATCCATCTGGCCGGGTTGCTCACGCGCGCCCGGCGGCTGGCCGGCGGGCCGCAGCCGCTCCGGCTGGTAGCGACGGTTGCTCCGGTGCTGGGGGCCGCCGAGGCCCTGGCGGCGATCAGCGGCGATGCCTGGCGGGTGATCGCCGCCGATGACACGCCTCGACCCGCGGCCACGCTGGCCCTCTGGCGCGCCCCAGGCGAGCGGATGCGCGAGGCGGCGACGCTGGCCCTGGGGCTGGCGCAGGCCCGCGCGCGCGTGCACCTGATCACTGCGCCGTTCGAAGTTCCGCTGGCGCGCCGGTTGATCGGCCCGGATCTGCCCGAGGTGAGTGTGGGCGTCGCCCCCCAGCCAGCGGAGGCGCAGATCATCTGCGGGATCGACCGCGCCGCCGCCAGTCTGCGGCTGTGCCTGGAAAGCGCGGCCCTCACGGTTCTTCTCCTCGGTGATGAGCCGGCCGAGCGCACCCTGGCGCGACTCTGCGAGCGCGGCGAACACGTCGGGGCCGGAACTGACGAAAAGCCCGTCGCGCTCATCGAAACCCTGCCGCACTGGGTCGCCGCTCCGGTCAATGCCTATGTGGAGGCGCAGCACCTGGTCTGCGCGGCTTCGGAATACCCGCTGAGCGCGGCGGAGGTGGCCGCCTGGGGCGTGGAGTCGCTCGTCGCGCGCCTGGAACGCAACGGGTCGCTGGTGCAACTCCCCGATGCCGAACCGCTCTGGCAGCCCGGCCCGGCGGCCCGGGAACCTTACGCCGACTTCGATCTGCAGGCCGCGGCGACCGCGCCGGTCAGCATCCGCGATGAGCGGGGCGCCGAACTGGGGACGCTGGGCCTGGATGCCTTCGACCGCTGGGGCTTTCCCGGCGCGGCCCTGCCGCCTCTGCGCGGCGGGTACCGGGTGCGCGCACGCGACGACACCAGCCTGAGCCTTACCCTCCGCGAGGCGCCCGAGGCGCGCCGCACGCTCCCGTTGCGCCGCTGCACGGTGCAGGTGCGCGACCGCCTCGAGCAACGGCTGATCCGTGGGCAGAGCGTAGCCTGGGGCCGGGTGGTGGTGGATGAAGAGATCCTCGGCTTTCAAGAGGTCGGCCCCGGCGCCGCGGCCGGGGAGGAGCGCTTCGAGCAGCCCCTGACGGCCCGGTGGAGCGCACCGGCGCTGTGGATCGATCTGCCCATGGCCCTCAACGCCGAACGGCAACTGGTGGGCTGGTCGCTGGTGGCCGCGCTCCCGCTGCTCACCCTTGCCAGCGTGAGCGATCTCGTGCCGGCCTGTGACGCCGAGTCGCGGCGGATCTATTTCGTGGATGCCCAGCCGGGAGGCAATGGTCTGAGCGCCTGGCTCTTCGAGGCCCTCGAAAACGTTCTGCCGACCGCCTACGCGGTGGCGCTCGATGGGCGCGCCGATCCGCTGCTGAAGTCGCTGGCCCGCGCCGATATGGACTGGATGCTGGCGCTGCTCGGTGGCGTGGCGCCGGCGCCGGTTGAGCGACCCCGAGAGCTGGTTACGCCCGAGCCGCTGCCCGTGCGACGCGAAGCGCCGCGCCACGAAGAGCCGCTCGCTCCGCCATCCCCGCTGGAGGCATCGCTGGCCTGGCGCGAGCCGCCGGCCCCCCCTGCGCCGGAGACGCCCCCACCGCGGCGCAAGGCGGCCCGCGCGGGTTCCACCGCATCGGCGAGATCGGCGTCAGCCGCGCCAGATCCGCAACCTGCCACACGTCGGCGTGAGCCGCAGGCCGCCTCGGCACGGGAGGGCCGCCCGGCGCGGCGCAAGGACCCACCCGCGCCACCCCCGCCGAAGGCGCCCGCCGAGCAGCGCCAGCCGCCTCCGCCAGGGACCTCCTCCGGCGAGGAGACCGCACCTCCCGTTCCGGCCGACCCCGCCGAACTGGCGGCGCGTCTGCGCGCGATGCGCGAGCAGCGCCAGGAAGGGGGCGCGCCGCGGGCGCCGAAGCCGGCATCGGGCGGCGAGCCGCGCTTCCGTCCTGGTGATAGCATCGTCTGCGTGCCCCACGGTCCTGGCACGGTGGTGTCGAGCCGGGTCGCAGACGGGCGCGAGATCATGCGGGTGCGCTTCGCCGGTCTCGGCGAGTTGATGGTTGACGCCTCGGTGAACCTGGTGCGCCTGGCCGGAGACGATGCGCCGGGCGGAGAGTAGGGGGAGGCTCGTATGGCAGAGGATCATCTGGAGCGCCTGCGCGCCCTGCGGGAGGCGGCCCTGCTCGGGGGCGGCCCGGAGCGCGTCGCGCAACAGCACGCCCGGGGGAAGGGGACCGCGCGCGAGCGTCTCGCGCGCCTGCTCGATCCTGATTCGTTCCAGGAGCTTGGCAGCCTGGCCCGGCACCAGATCAGCGACTACGGGTTGGCGACCCAGCGTTATCCTGGCGACGGCGTGGTGACCGGCTTCGGCGCGATCAACGGCCGGCGGGTGGCCGTCTACGCGCAGGATTTCACCGTCCTGGGCGGCTCGTTCTCCGAGGTGCAGGCGCAGAAGATCACCCGCCTGATGGATCTGGCGACCGAGAGCGGCATTCCGATCATCGGGTTGAACGACTCGGGCGGGGCGCGCATCCAGGAGGGGGTGCGATCGCTGGCCGCCTACGGCGAAGTTTTCCTACGGAACGTGCTCGCCTCGGGCGTGGTGCCGCAGATCTCGCTCATCCTCGGCCCCTGCGCGGGCGGCGCGGTCTACTCCCCCGCCCTCACCGATTTCGTGATCATGGCCCGCGACGTGGGCTACATGTTTCTCACCGGTCCCGAGGTGATCCGCACCGTCTCGGGTCGTGAGGTGACGGCGCAGCAACTCGGGGGGGCCGATGTGCACCACGAGCGCAGCGGGGTGGCCCATCTGGTGGCCGATACCGAGGGCGCGGCCCTGGATCTGGTCAAAGCCTTGTTGGGCTACCTGCCACAGAACAACGCCGAGGATCCTCCCTACCAGCCCTCGGACGATGCGCCCGAGCGCATGGACCCGGCGCTCAACACCCTGGTGCCTGCGGACGAGCGCATCAGCTACGATATGCACATGGCGATCGAGCGTATCGTTGACCGGGGGAGCTTCCTGGAGTTGCAACCGGCTTACGCCGCCAACGCCATCATCGGCTTCGCCCGCCTGGGCGGCTACGCCGTCGGCATTGTCGCCAACAATCCCGCGGTGGTGGCGGGCGTGCTGGACATCAACTCCTCCGACAAGATCGCCCGCTTCGTGCGGCTGTGTGACGCCTATAACCTGCCGGTCGTCACTCTGGTGGACTGTCCAGGCTACCTTCCGGGGATCGAGCAGGAGTACGGCGGGGTGATCCGCCACGGAGCGAAGATCATCTACGCCTATGCCGGAGCGACCGTGCCCAAGCTCTCGGTGATCGTGCGGAAGGCGATTGGCGGGGCCTACATCGCCCTGAGCAGCAAGCAGATGCGTTCGGACATGAATTTCGCCTGGCCGACGGCGCAGATCGCGGTGATGGGCGCGGAAGGCGCGGCGCAGGTCCTCTGGCGCGAGGAGTTGCGCCGCGCCGCCGATCCGGCGGCGTTGGAGCAGCAGTTCGTCGCCGAGTACCGCGAACGCTTCTTCAACCCCTACCACGCCGCCGATCTGGGCCAGATTGACGAGGTCATCGAGCCGCGCGAAACGCGCCCGCGCCTCATCCGCGCCCTGGAGATCCTGCGCACCAAGGTGCAGCAGAACCCGGCGCGGAAGCACGGTTTGTACCCGTCGTGAAACGCTGGCATTGCCTGCGCGCGGCGCGCGGGCGTCCGGGTGTAACCCTGCTCCGCGGGAGTATCCTGGGAGGGCATAGCCCTGTCATGAAATCCCCTGTGTTACACGTGGAGCGGCGCGGGGAGGCTACGCCTCTCCGCAACCCCTGATCCAGGCAAGTTTAGTCTCGAACCTATGACAGAACTCTGGTTCGGAATCCAGATAACCATCTACGGCATGGGCCTGGTGTTCGCCTTGCTGGCGCTCCTGTGGGGCTTGCTGGCGCTGCTGGTGTGGCTCGACGGGCGACGGCGCGCGCCCGCCGCCACACCCGCGGGGGCAACCCCGGCGCTCGAAGAGGTCACCGCGGCGCCTGGAGTACGGGTACGCGGCGCCGGCGTCGCGGAACTTGCCCCCGAGGCCCTCGCAGCCATCGCGGTGGCGGTGCTGGCGCACGAGAGCGAGGAGCGGCCGCGTGAGTTGGAGACCGCGCCCGGTCAGCCCGAAGGCCCGGCAGGGGTCAATCGCTGGGTTGCCGCCGGACGCATCAGGCAGACGATGCACGCGGTGCAGCGGAGAAGGGGGTAGCATGCAACGCTACCGGCTAACCGTCGGCGAGCAAGAGTTTGAGATTGCCGTAGAAACGCTGGGACCGGATCGCTACCAGGTGATGCTGGAAGGGAAGCAGTACGAGGTGACCCTGGAACCCCTGGTTGAGGTCGCTTCGGCAGAGGTACAACCCGGCCCGGCGCCCGCGGAGGAGCAGGTCGCGCCTGCTTTGTCAGCCCCGGCGCCCCCGGGCGCCACGCTGCTGACGGCGCCCATGCCGGGCACGGTGTTGCGTATCGATGTTTCGGCGGGCCAGACGGTGCGGCGCGGCGATCCCGTGCTCGTGCTCGAGGCGATGAAGATGCAGAACCTCATCCGCGCGCCGGGCGATGGCCAGGTGTCCGAGGTGCTGGTGACGCCGGGCCAGACGGTGGGCTACGGCGAGCCCCTGGTCCGCTTTGCCGCGGAGGGCCGATGAACGTCGAGTTCTTCCTCCGCCTGGCGCAGGGTCCGCTGAACCTCACCTGGCAGGGCCTGGTGATGCTCGGCGTAGCCGGGTTGCTCTTCTACCTGGCGATTGTGCGGGGCTACGAGCCGCTGTTGCTGCTGCCCATCGCCGCCGGCGCGATGCTGGCCAACCTGCCCCTCTCGCCGATGCTGGGCGAAGAGGGCCTGCTGACCGTACTCTACCGCGCCGGGATCGAGAACGAGTTGTTCCCGCTGCTGATCTTTATTGGCGTCGGCGCGCTGACCGACTTCGGACCGTTGCTCGAGAACCCGCGGGTGGTGTTGCTGGGAGCGGCGGGGCAGTTTGGCATCTTCGCCACCCTGCTGCTGGCCCTGGCGCTGGGGTTCACGCCCAACGAGGCGGCCTCGATCGGCATCATCGGGGCGATTGACGGCCCGACTTCGATCTACGTATCGAGCCTGCTGGCGCCCCATCTGCTCGGGCCGATCACCGTGGCGGCCTACAGTTACATGGCCCTGGTGCCGCTGATCATGCCGCCGGTCATCCGCCTGCTCACCAGCCGGCGGGAGCGCGCCATCCGCATGCCCTACAGCCAGCGCCCGATCAGCAAGCGCACCCGCATCATCTTCCCGATCGTCACGACGATCGTGGTCGGCACGCTGGTGCCGTTCTCCATCCCCCTGGTCGGCTCGCTTATGCTCGGCAACCTGATGCGCGAATCGGGGGTGGTCGAGCGCCTGACCGGGGCCGCCTCGAACGAACTGACCAACATCGTGACCCTGTTTCTCGGTCTTGCCATCGGCTCGACGATGGTCGGCGCCGATTTCTTGCGCCTGACAACGCTGATGATCCTCGTTCTGGGCATTCTGGCCTTCGCCATTGATACCGCCGCGGGCCTGTTGTTCGGCAAACTGCTCAGCCTGCTCAGCCGGGGGCAGATCAACCCGATCATCGGCGCGGCGGGGATCAGCGCCTTTCCCATGGCGGCGCGAGTGGTGCAGCGCGTCGCTACCGAGGAGGATTTCGAGAACTTCCTGCTCTTTCACGCCATGGGCGCCAATGCCGCCGGGCAGATTGCCAGCGTGGTCGCTGGCGGGGTGTTGCTGGCGTTGATGGGAGGGGTATGAGGAGAGATACCTGGTATTGACGCCCTGGAAACCATTACCCGGTTCTACGGCGCCCGTGACCCGGTTCCCACCCTGGGAGCGTGCTGCTTCCCTGGACGTTGGCCAATTGCCCGCAATTCACCCTGGAACCGCGCCCGCGCCGCTGGTAAGATTACGCTGGTCGCTATCGATCCCGCTCGCCGCAATGGTCGGGGCGGCTACATGGATCCCACCGTACACATCGCCGGACGCAGCCTGCTCGATATGACCGTTGATGCGACGGTTCGGGCCGTCGAGATGACCGGCGCAGCAGTATCGGGCGACACCCACGATACAGCGCCTGCATGACCCTGAGTAGTCTGTAAAGTACGTTTCGTGGCATTTCTGCCCCCCTCCCAGCCTCCCCCCGTTGGGGGGAGGAGTCCGGACTCACTCCCCCACCGGGGGAGGGTCGGGGAGGGGGCGAGGGTATAGCGAAAGACTTTGTTTACAGACTACTAACGTTTTGCGCGATCGGGGTGAAGGCAATGGGCGAACCGTATCCGGCAGGCATCCTAACTATCCGAGCGCGGTGCTGGTTGCCGGTTCGACAGGTGACAAAGCGCCGCGGGGCGCCTTGCGCCGCCCTCCCCCGGCCGCATCCCTTATTTGCCGGCAGCGCCACCGAGAGACTGCGCCACGAAGGAGTTGACAGGTGCACATGGGCGATCAATCGCAACAGGTCCGGCGCTATCGAACGAACTGGCAGGATGAGATCGAGAGCGCCGCGCTCTACCAGACGCTCGCCGAGGTCGAACGCCAGCCGAATCTTGCCGAGGTCTATCGCAGGCTGGCCGCCGTGGAGTCCGAGCATGCCCGGTTCTGGGAGGAGCAACTCCAGGCGGCTGGAGCGCCGGTACCGGCTAAGCGCCCTGGCTGGCGCACCAGGGCGCTGATCTGGCTGGCGCGCCGTTTTGGGCCGGCCTTCGTGTTGCCCACGATTGGCGACCTGGAACGGATGGACAGCCGCAACTACGCGGCCCAGCCAGAGTCGCGCGCGACGTTGCTCTCCGCGCAGGAGCGCAGTCACGCCCGCGTGTTGCAGAGCATCATCGGCGGCGTGCAGGGCGGGCTGGAGGGCAGCGTAATCGCGCAACTCGAGGGACGGCACCGGGCCAGCAGCGGCAACGCCCTGCGGGCGGCCGTGCTCGGCGCCAGCGACGGCTTGCTCTCGAATTTTAGTCTGGTCATGGGTGTGGCCGGGGCCGACACCGGCGGGCGTGGAGTGCTGATAGCCGGGCTTGCCGGTCTGCTGGCCGGCGCGTTCTCGATGGCGCTTGGCGAGTGGATTTCGGTGCAGAGTTCACGCGAGTTGTACGAGCGCCAGATCGCCATCGAGCGTGATGAACTGGAGCAACACCCCGATGAGGAACAGGTGGAACTGGCGCTGATCTATCAGGCGAAAGGGCTGCCTGAGGAACAGGCCCGGGCCCTGGCCGCACGCCTGATCGCCGACCGGCCCGCGGCGCTCGACACGCTGGCTCGCGAGGAGCTTGGCGTTGACCCGTCGGAGCTTGGAGGCTCGGCCTGGGAGGCGGCGATCTCGTCGTTCTTGCTCTTCGCTATCGGCGCAATCATTCCTGTCGCCCCCTTCTTCTTTATCGGCGGACCGGGGGCGGTAGCGGCGAGCGTGGCCCTCAGCGCCCTGGGGTTGTTTGGCATCGGCGCGGCGATCACCCTCCTGACCGGTCGAAGCGTCTGGTACTCAGGCGCGCGGCAGGTGCTGGTCGGCCTGCTCGCGGCCGGGATCACGTTTGGCATTGGCCGGTTGATCGGTGTGTCCCTTGGAGGCTAGTGGAAAAACTGCGCGAACGCCGTCAGGACGCGCGCCGGATATGGTTTTTGTGTCGCTGTCAGCCCCGGGATGTCGCCTTACCCCCGTGCACAAAGCGGCAAGAGGCTCTATAATGCCCATGACACCCCGGCGTGATCGTTGCGAAGCTCCGGCGGCTTGCGGGCTCGTGGCAATCCCTTCGCCTGCTTCGAAAGCTGTGTCGAACATGAGGAGATGATGATGGACCGCCAGCAACTCCTGGTGCAGGACTGGATGACCAGAGATCCTTTGACGGTGGGGCCGGACACCTCCGCGGTCGAGGCGTATGAGCGGATGCGTCAGCGGAAGATCCACCGCTTGCCCGTGGTAGCGGGCGGGCGGCTGGTGGGGATCGTGACGCGCAGCGATATCGAGGGCACCGGGTCGTTTCAGCGCACCGAGGCGGGCTGGCACGAGGCCCGCTTCGCCCTGGCCGGCACATCGGTCGAGGAGGTAATGACGCGCAACCCGATCTCGGTTACCGTGACAACGCCGGTGCGCGACGCGGTGGCGCTGATGCTGAAGCACCACCTCAGCGGCCTGCCGGTGGTGGAGAATGAGCAACTGGTGGGAATCATCACCGAGACGGATATTTTCCGGCTGGTGCTCGATCGGTGCCTCGCCGAGGGGTGAGGCGTTTCGTTGCCCCGGGCAAGGTTGCAGCGCTGCGCCTGCATTACGGTCTGATGCCGACCGGTCTCTCCCCAGCGCTGGGCTGAACCGGGTTCGTCTCGACGGGGGTGTGGGGGCGTGGAGGCGTGGGGGCCTGCGGCCCCCGCACGATTTCCTGTTCCGGTACGGCGCGGCTTCACCGCGCCGTACCGGAACAGGGCGTGGGGGGGGGGGGGGGGGGGGGGGG
>DAOUDA010000242.1:0-7130 GCA_034431835.1 Chloroflexaceae bacterium | reverse complement strand
GCCGCACAACGCCCGGTTGCCTACGCGATCGACCGCGCCTTCGCCCGAGCGGCTTTCGCCGCCGGGCGGCTCTGACTTTGCTCAAGCCCTGTAAGGCGATAGTGTTCACATCTACCGAACACGTTCGCGCCCACCGTCCCGCACGGTCGGTCGCCGTGGTCGGGCAGGGCCGCCGCGGCGGCCAATTACCCGGCGACGGTGGCCAATCGCCCACCCCGCCCCCCCACGGCGCGAACATCGTTGTGGGCGCCCCGGGGGCGCCCGACCGTTGCCGGCAGGGTTATGGTCGCGCCGGTTGCGTGCCGGACGCTGCGTCACACCCTGGAGGCACGGTTCTGAGCCAAACCTTAATGCCGCGTTAAAAGAGCGTTTATGGAGTTGCGCTATTCTAGGGCCAGAGTATGCGCCGCTGTGTGAGTCAGCATGTTCAGAATTGCCACGTTGCTCCTGATCGTTGCGGCCGTGATCGCCGCCGCGGGCTGCGCGCCTGGCCAGCGCGACGCTACGGTGTCGTTGTCCGGAGTTGCCACCGGGCCGACCGCGGTTATCGTTCCCCTGCCCACGGTAACGGCCATCCCCACGGCCACACCCGCGCCCACGCCCGCGCCAACCGCCACACCCACACCTCCGCCCCTCTCGGCCCGCTATGCCACACACTCGGGCGACCGCGTTCGGTTGCTGCGCCCGGGGGTGGTGCATCTCCGCCGCGTCACTGACGATCCCGTGCGGATCAACGTGCTCCTGCTCGACCTGACCAATCCCAACCTGGAACTGGGCGTGACCGTTCCGCAGAACCGCTTCTTCGGGCTGTACCGCACCTCCATGCTGGCACGGGACGCCGGGGCGCTGGCGGCGGTGAATGGCGATCTTTTTTCGGTGGACGAAGGTACGCCGCAGGGGCTGACGATGATCGACGGCCAGGTATTGATGGCCCCCAAGTACCGGGCCACCTTCGCCTGGAGCCGCCAGCGGGGGCCGTTGATTGGCTACTTCACCCGTGAATGGACCTGGCAGGCCGAGGTGCGGGCGCCGGATGGCGCGCGGGCGCCGCTTTCCCTGCTCAACACCCGTTGCCCGCCCGACCAGATCTGTCTCTACAACGAGTTTGCGCGCCAGGTTCCGGGGCGCGAGGGGGATGTGAAGGTGCTGCTTGGCCGTGACGGGCGGGTGCGACAGGTGACGCGCGGGCAGGCGCTCAAGCTCGCTCCTGGCGAGCGGGCGCTCCAGGGCACCGGCGAGGGTGCCGCCTGGCTCCGCAAGCATGCCGTGGTGGGCGCCCGGCTGCGCATCTCCATCACCACCGATCCGCCGCTTGAGCACTACGAGCACGCCATCAGCGGCGGGCCGATCATTCTCCGCGATGGGAGGTTCGTGCAGGATTGCCTGTGCGCCCTGCGTGATTGTCGCGAAACCCGGCAACCCCGCGCCGCGCTGCAGTGCGAGGATTTCTCCACCGACTGGAAACTCAAGCACTACCTCGACGTGCGCATGCCGCGCACCGCGGTGGGCTTCGACCGCGCCAGGCAAACGCTCGTCCTGGTAGTCGTGGATGGCTACCAGCGGGGCTACAGCCGTGGCATGACCCAGCAGGAACTGGCCGATCTATTCCTGGAGTTCGGCGCCGACACGGCGATGGAGCTGGATGGAGGCGGCTCCTCGACTATGGTCATCGAGGACCGGGTGGTCAACCGGCCCCCGGACACGACCGGCGAACGGCACGTCGCCAACGCGCTGCTGGTGTTTTACCGCGAGCCGGCGGTCGCCGAGCGGTGATGATGATCCAGAGTAGCGGCGCAGCCGGCGGGGAGGGCCTGGGAGGGCGACGCCCTCCCAGGAAAAGTCCATTTCATACCATTGACGTTCGGCGATGACCCCGGGAGAAAACCGTGACGCACCTCAAACCGCGGGTTCTGGGTCTCGTGATACTGCGGTTGGCGCCGTTGCTCATCGTCGTGCCGGCGCTGGCCCATTCGATGCCGCTGCGCGAGGTGATGCCTACGGTGACGGAAGCGCCCACGGCGACAATCCTCCCTCCCACGCCCCCGCCGGAGACGTCTACACCGGCGCCGCCGGCGCCGACTCCCGCGCCGCGCTACGTCCTCGGTGAGGCGGCGCCGTACATCCCCATCCTGATGTACCACTACATCCGCGAGGTGGACTCCGACGCCGATCCGCTCGGCTTCCGGCTCTCGGTGCGCCCTGACCGTTTCGCCGAGCACCTGGCCTGGCTGCGCGAGCGCGGCTACGTTGGGCTGCGGATGCGTGACCTGGCCGCCTGCCTGCGCGGGAACGACTGCCCGCGTCGCGCGGTGGCGCTCACCTTCGACGACGGCTACGCCGACAACGTCACCACGGCGCTGCCGCTGCTGCGGCGCTATGGCTTTGTGGCGACTTTTTATATCGTGACCGGCTTCGTGGGCCGCGAGGGTTACATGGATTGGGGGGATCTGGCGTTGTTGCGTGACAGTGGCATGGAGCTTGGCGCGCACACTGTCAGCCATGCCGACCTGGCGGCCCCGGATCTGGCCCAGGCGCGTTACGAGATCCTTGCCTCGCGGCAGGCGCTGGAGGAGCGGCTAGGCGTCGAGGTGGTCAGCTTCAGCTACCCGGCGGGCAGCCACACGCCAGCGGTCAGACGACTCATCCGTGAGGCCGGTTTCAGCAGCGCGGTGACCTCAGCGCCCGCCGAGCGCCTGGAGCGGCTCGACGCTCTGCCGCGACGCCGGGTGCTGGGGGGCGAGACGATCGAGGGCTACCGCTGGTACTTTGTGCCGCCGGTCCGCTAAAACGCGGAGGTGGCGACGGGCCGTTGCAGGGCGGCGCGCGGCCCGTCCGCGTGGACGTCTACCGTCTCACAAGCGGCAGATATGCTGATTGGCGCCCGGCGTCGATCCAGAAGCCGGCCGTCAGCGTATACGCTCCCGCACTCGACACCCCTGCCTCACTGCACCTGCGGTTCGATCGACGCTAACCGGTGCGTGCCGGAACCCTGGCATCAAGGGTGTACCATCTGCCGCGCCGCTACGCCTCGACGCGCACGCCGCGCCAGAAGGCGATGTAACCGGCGATCTGTTTCGCTGCCTCCTTTGGCTCGGGGTAGTACCAGGCCGCATCCTTGTTGACGTTGCCCTCGACCACCACGTCGTAGTAGCTGGCCGTGCCCTTCCAGGGGCAGACCGTGTGGGTCGCGCTCTCGCGCAGGTATTCCTGTTTCACTGCCGTCGGTGGGAAGTAGTGGTTGCCTTCAACGATCACCGTTTCGTCGCTCTCGGCGATCACTGCGCCGTTCCAGATTGCACGGGCCATTGGTGGTACTCCTTGCGTTAGCTCGTCATTCTCACCTCAACGCGCACGGTGGCGTCGAAGGGGAGGCCCGATTGGTGGTACTCCTTGCGTTAGCTCGTCATTCTCACTCCCGCACGCTGATCACCCGCACCTCGCGCGGCTCGGGCGCGTTGCCGGTGACCAGCAGCAGCCCCGTCTCGGTCGGATTGGTGGTTGAACCGGTATCGGTGATGGTCAACTCGGCGCTTGCGCCGCCAGGGAGGGCGGCGAAGCCAGCGCCTCCGGGCGCCAGCGTGGCCAGGTAGCGCTCGCCGCCGGGCGCGAAGGTCAGCCCCTCGATCGCGTCGGTGACCTCACCGGTGAAGTACCCGTCCACGGCCTCGATCCGCGCATTGACGGGCTGGCCCGGCCTCGGCGGCGCCAGCGGGCCGCCCAGCGAAGCCGGGCGCGCCGGGTCGGCCAGTTGCACGTCGCAGATGACCATCTGGTAGGTGGCGCTCTCCAGCCCGTGACCGGTGAAGAAGAAGGCGCTGGCCTCCCCGGTGCGTAGATTGGCGACCCAGGTGGCGTTGCGGCCATCGCTGAAATTGAGCGCGGCGTCGAAGGTAAACACTTCAAAGTCGAACCGCCCGTCCCGGTCGGTGTCGAGCTGCACGCTCAGGTAGCCCGGCGCGTTGGCGTGGCTCTGGCGGCGGGCGTTGTTGATGGCGAATTCCAGCACGTACCCTGGCCGCTCCGAGCAGAACCCTGCCGGCACCGCGTAGGTGGCGTAGCCCACGTAGCGCAGGTCGATGATCTCGGCGTTCGATCCGGCCCCGGGCTGGGCCTGCACCGGGCTGCTGCCCAGCAGCGAGTAGACGCTGATCGCCGCCTCGCCCACCCCGCGGTTGGTCACGGTCACCGGCTGGTTGACCTGCGCGCCGGGGGACGCGACGACGTTCCCTGCCAGCCGCGGCAGGACGTGCCAGGGCAGGCTCAGGTTGTTCGCCGTGGCGCCGCCGGCATCGGTGAGCTTCAGGTAGCCGTCGTACTCAAAGACGCTCAGCAGGTCGCCGTTGGCCCCGTCCGGGCCGGAGTTCATGGTCCAGTTCCGTAGCCTGGCGCTGTCAATGCTGAGGGTCAGGCGGAAGCTCCGCCGGCCATGGGCCGGCACGCTGATCGTCTCGGGCGCAGAGAGGGTCACGGTGCCGCTGGCCGCGTCGTCGGCGTAGCGGAAGGTTGGTTCGATGCGGTAGGTGATCGGCGCGTGGCCGTAGTTGCGTACACTAATGGTGCGTTGCAGCACAACGAAGGGCCGGAAGGCGTCAACGAAGCCGAACGAGACGCCCCGCCGCCGCTGGTGGCCTCCCAGGCCGAGGCCCGGGCGGCAATGGCGCGGTCCACGCGCACCTCGCCGCCGCCGATGCGGGTGATCGGCGCCAGCCCGCCGCCGAGGGCGGTGGGGGTGTTGAAGATCGTCGTTTCGGCGGTGTTCATCAGGCGCGCCTTGAGTTCCGCCGGGGAGAGTTGCCAGTCGGTGGCGTTCATCAGCAGGGCGGCTGCGCCGGCCACCACCGGCGCCGCGCCAGAGGTGCCCCCGAAGGGCTGCGTGCCGGTCCCGCTGCCGGCGACCGCCGAGATCGAGGCCCCGGGCGCGCCGATCTCCGGCTTGATGATCTGCCCGAACATCACCTGGTTGCCGTAGAACATCTGGCCGGCGGCCGGGCCCCGTGACGACGAGCCGACCATGGTCCCCACCAGGGGCGGCCAGGTCGCCGGGTCAATGCGCATGCTCACCCCGGCGGCCAGGCCGGCCTTGATGCGGTTGGCATTGGCCTGGCTGATCGCGAAGCCGGGAACGGTGGGCGTTCCTCCCCCGAAGCCGAAGGCGAATGGCTCGCCGGGGGCCACCAGGCCAATGATCCCCGCCAGGGCGCCGCCGGCGGCGATGTTGCTGATCTTGATGCTGGCCGCACACGCGCCGCGATCCACCAGCACGATCCGCCCGGCGAGCGAACCGGGGGCGAAGGGCGCGCAGCCGAGCAGGTTGCCGCCCGCGCCATTGCCGTACTGCACCGGCCCGCTGATCACCCCCCGCAGGCGCGCCGACCAGGGCTGAAAGACCGCCGGGTAGCCCCCGGCGATGCTTGCCGGGGCAGTCACCTCGAGGATCGGCAACAGAGCCGAGGGCATCTCGGTCTGCGCCACCGAGAGGGCCGTGCGCGCCGCCGAGGGCGTGCCGACGATGTAGGGCTTGTCGGCGCTGTTACCGGCCGAGGCCACCGTCA
The DNA here is from genome assembly GCA_034431835.1 of Chloroflexaceae bacterium. Lineage (GTDB taxonomy): Bacteria > Chloroflexota > Chloroflexia > Chloroflexales > Chloroflexaceae > JACAEO01. The sequence goes on along the minus strand of DAOUDA010000242.1, from coordinate 1,578 downwards.
GGATGCCGAGCGCCGTAACATTATCAACCGCCGCCGAGAGGTCGTCGAAGTAGTTCTGGCCGTAAACCGATCCCAACGACATGTTGATGATATGCACGTGATCGCGGCTGTCACCGTCGCCGTCGGGATCGGCGGCGAACTCCACCCCTTGCAGCAGCGCCACGCCGCTACAGGCCGAGGAGACCGCCGAGCAGACCTTGACGGCGTAGATCTGCGCCTTCGGGGCCACGCCGCCCCCGGCGACGGCGTTGTCGGCGCTTATGACGGCGCTCAGGCTCCCGTCGGCGACCAGGCCCATCGCGAACACGCTGTGGACCGTGCCGGCCTCCAGGGTGACGTTCGGCAGCGCGAGCGCGACGGTGGTTGTGCCGGCCAGGCGCACCTCCAGGTTGTACACTCCGGCAGGGACCTCGATGTACGGGCTGGCCTCGCCAAAGGCATAGTTGCGGAACAGCACCGGCCCGCCTGCCACGGCGACATCCACCGCCGGCGCGTCGGGCGAGGCGTGCACGAAGCGCGCGCGGGCCTTGCCCGCGGCGGGCGCGCGGTTGTCGTCCGCCAGGACCAGAGGTGCAATCCTCGCGAGCACGTTGGTGGCGGCGACGGTGTAATCCTTGCCCGCCTCGACGGTCAGATTGGCGTCAATCACCACCGGCGCGGCGCTTCCGGCGGGCACGACGCGGATATTGTACGTGCCCGGGGCGAGTGAGGCGTAGGAACTGACCGCCTTAAAGGGCACGTTGGTCCACGCCGGAACGCAGTAGGCCAGGGCGTAGAGCGCCTCGGCGCCCGGGCCGCCCAGCTTGGCGTGCATGTAGTCAACCCCTGAGTCGAGCACGGCGATGCGCACGTCCTCACCCTCGAAGGCCCCGCGCTGCACGGCGGGCGTCGCACCGATGTACGGGACGGTTTCGCTCAGATCGCGCTCGTAGTTCACCACCGGATTGATGCGCACGACTTCGGGATTGCGGGCGATGGTCCCAAGTTGAGCGCCGTCAACCTCCACGATCATCGCGTTCAGGGCGACCTTCAACCGCGCCAGCACGGTGGCGGCGGGATCGAGGGCCTGGATCTGAGCGCTGATCCGGTCCTGCTGGGCCATAACCGCGGCGCTCTGGGCGATCTGCGCCTGGCCCTCGTCCACCGCCGCGGCCGGCTCGTTGCTGAGGGTGATCACCACCTGCCGGCACCCGGCGGCGTTTCGCAGGGCCGCGTTGAGCACCCGGTCCGGCAGTGTAGCCGTTAGCGGCTCGGCCAGACGCGCGTCGGCCAGCGCCGGGGGCAGGGGGCGAAAAGTCAGTTCCGGAAGAGGAGCCGATCACTGGCAGCGGCCATCGACCGCTGAAAGGCGGCAAGGTTGCTCAAGCCAGCGCGGGCGAGGAGGCCGCACACGGCAGTGTTCAGCCCCGCGAGGACCTGCGGCGCCTGGCCCCCATCCGCACCTGCGAGGCATCTTCCGGGAGCGGCACATCGGGCCGATAGTGGAGCCCGTTCTCAATCCGCCAATGGCCGCGCACGACGGGCAACAGCCGGCGTGCCGGCAGCAGGTCTGCCGGCGCACGGCTGATCCCATAGCGC
>DAOUDA010000241.1:0-12327 GCA_034431835.1 Chloroflexaceae bacterium | reverse complement strand
TCACGCCAGTTTGCGATGACGTCCTGACGCCTCAGCGCGTCGGCCAATGGCCCGCGATCAGGCGATCAACACGGAGCGGGTAGACTACCGCAAAATCAGCACTGGTGGTAATTCTATTTCGGTAGGGTCCGGCCCTCCCGAACGTTCCCGCCAGCGCCCTGCAGGACCATGGGGTGAGCCACTAGCGGTTAACCACCACATACGTCGCCCCCGTCTGCACCTCGACGCGCACCGTCGCGCCTTCCACCGGGCAGGCGATTGGCCCGCCATCGCGGTTGGTGCAGGTCACGGCGCCGCCTGCCGGCAGGGGAACGGTCACAACCTGCGGTTGGTCGCTCCACAGCACGACAATGTAGGCGTCACTGCGGCGCAGAACGTAGCCCTCGACAGAGTCCGGTACGCCCCCCAGCGGTCCGAGGTAGCGCGCCCCGGTCAGAGTACGGCTGGCGTGGCGGTAGGCGAAGTAGCCTGGCCGGGGCACAAGTACGTCGCCCGGCTCGATCAGTGCGGTGTTGTGGTATGAGTCGCTGTCGTAAATGTACCAGATCTCGGCCGCTAAACCGTCCCGCAGCGAACGGGAGAAGACCCGCGATAGGTAGTCGGCCTGCGCCCAGCGGCACTCCGGGGTGATCTCGCCCGGGCAGAGCAACGCGCCCTCGGTGCGGATCAGGGGTTTTTCGCCCGCTCCGTATCGCGCCAGCAACCCCCGCAGGTACGCCGGGCGCCAGTCCACCCGTGGCCCCAGGTCCGGCTGCCCCGGAATGCGCCAGAAAGTATAGGCGTGAAACGACAACGTGTCAAACGCAGCGCCCGCTCCGGCCACGAGCATGCCCTCGAAGAAGCGCCCCGGCAGGCTGGCCGGGTCTTCAGGGCGGTAGGGCCGGTCGAGCAGCAGCCCACCGTTCAGCACGATCGCGTTGGGGTTGGCGGCCTTGATAGCCGGATATACGACCTTGAGCATCTCGCCGTAGGCCCGCCCGCCGTAGTAGGGATCGTCGGGTATCCCCCAGCAGCCAAAGACGGAGTCATCCTGAAACACCGGGGCGTCGGGTTCGTTGCCGATCTCCCAGTAGCGCACGTTGTAGGGCGGCCCGCTGTAGCGCCGCACGACCTCGGCCATGAAGCGGGCGAAGTCCTGGTAGTGATTCGGGTTGATCGGCGCGCAGTCAGCAGTGTACGGCGTGGTGGCCCACCGGGGGCTGCCCCGAATAACCACGATCAGGTTGACCCCGAGCTGGCTGGCCGTGAGCATATCTTCTTCGATGATCCTGGTGATGGGGTGGTCCCAGCGGTACCCTCCACCGCGCTGCGGTTCGATATGCTTCCATTCCAGGGCGTTCCGGCGCACCCAGGCCGTGCCCGATACGCTCATCAGCCGCAGGCCGCGGTCGGTGGTGAGTTGCGACATTTCAATGCCGAAGACATGCGGGACCACATCGTGGGACTGCCGGAGCAGCGGCAGGTAGATCCGCGTCGGGTCCTGCGCGCGCAAGGGGATGGTGACAAACAACCAGACGACCAGGATGGCTGCGATGAGCAAGAAACGGGGATGATTGGGCATAGGTCTGGCTCACAAGGATGGGGGCCGTGGTCCTCACCCTGCCCCGCCGAGCGTAGGGAGGCGGGGGAGGGTGAGGAGTGGCAGCCCACCGCCGTTAGAGAAGCCGGGCGCCCTGGTTCACGCAAGGCCCACGGCCCGCTGGCGCTCATACCAGGCGATGGTGCGCCGCAGGCCTTCCTCGAACGGCGTGCGGGCCTCGAACCCGAAGCGTTCTCTGGCGCGGGTCGTGTCGAGTTTGCGTCGGGGTTGCCCGTTGGGCTTGCTGGTGTCCCAGACGATCCGCCCGTTGAAGCCGGTCAGCCGCGCTACCAGTTCGGTCAACTCGCGGATGCTGATCTCGTAGGCGCTGCCCAGGTTCACCGGTTCGCTGCTGTTGTAGCGTTCCGCCGCCAGCAGAATGCCCTCGGCGGCATCCTCGACATAGAGGAACTCACGGGTGGGCGAGCCGTCGCCCCAGGCCACGATCTCATCGGCCCCGCTTTCGCGGGCCTCGATGCACTTGCGGATGAGCGCCGGGATCACGTGGGAGGTGTGTAGATCGAAGTTGTCGCGGGGGCCGTAGAGGTTGACCGGCAGGAGGAAGATGGAGTTGAAGCCATATTGCTCCCGGTAACTCTGGCTCTGCACCAGCAGCATCTTCTTGGCCATGCCGTAGGGCGCGTTGGTCTCTTCGGGATAGCCGTTCCAGAGGTCTTCCTCCTTGAAGGGGATTGGCGTCAGTTTAGGGTAGGCGCACACGGTGCCAAGGGCCACAAACTTGCCGACGCCGGCCCGCCAGCTCTCGTGGAGCAACTGCACCCCCATCATCAGGTTGTCGTAGAAGAAGTCGGCCGGGTGCTCGCGATTGGCCCCGATCCCGCCGACGCGGGCCGCCAGGTGGATGATGAGATCGGGGCGCGCGTCGGCCAGCAACTGGCGAATGGCCTCGCGTTCGCGCAGATCGTACTCCCGCGAACGCGGCGCCACAATCGCGGCGGGCGCCAGTTCGCGCAGCCGCTCGACCACATAGCTGCCCAGGAAGCCCGCGCCGCCGGTCACCACCACGCGCCGTTCGGACCAGAAGGCGCGCCGGTCGGGCCATGTGGTGCTGTCTGTCATATGCGTTCCCTCTCTATTACATCCAGCAGGTTCGGGAGGTTCTACGAGGTCTGGCCCTTCTGAACCCTCTTCTCTGGAGATATGGGGAAACCCGGTTTCCCCATACCCCTTCAACCTGATCGCGAGACGTGGAGAAACCGGGTTTCTCCACGCCTCTACGGAGTGCGTCGTTCGATGATCATCGGCTCGAAGCCGATGACCAGTTTCTCACCCAGAGGCACGGTTGCACCCGACAGGGTATAGCGCGCGCGGGCGCCGTCGGGCAGCGGCAGCTCGCGGGTGGAGCCATCATTGGTCCAGGCGATGTCGTACAGCAGATTGCCTTTGTGGAAGCGGTGGATTTCAAGGGCGCCATCGCGTGTGACGCCGGCATAGGCGGCGCCGCCGAGGGTCCGCCGGAGAAAGGCAAGGGTGTTGTAGGCCGGCCGTGGTTGCTGGTTGGCGTTGAGCAGGCCGCTCTCCTGCCAGCCCGGACCTTCCAGCGTATACCAGAGCGCCCCGTACAGCCCGAGTTGATGAGCGCGGACAAAGAGCCGCGTGGCATAGTTGGCCTTGGCCTCCTCGAAGCCCTGCGGCGCGCAGGTGGGGTCGTTGCGATAGCAGAGAAAGGCGCCCTCGTTCATGAGCAGAGGCTTGTCCACGCCGTACCGCTGCATAGTTTCGCGCAAGAACTCGGCCTTGCCCAGGAGAATGCCGCCGCGATGGCTCCATTTCGGAAAGATAAGGTCCCAGTCGCGGGTCACCGGTCCCCAGTAGGTGTAGCTATGATAGGCCAGGATGTCGAAAGCGGCGCCGCCGCCGTTGGCCAGGACGCCCTCGATGAAGCGCCCTGCCGCGCAGGGTTGCGGACCGCCCGGGTCGCAGTCGAGCAACAACCCACCGATGACCACCCGGGCTTCCGGGTTGGCAGCCTTGACGGCGGGATAGACGGCTTTGAGCATCTCGGCATAGGCCGCGCCGCCGTAGAGCGGGTCGCTTTCGTCGCCCCAGCATCCGAAAACAGCGTCACCGGAGAGGAGTTGAAAGGCGGCGTCGGGTTCGTTGCCGAACTCCCAGTAGCGCACGTTGTAGGGCGGGCCACTGTACCGCCGCACCGCCTCAGCGACGAAATCGGCAAACGCCCCCAGGGCATCGCCGCGAATGGGGCCGCAGGCTTTGCCCTGCACCGCCTGCGCCCAGGGCGGGGCGCCGCGGATAATGACCATCGGCACGCCACCCGCGGCGCTGATGGCCGCCAGTTCGGCTTCCGCGCTGGCAAGGGCCTGCCAGTTCCGCTCGCCGCGGCGGGGTTCGATCTGGTCCCACTGGAGCATATCGAAGCGCACCAGCCTGCCGCCAATGCCGGCCAGCGCGCCGATGGAGACGCCGACGGCGCCCCGGCTGATCTGGACGCCGAAGATCGGCCCTGTCGGAGCGGGCGGCGCGGTCGCCGGCGCGCGCGCCTCGTTGCCGAGCAATCCGAGGAGCACCCGCGATGGTTGCGGCTGTTCGGGATGCCACTCGAAACGGGCGCGCTCGAACCACTGGGTAAGCACCAGTTCGCCATTCGGCCCAGGCTCGGGGTTGGCCCTGGTCAGCGGCAGGCCGAAGAGGGCCAGGGACTGCTGGTAGGGCGATAGACCGCGGATGCGTAGCCCGTTGCGTTGCCAGTAGCTCTTGAATCCCGCGTTCTGTGCCTGGTCGCAGACGTTGTAGCCGGTTTCGGCGAACCAGAGACAGCCGGGTTGCGGGCCGGCCTCGCGGGTGTCGGCGCGCCAGTCGCGGCCCAGTTGCGCCAGGCGCTCGACCCCGATGCGACCCAGTTGCACCCGGTAGGCCGGCGGGTTTTGAGGGTGATACTCCAGCCGGGTGCGCTCCAGCCACTGGATGGTGATGGTGGTTCCATCCTCGAGGGTGCGCTGCTCGGACGGGCCGATTGGGTATCCGAACACCGGCAACCCGCCATTCCCCCGCCAGAAGGTCGCGAAGACCGGATCAATACAATCTTCGATGCCAGGGACGTCGGGAAAACAGACCGGCGCAGCGGGCTGTGGCGCGGGCTGCGCGCCGGCAGGCGTTGCGGATGCCAGCAGCGCGGCTATGGGTAGCACGAGGAGGAGAAACCGCAGGGGCATGACGTGTCTCCTTCGAAGTTGGCGCGGGCATAGTATACCGTATTTTTTTTACCATTATGAGTCTGACAGCGAGGTAACGGGTGTAACGTGTTGCATGTGCCGCGGTCTATCGGCCCGCCGAACGCCTGAGACAGTTGTCGTATGGGTGCCTGGCGGCTCAAGCTGCGGGCTGCCATTGCGAAGCCCGCCTGCGCGAGCTATGCGGGGGGAGGCCCGCACACCCGGGTTGACCTGAAGCCTGTTCGCACTTATATATCATTATTCTCCAGGCGCGCATCCTCGGCATCGATCAGTTCCAGATCGAGCAGGTTGTCGCGGAAAATGTTGGCGCGCAGGGTGTGGTTGTGGGGCCTGGGGCAGCGGGGAGTGAAGGGCGGCAAGGGGCGCACGCCGTGGTCCTGGTCGGCGGCAATGCGTACCGCGACGCGGTTGCCGGTGAAGCGGTTGGCTTCGATCAGCCAGTCGCGGCTGGTGTCGTTTTCAGGGTGAGCGCGGGCGAAGTCGGCGACGAACCGCGACCAGAGCAGGATGCCGTGGGTGTTCCAGGCCAGGTCGTTGTCGCGCACGATGAAGCCGAGGCCATTCTCCACTGCCACGCCTGCCTGACGATTGTGGTGGATGTGGTTCCGCTCCAGCAGATTGTCGCGGGAAAAGCCCAGCCAGAAGCCGTAGTTGCAGCCATCGGCCCGGTTGCGCCGGAAGATGTTGCCCCGGCTGAAGGTCGCCTCAAAGGCGATGTTTGGACTGTACGAGCCGTCGTTTTCTTCAAAGAGGTTGTCATCGCAAGGGACCGGCGTCCAGTCGGGGCGCAGGCCGGCGAGGAAGAAGCCATCGCCGCCCATGCGGGCCACGTTGCGCCGGAAGCGGTTGCGGCAGGCGCCGTGGACGATCAGAAAGCCGGCGGCGTCGGCCCCCAGGTGCCCCTGGCCCGGACCGCGCGGGTGGTAGCGGCAGCAGAAGTCGGCGTAGTTGCCTTCGATCAGGCTGTCGCTGGTGGCGAAGAAGTGGAAGCCGAAGCCACTGCAGTGGTTGGCGATGTTGTCGCGCACCGTCAACCGCTGGCAATCATAGCAGAGCAGGCCGTTCTGCTGGTGTTGCAGATCGCACGCGCTGACCAGACTCTCGCGCACCCCGGTGAGCATCACCCCGGCGCCGTAGGCCCGCGCGGCGGGGCGCCAGATGTTGAGAAAGAGGGTGTTGGCCGGTTCCTCGACGCTGGCGCGGGACGAGCAGTTGGCGATGGTCAGCCCGGCGCAGTCTTCGGCGTAGATGTTGTGGTGGTAGGCCAGGAGGCGCAGGTTCTTGATCTGCACCCCATCGCGCGCGGAGACGGTGACGCCGCGCCCGCCGCCCGCGCCGACCAGCGTGGCGCCGTTGCCGTCGAGGGTCACCCCGGAAGCGGCGATGGTCAGGCCGCGGGGCAGGTGGTAGACGCCGGGGGCCAGGACGGTGTCGGCGGTGATGAGCATGCCATCGGTGGGGATCAACATAGATTTCGTTTCACAGGTCCAGCGTAGGGTCGTCCCACGCCCGGCGGGCCGTCCCATGGCCCGTTGGAACGGCCCTGCGACGATCGGGCGCCGGCCTCCTCGCCGGCTGGCGACAGATGTGATGACAACCGGCAAGGGGGCAGAGAAACTGGGTTTCCCCGTCCTCTCAGGTGCAGGGTTTTTCGAGCGAGACGGGTTTGCGGCATTCCAATGCGCTTCCGATCCTCACCCCCTGCCCCCCTCTCCACCGTAGGTGGAGAGGGGGGTGCTGGGCGTCCCAATGCTCCAGATGGCGAATGCGACGCGAGGATGTGCCGGAAAACCCTACACCTGAGAAATTTCCCCATCCCCCGCCCGATAGGGACCAACGTCACTCCCCATCGCCCTCAAGCTGCCTGACGGCGCTGCGGCGTCCTCTGGGGGCCGGGGCTGGCTGCGGGAGCAGGCGTTCCAGAGCGGCCTCGATGGTGGCGCGTTCTTCGGCGGAGCGGCGGGCGTGTTCGTCGAGCTGGGGGCTGTGGCGCATGCGCAGGGCCAGCGGCGCCACCCGCCGCAGGTCCTCGGCACTGACCTGGTTGCGAAAGTCGGCTGCGGCGCGGGCGCGGGCGCCCTCGAGCAGGGCGATCTCGGCCCGATGGGAGGGAATACGCAGGTCCTGCACCAGGGCCAGGGCCGCCTGTTCCAGGGCCGGCGGCACGGTCACGTGGGGGAGGATGGCGCGGGCGGTTTCCACTTCTTCGGCCAGGGCGGCGGTTTGCGCGGCATAGGCCGCGCGAAAGGCCGCCGGGTCGGCGCGAAAGGCCCGGGCGCGGCGGTACACCTCGAGACGCTGCCGGGGATCATCGAGGGGGGCGACCCAGACCCGCAGGCCGAAGCGGTCGAGGATCTGCGGCCGCAGCGGGCCTTCTTCGGGGTTCATCGAGCCGACGAGGACGAACCGCGAGGGGTAGAGGCGCGTCATTGCTCCCCGGCGCACAAAGGTACGGCCCTGGGCCGCCGCGTCGAGGATCGCGTCCACGACCGCCGGGTCGAGCAGGTTCACTTCGTCAACGTAGAGCAGATTGCCGTGGGCGCGGGCGAGGATGCCCGGCTCCAGCAGCACCGCGCCCTGTTCGAGCGCCACCCGCTCGTTGATGCCCCCCACGACATCTTCCAGGCGGGCGTTGAGCGGCAGTTCGATCAGGCGGATGCGCTCGCGCCGCCGTTCCGCGCCCTCTTCCGCGCCCTCGACCTCGACCGTGGGCAGGAGGTCGAGCAAACCGCGCACGGCGGAGGTCTTGCCGACGCCATACGGCCCGCTGAGCAGCACCCCGCCGATACCCGGGTTGATCAGCCCGAGGAGCAGGGCGGTTTTCAGTTCGGCCTGGCCGACCAGGGCCAGCAACGGAAAGGGGAGCAGTTCGTCCATGTGTTGGATGTTTCTGGGAGGCCAAGACTCTCCCACCCTGGCAGGGGTAGAGGGAACCTCAGGTTCCCCACGCTTCGCCAGGACAAGGGTGGTGTTGGGAGGGCCGCGCCCTCCCAGCCCCTCCCCTTCAGGCAGGCAGGGGCATGGGGAAACCAGGGTTCCCCATACTCCTCCATTGGCCCGACGCTACAACATCTCGATCTCGTAGGCGCCGATCGGGCAATCGGGGCGTTGCCGGTCGATGAACTTCACCACCGCTTCGAGTTGCCCGTGGGCATACTTCGCCGAGGTGGCGACGCACGCGACGGCGAGGACGGCGCTCTGCCAGAGGTCGTGATCGTCAGCCTCGATGACCGACACATTGAACTCGTTGCGAATGCGCGCGATCAACGATCTGACCACCTGGCGCTTCTCCTTCAAGGAAGACGCCACGGGGATGGACAGGGAAATGGTGCACAGACCGATAACCATACCACAACGGGCGCGCGTGGCGCATCAATTCAGGCTGCCCATGCCCGATGGCCCCTCGCTGGTATCGCGGCGGCCGTAGGGCAGCAGGGCCAGTTCGGCGCGAAGGTTGGCGGCGATTTCACGCAGGCGGGTCAAGGGATCGCACTCCAGCCAGTGTTGTTTGAGGGTCATGGTGACCTGGAGGCGATCGGCCAGGTGGTAGCCGAGCCGGAGGGGATCGCGCGGCAGATCTTCGACTTCCACCTCCAGCCCGGTGGCGCCGGCGACGGCCTGCCAGTAGCGGTCGTAGGTGGCCCGCAGGTCCTCGGCAGCGACCGCGGCCGCGGCGGGGATGTTCTCGGGCAGTTCGACCACCGAAGCGACCAGGTACGGAACGCGCCGGGTGATCGCCTGGATGCGGAAACGCCGGTCACCGACCGCGGTCAGCAAGTAGCGACCGTCGTCCAGGCGCATATCGGCGCTGATCTGGGCCATGGTGCCAATGGCGTAGGGCTCGGCGGGGCGCGCGTCGAGTCGCCCCTCCTCCACCTCGTCGCCCTCGCGGATCAACACGACGCCGAACGGACTGCGTTCCTCGAGACAGCGCCCGATCATCAGGCGGTAGCGTTCCTCGAAGATGTGCAGATTGAGCGTTGCCCCTGGAAACAGAACCGTTCCCAAAGGAAAGAGCGGCAACTGGCGAGACATACATTTCCTGGGCGCCGAATGGCGGGCGGACCCTCGCAGGGGGCCAGAACCCTTCACCCGGCACAGCTATGCGCCGGCCCGCCGGGTCGCTCCGGTGTCAGGGGCGGAGCGGCGCTACTCTTCGTGCCATGTACAGGTCCATACGTTCAGGTCAACCGGGCCGGCGTTAAGATCGACGGTCACCTCGATTTCAGGCGCCGAGAGGATCTGCAGCATGGTCGCGCTCTCAAACGGCACGGCGGCGCCTTCGTTGAACACAGGCGTCGGGCCAAGGCGCAGTTCCAGCAACTCCGGGCGCAGATCGGCGCAACTCCCGCCGATGGCCGCGAGAAACGGCCCCCAATCGGTCGAGCCGCGATGCAACAGGGAGCGCACCGCCTGTGAACCAGCGATAGCGTCGGCCACCTGCCGCGCCATCGCCTCGCTGGCGGCCCCTCGCACCCGCACATGAATGATCTTACCATTCTCTGCGGCATCGCGCACGATCTGTTGGGTGAGATCCGCGCAAAGAGCGGTCAACGCCTGTTGAAAGATGTCAAATTCCGGCGAACGGGCGTCGCTGATCATCGGCGTCGCAGCGGCGCCGTTCGCCATGATCACCACCGTGTCGTTGGGGCTGCAATCGCCGTTGAGGTTCAGGCGATTAAAGGTTCGGGCGACGCTGTGGTGCAGGGCCTGTTGGAGCAGCCGCTGCTCGATGGCCGCATCGCTGGTAATCAGGCAGAGGAGAGTGGCCAGGCGGGGATGGATCAGACGCGTGCCCTTGGCCATGCCCGCGAGGAGGATCCGCTGGCCCTCACGCATCTGGACGCGATAGACCCGCTCCTTGGGCCGCGAGTCGGTGGTGAGCATCGCCAGGGCCGCCCGCCGCCCGCCGCCACTGTCGAGTTCGCTGACCGCGCGCCGGATGCCCTCGCGCATACGCTTCATCGGCAGGGGCACGCCAATGATGCCGGTTGACATAAGAAGTACGGCGTCGCGGGGGATCTCCAACTCGTCGGCTACCAACTTGGCGCACTCCACCGCGTCGTTGAGCCCCGGCTGGCCCGTGCCGGCGTTGGCCTGCCCGGCGTTGATCAGCACGGCGCGGATGGCCTCACGGTTGCGGGAGAGGATCGCCTGGCTCAAGAACACCGGCGCGGCCTGGATCAGATTGGTGGTAAACAGCGCGCCAACCCGGCATGGGTGCAACGAGTAGACCAGCGCCAGATCACGGGCCTTGCTGCCGTCCTTCAACCCGCAGGAGATTCCCGTGGCGCGGAAGCCCTGGGGACTGGCGATGTGGCCGTCTTCGAAGATGGCGTAGTTCATTGGTTGTCGTTGGATTCGCTGTTCAGGTGTCCAATGCGGCTTTGCCCGCTACAAGGGCATAATTTTTATCCCCGGGAGGGCCGGGCCTCCCGGACCCTCCCGTTGCGGGAGAAGCATGCTTCCTGGGAGGGTCTGGCCCGCAGAGGCGTGGGGAAAGCAGGTTTCCCCATGCTGCTCCAACCGGTATAGCTCACCAGACGCGACAGAGCAACCCCTTCAGATATTCGCTTTCGGGAAAGCTCAACAACACCGGATGGTCGGGCGCCTGGGCGAAACGCTCGACGATCTGGGTGTCGCGGCGGGCATCGAGGGCCGCGCCGAAGACGATTTTCTGAAAAAGGTCCACCGACACCAATCCCGAGCAACTGAAGGTTGCCAGCAGTCCCCCGGGGCGCAGGAGTTGCAGCGCCAGCAGGTTAATATCCTTGTAGCCGCGCGCGGCGCGTTCGACCTGGGCCTGGCTATGGGCGAACTTCGGCGGGTCGAGGATGATCACGTCGAAGCGCCGACCGGCGGCGCGGTACTGGCGCAGGACGCGAAAGACATCGCCCTCGATCAGTTCGGCGGGCGTGGCGAGGCCGTTCAGGTCGAGATTGGCGCGGGCCAGGGCCAGAGCCGGCCCCGAGGAGTCGATCAGCGTCAGCGCGGCGGCCCCGGCGCGCGCGGCGTACACACTGAAGCCGCCGGTGTAGGCGAAACCGTCGAGCACCTCGGCGCCCTGGCAGCAGGCGCCCACGCGGGCGCGGTTGATCGCCTGGTCAAGGTAGAAGCCCGTCTTCTGGCCGCCGCGGAGGTCGGCAAGGAGCGCGGGCCGTTCGCTGCACATACCGGGGAGGGTGATCGGGCGCAGGGTCAGGCGCTCGGGTGGCGCTTCGCCCCAGCGCTGACCTTCGTGAGCCGGCAGGCCCTCCTTCTCGCGGATCTCGGGGTCGCCGCGCTCGTAGATGCCGCGCGGTTGCAGCAAGGCGACCAGGGTGGCGATCACCGCGCCGTCGCGCGCGGCCATACCCTGGGTGAGCAACTGAATGACCAGATAGGGGCCGTAACGATCCACTATCAGGCCGGGGAGTCCATCGGCTTCGCTGAAGACCAGCCGGCAGGCAGTCTCGTCGTCGCTCATCAAGCTGGCTCGTCCGCGCACGGCGCGCGCGATGGCCTCGCGTAGCCAGTGCTCATCGAGGGGTTGCGTGGCCTCCCAGGTGGCGACGCGCAGGCGGATCTGCGACTGGCTGCTCCAGAAGCCGCGGGCGAGCCACGCGCCGTCGGGGCCCAAAACGTCAACCACCGCTCCATCAGCAGGATTGCCGCGGACCGTCTCAATCGCCCCTGAGAAAACCCACGGGTGCCGCTGCTGGATGGGCCGCTCGCGTCCGGCCTTGAGAACGATCTGTGCCATAAGCAACCCTACGACTGCCTATGGGAGGACAGTGTAGCAGAGGGGTGTAACCGGGTCAAGGCGTGGCCAGCGCCATGTCATTGACAGTTGCATTGTCTGGCCGTTCCTCGACGCCGATGACTGGATCGCCCCGGAGCACCTCGCCCGCCTCACTGCAACGCTGGCGGCTGACCCTTCTCTCGATGCCGCGCACTGCGGTTGGGCGCGTGTCGCCCTGAGCGAAACCCGGTATGGCCCGCCGGAGGGTGATCTCTGCCCGGCCTTTGCCAGCCACTGCGCCCTGGCGACCGTCGGGGTGTGTCGCGTGCGCCGGTCGCCGGTCCAGGCGCCTGGTGGTTTCGATGTGCGCTTTCGCAACTGTTCCGATTGGGAGTTCTGGCTGCGCCTGGCCCGTGCCGGGCCACGCTGCGGCAGGCGCTGCCGGGTCGCCCCCTCACCACGCCGCCACTCACCCTGCGCGCGCGGCTGGCCGAAGCGGCAGGGCGCGCGCCCGTCACGGCAACCTGACGCGCTCACCTTCGAGGACGAGCAACCCGTCGCGGTCGAGATCGGCCAGCAGTCCCCGCAGCCACGCCTCGTCCGTGGCGGCATACTCGGGCTTGAGGCGCGGGCCAAGCTCGGCCAGGGGCAAGGCGGCTCCAGGGGGCAGGGCGCGCAGCGCGTCAATCACGCGGCCCCGGTACCAGCGCCGCGAGCCGGCGTAGGGTTCGGCCTTGCGCTCGGCAAGGCGCCGCGCCGCTGGCGGGGACGCGCCGGTGGCCATAGCCCCTACCAGCGCCGCGTCGGCGGCG
>DAOUDA010000240.1:0-24948 GCA_034431835.1 Chloroflexaceae bacterium | reverse complement strand
GCCGCCCACCCCCCCCCCCCACGCCAGGCTACAAACGGGTTCTCTGGGAGGGCGCAGATCTCGCGGACCCGCCCGGCCCGCGCCGGGCGGTCGCGTCGTCGGCCAGTTACGAGGGGGATGTCGGGAACAGGGTTTCCCGGCATCCCCCTTCGTTATGCGCAAGCGGAACGCCAGGTGACAGGCTTGTCATTCTGTGCGCGGGGAGGGGATCACGCATTTCTCATACACCGGTACTACCGTACCGGATAAACGTATTACCGAGCTAGCGCTGTCGTGTAGTACCACTGGATGCCGTCTCCGGCGGCCATCGGAGACCGTCGTTTTCATCGTCAAGGAGCAGAGGATGCGCACATCCACCCCCACCCCCTGGCGCCGCAGGGCGCCGATCCGCAGCGCCCTGGCGGCCCTCCTGATCGCCCTGGTGGCCCTGACCGCTACCTCGGCAGTGTACGCCGTGGCCTATGTTGACCCCGATACGCCCCCGGGCGGTTCGAACCTCCCGGATGCCATCTACGGCTATCCTTATCCGCCCTCTGGAGGACCAATCCGCCTGGTGGCCACCGGCACGAATGCGGGGACCCAGTTCTTCATTGTTGATCCGCCACCCGTCGGCGACCCTCCCTACAACCCCCCACTGGGAACCCGACTGCCCAATGGCATCCAGATCATTCAGGAAAGTCAAACCCAGGCACAGATCGCCACTCCTCCGGGCGGGACGGTAACCGAACCGGCAACCGGCCCCAACGGTCTGACCTTTGCGATTGGAGTGACAGGGGTAGCCGATCAGCCGCCAGGATCGGGAACGGTTGCCGCGCGGGGCTATCGCATCCGCGTGCAACGCGCGCCGCTGACGGTCACTGCGGTGAATGCGAGCCGGCGCTACGGCGCGCCCAATCCAACGTTCACCTTCAATGTTAACGGGCTGCGTAACGGCGACACCGTGCAGCAGGTGTTCCAGGGCGCGCTGGCCACCACGGCCATCAACACCAGCCCGGTGGGTACGTACCAGATCACCCAGGGCGGCCTGGCCCTCACGCCCTACGGCGCCGCGCGCTATGAGCTCACCTTCGCGCCCGGCACATTGACCGTAACCCGCGCCCCGCTGACGGTCACGGCCAACGACGCCACGCGGCGAGTTGGCGCGCCCAACCCGACCTTCACTGCCCGTTACAGCGGCTTCGTCAATGATGATGGCCCGGCCGACCTGGGCGGCACGTTGAGCTTCTCGACCCCCGCGACGAATGCCAGCCCGGCGGGCACGTATTCGATCACCCCCAGCGGCCTGACGAGCAGCAACTATGCGATCACCTTTGTTGATGGCACGCTGACCGTTACTGATCGAGACGTGCCGGAGATTATCTGGCCCGATCCCGCGCCAATCACCTATGGCACGCCGCTGAGCTCCGCCCAGTTGAACGCCACGGCCAGCTTCAACGGCCAGACCATTCCCGGCGCCTTCACCTACGATCCGCCTTCGGGAACGGTGCTGCCGGCCGGCACGCGCAACCTGCGGGTGACCTTCACCCCCAATGACACGATCAATTACGTGCCCGTCAACGTGGACATGACCATCACAGTGAACCGCGCGCCGCTAACAGTCACCGCCAACAACCAGAGCCGGACCTACGGCGCGGCGAATCCGAGTCTGACCTTTACCGCGAATCTACGGGGCGGCGACACGCTCGCACAGGTATTGACCGGTAGTCCGGCGACACCGGCTACGGCTGCCAGCCCGGTGGGCGACTATCCCATCAACCAGGGCACGCTGGTCCTCTCGGAGTACGGCACTGAGCGCTACACGCTGACCTTCGAGCCGGGCACGCTGAGCGTGACTCCCGCCCCGCTCACGATCAGGGCTAACGATGTCTCTAGACCCTTTGGCAGGCCCAACCCGCCGTTCACTGCCAGCTACGACGAGTTCGTGAATGGTGAAGGACCTGGCGTATTGCAGGGTGAACTGAGATTCACAACCACGGCGACCGAGAGCAGCCCGATGGGTACTTACCCCATCATCCCAGGCGGTTTGTCCAGCCCGAATTACGCGATCACCTACGTGCCGGGCACGCTAACGATTAGCGACACCCGGGTCTACCTGCCGCTCGTGCGGAACTAGCGCGCCCGGCGGTGGGCAGCGGACAAGCAGTCCTGGCATCGGCAGATCCGGGAGAGCGCGCCTCTCCCGGACCGAAGGAAAGGAACGGTTCGAAACCTGGCCTTGCTGACCTTCGTAACCAGCAGGGGCGACCGGCCGGTCGCCCCTGACGGTCCGCTCCTACTTCACTGAAGAAAGACTCCTCGCTTTTCCGCCCTCCCTCCCAGCCTCCCCCCAACGGGGGGAGGCACCGGACTTCCTCCTCCAGCGGGGGAGGGTCAGGGAGGGGGTGGCAGTTTAGCGAAAAACGCAGGTCACGGACTATTTATGTTAACAGTCAATCCTTATCAATGGTCAGCGGCAAGAAGCTTGCCCTGAACGAAGCCAGAGGGCAGGCAGGACGGTGAGGGTCGCAGGCGCATTGGAATGCCGAAAACCCCTTCTCGCTCGAAAACTCGATACCTGAGAGAAAGGCCGGGAGGGGATCGCCAATGCAAGAAAACGCGGAGCTTGCGCCGCCCGCGTCGCGCCCACGGACATGCTATGATGTGCGCGGAGACGCGCATTCGTAAACCATTCTGGATTGCCGGATACGGCGCGATGTCGCGATGATGTGCAGGCAGTCCATGCAACAGGAACTGGTGTCATGCCACGCATGATCCTGCTGGGAACCGGCACCGGTCTCCCCGACGTGGACCGGGGACACACGCACATGGTCTGGGATGGACCAGGCGGCCCGCTGCTGGTTGACGCGGGAGGCGGGGCCTATGAGCGGCTCCTGCGCGCCGGGATCGACCCGCAGGCGCTGGCTGGCGTCATCATTACCCACAGCCACTGCGATCACATCAACGGCTTGCCCGGGTTGATCTTCAGCATGCGCCTGGGCGGGCGCGAGGCGCCGCTGCCGATCTACGGGTTGGCGCCGGTGTTACAGTTGCTGGAGCGTACCCTGGAGGTGATGCAGGTCGAGTACCACGTACCCGTAGACTGGCGCCCGCTGCAGCCCGGTGATACGCTGGCGCTGGCGGAAGGGTGGCAGGTGTGCACGGCGCCGACCGCGCATAGCCGCCCCGGTCTGGCGCTGCGCTTCGAGGCCCCGGCGAGCGGTCGCGCCCTGGTCTACTCGGCCGACACCGAGCCGTGTGCGGCAGTGCAGGAACTGACCCTGGGGGCTGGCGTTCTCATCCACGAGGCCACCACGGCGGCGCCGTTTGCCGGACATAGCACGCCGCAGCAAGCCGGGGCGCTGGCGGCGGCGGCGGGCGTGGCGCGGCTGGTGCTGGTGCACTACAGCCCACGCTGGACCATGCCCGAGGAGGCGGCCCTGGCCGCGGTGACGGCCGGGGGCTTCACCGGCAGCGCCGAAATCGGGCGCGATGGGCAGGCGGTTGAGATTTGAGGCATGGTCAAAACCTACCTTACCGTTGGAGGTGTGCGGGGAGGCGCCGCCTCCCCGCACACCCTTTTCCGCCCGCCGCGGGCGGAGCCAGAGGATCGCGGAGGGCCGTGCTCCACCATAAACACCTCTGAGGTGCGAATGAACCCGGACGGGGAGGGTGCGGCCCTCCCGGGAACATCGTGGTGGTGGAGGCACAACCCGGACGGGGAGGGTCCGGGAGGGCGCGGCCCTCCCGGAAACCATCACATACCCATTTGTGGAAGTATGCCAAGCAGTGAACGAGCAAACCCTACGCGTATTGCTGGAACAGGTACAACGGGGCGAAACCGGGGTGGACGAGGCCCTGGCGGTGCTGCGCCGGTTGCCCTTCGAGGATCTGGGCTTTGCCCGGCTTGATACCCACCGCGCCCTGCGCGCCGGCTTTCCCGAGGTGGTGTTTTGCGAGGGCAAGTGCCCCGAGCAAGCGGCCGCGATTATCGCGAAGCTGGCCGAGGGGCCGGGGCCGGTGCTGGGAACGCGGGCCGGGTTCGAGGTACACGCGCGGGTGCGCGCCGCCATCCCCGCGGCGCGCTACAGCGACGTGGCGCGCATGGTGATCGTCGAGCGCGAGCCGCTCCCGAAGCGCCCCGGTACGGTGCTGGTGATCTGCGCCGGCACCGCCGATCTGCCCGTTGCCGAGGAGGCCGCGCTGACCGCGGAGGTGATGGGCAACCACGTTGAGCGTCTGGTGGATGTAGGGGTGGCCGGCCTGCACCGGCTGCTGGCCCACGTGGAGCAGGTGCAGCGCGCCACGGTGCTGGTGGTCGTCGCGGGGATGGAGGGCGCCCTGCCCAGCGTGGTGGGCGGGCTGGTCCGGCGGCCGCTGATCGCCGTGCCGACCAGTGTGGGCTATGGCGCGAGCTTCGGGGGCCTCGCCGCCCTGCTGGCGATGCTCAACAGTTGCGCCCCCGGAGTTACGGTGGTAAACATTGACAATGGCTTCGGCGCGGGGTACGCTGCAAGTATGATCAATGCCCTGGCCGCTGAGGGCTAAAGGTTTCGCTGCGCGGCCTTCCAGGTTGCCTTTCGCAGGCGGCGCGAAGGGCGCGGCCCTCCGCCTCCCCGCGCTCCTCCACCGGTAACGCGGGTGTGAACCATTATGGAGGGTTTGCCCTCCCTGAACCCCTCTCTGCCGCAGCTTCCGTTGGGAAACAGAAGCCAATGAACCACGAACCCCTGTCCCCCGAACTGGCCGATAAGGCGGCGCGCCTGCGGGCGATCCTGCGGGATCTGGGCGGCGCGGTGATCGCTATGTCGGGCGGCGTGGACAGCGCGCTGCTGGTCCACGCGGCGCATGCCGCCCTGGGGGCGCGCGCCCTGGCCGTCACCGCCGATTCGCCGTCGTTACCGCGCCGCGAGTTGCGGGAGGCGGAGGAACTGGCGCGCCTGATTGGCGCGCGCCACCTGGTCATCCGGACCGACGAGGTGGCTGACCCGCGCTACGCGGCCAACCCGGCCGATCGCTGCTACTACTGTAAAACCGAGCTGTTCACGCGGCTGCGCGCCGTGGCCGAGCAGCACGGTCTGCCCTGGGTGCTCTACGGCGAGAACCTCGACGATCTGGCCGACCACCGGCCCGGGGCGCGGGCGGCGCTGGAGCACGGTGTGCGCGCGCCGTTGAAAGAGGCCGGCCTGACCAAGGCCGACATCCGCGCCCTGGCGCGCTGGCACGGCCTGCCGGTCTGGGACAAGCCGGCCTTTGCCTGCCTCGGCTCGCGTTTTCCCTACGGTATGCCGATTATGCCCGCGACACTGGCGCAGGTGGAAGCGGCGGAGGAGATCTTGCGCGAACTGGGCCTGCGGCAGTACCGGGTGCGCCACCACGGCGACCTGGCGCGGATCGAGGTCGAAGCAGCGGATATGCCGCGACTGGTGGAGCGTGCGGTCGAGGTGGTCGAGCGCATCCGCGCGGTGGCCGGCTTCCGCCACGTGACGCTGGACCTGGCCGGTTACCGGCGGGGCAGCCTGAACGAGAGCCTGGATCTGGCCATCGCGCCGGAACGGGCGCGGCGAGGCCGATCGTGAGCGCGCCACGGGACCAGCGGCTGGCTACCCAGGTGGCAGGGCCGGTGCTGAGCCGTTTGCCGGGGCGCCTGGCGCGAACATTGGCGAGTCTGGCCGGCCTGGCGGCGCTCGGCGTGGGGCTCTGGCTGCTGATCACCCCGCGGGTGCCCCTCGCGGGCATTGAACACCTCACCCTGGGCACGACGCCGGTTACGGTGTACCGGCCCGCGGGCGCGGGGCCGGCCCCGGCGGTGGTGATCGCCCATGGCTTTGCCGCCTCGCGGCAGATCATGGAGCCGTTCGCGCTCACGCTGGCGCGCAATGGCTACCTGGCGCTTACCTTCGATTTCCCCGGGCATGGCCAGAACAGTGTGCCGCTCCGGGGCGATCTGGCCGATCGCGAAGGGCGCTACCGGCAGTTGCGAGCGGCGCTCGACGCGGTGGTGGCCCATGCGCGCGAGCAGGGTGATGGGCGGGTGGGACTGGTCGGGCACTCGATGGGCAGCGAAGCGGTGGTGCGCTACGCGATGGAGCGGCCCGAGATCGCCGCGACGGTCGCCGTCTCGCTGGTCTACGAGGGAACGACGGCCACGCGCCCGGCCAATCTGCTGGTGCTTACGGGCGCGCTGGAGGGGGGCCTGCGACCGCTGGCGGAGGCGGTGATCGTGCAAGCGGCGGGGCCGGCAGGTGTTGTTGGCGAGACGTATGGCGATCCGGCGGCGGGCACGGGGCGGCGGGTGGTGTTCGTGCCGGGGGCCGAGCACATCCGGGTGCTGTTTCACCGGGTGAGCATGGCCGAAGCCCTGGGCTGGTTCCAGGCGGCCATGCCGCTTACGGCGGCGCCGCCGTCCGGCGCGGGCTTTCTCGACAATCGCCTGCCGGCCCTGGGGTTGGTGTATGCCGGTGCGGTGTTGCTCTACTGGCCCCTGGTGCACCTGTTACAGCCCATTGGTCCCCTGGGGGGGCAGGCGGCGCCCTTCCCGCGACGAGGCTGGTGGGCGGTGGCGCTGGCGCCGGCGCTGCTCGCCCCGCTGCTCCTGCGCCTGATCCCCGCGAGGGATCTGCTGCCCATTCGCGTCGGCGGGCCGCTGGCGCTCTTCTTTGGCCTCTACGGGTTGCTCACCGCCGCGGGCCTGGCGCTGCTGACCTGGGGGCGGCGCGCGGCGTGGAGTGGCCCCGCGGTCTGGCGGCGCGGCATCCTGATGGCCGTGGCCGCCGCGTTGCTGGTGGTCGGCTACGTGTTTCTGAGCTTTGGCCTGCCGACGCACCTGTTTGTGCTTAACTACTTCCCGCCGCCCCCGCGCTGGCCGGTCTTCCTGGCGGTCTTCGCGGCCATGCTGCCCTACTTTCTGGCCGACGAACGCCTGACCCGTGGAGCAGGAGCGCCGCGGGGGGCCTACGCGCTGACGAAGGGCGCCTTCTTTGGCGGTCTGATCCTGGCGATCGTCCTCAACCCGCGGGAACTGTTCTTCCTGGTGCTGATCGCCCCGCTCTTCCTGGTCTACTTCATGTTCTACGGCCTCTTGAGCGGCCTGATCCACCGGCGAACCGGCACGGTCGTGGCGGGTGCGCTGGTGAACGCGGTGTTGTTCGCCTGGATCGTCGCGGCGACCTTTCCGTTGACGTAAGTGGTGTGTAAACAACGTCTTTCGCTAGCCCCCGCCCCCTCCCCAACCCTCCCCCGCTGGGGGAGAGAGGCCGGCTCCTCCCCCCAACGGGGGAGGCTGGGAGGGGGGCGGAAATGCCACGAGACTTACTTTACAGACTAGCAAAGTAAGTCCGGGGAAACCGGGTTTCCCCATTGCCCCGGCCCGGCGGGGCGCGATGCGCCATTTTCGGTTATACTTGTTTGCTACGCTAGGTAAGGTATTACCGGCGGGAGGGTCCGGGAGGGCACAGCCCTCCCTGGAGAACTCTTTTTCATCCGGTGATTGGGCGGCGAAGCCGCATACGAGCCTGACGAGCACCGGGCATGCGCGAGCGCATCTATCGAACCGAAGCGTTGATCCTCCGGCGGAGCGATCTGGGCGAGGCCGACCGGCTGATGCTGCTCGCCACGCCCGGCGGGAAGCGCCGGGTGCTTGCCAGAGGCATCCGCAAGACGACCAGCAAGCTCGCGGGGCACCTGGAACTGTTTACCCGTGCCGGGTTGTTGCTCGCCATCGGGCGAACCTTCGACATTGTCACCCAGAGCGAGATACGCGACAGCCACGGGACGTTGCGCGCGGAGTTGCCCCGGTTGAGTTGCGCCTACTATGCCGCCGAGTTGTACGACCGCTTCAGTGAGGAGGACGACGAGCATCCCGATCTCTACGCGGTGCTGGCGCAGACCTTTGCGGCGCTGGATCGCGGCGCGAACCCCGACCTCGCGCTGCGCTGGTATGAACTGCGTCTGCTGCATCTGACAGGCTATCGCCCGCAGTTGCACCGCTGCGTGGTCTGCCAGGATCCGTTGACGGAGGCCGCCAGCCGCTTCAGCCCCGCGCTCGGTGGGGTGCTCTGCCCGAAGCACGAGGATGCCGACCGGACGGCGATAACGATGAGCGGTCCAGCCTTTCGTCTGTTACGCTACCTGCAGAGCCAGCCCCTGACGGTTGTCGAGGGTCTCCGGCTTTCACCGGCGGTTCGGAGCGAGGCCGAGGGCCTGCTCCGGGCCTACCTGCGCCATCTCCTGGAGCGCGATCTGCGTTCGGTCGCTTTCCTGGACGAGGTGATGCGTATCGAATGAGGAGCACCGCATGGCCTACCTTGACCATCTGCTCGGTCGCGGGGAGCAGATCCTCTACGTCGCCCGCCAGCATCTCTTCGTGCTGATCGCCAATATCGTGACCGAACTGGCGCTCATCGCCCTGCTCGTTGCGGCCGGCGTAGCCTCCCATATGGCCTTCGATACGACCACGCTCACGTTCGGCGGTATCACCGCCAGCAACCTGATCCTGCTGATCTGTGTCGGCATCAGCCTGGTGGTGCTGTTCAGCGGTTTCCTCGACTTTCTACGCTGGAACAATACGCACCACGTGGTGACCGACCGGCGCCTCTTGCAGGTGCACGGAGTGTTGAGCAAACGGGTGAATGACGTGGCGCTGGAGAAGATCAACGAGATCACGTTGCACCAGAGTTTCACCGGGCGCCTGCTGAACTTCGGTACGGTTACGGTGTTTACGGCTTCCGGCGATCCGGGCGCCAATCTCCTCGATCGGATCGAGGCGCCGCTGGCCTTCCAACGGGCGCTGCTCGAGGCCAGGCACCAGCTTGAGCAAAATTACCGCTACTTCGACCGCCTCTATCGCGCGGCCCCGGCGCCGATCGACTCCGTGCCGGTCGAAGTGCGGCGCACGCTGGAAGAACTGGCCGCGCTGCGCGATCGGGGCATTCTCTCAATTGACGAGTTCGAGGCTCGCAAGCGCGAGTTGTTGAGCAAGGGGTAACGATCCTCACCCATCCCCCGACCGTGTGAGAAGCAATGCCCCACTGGCAGGTGGACAGGGGTATGGGGAAACCTGGTTTCCCCATACCCCTGCCGATGCAGGGTAACCCCATGGAAGTCTACGATCTCATCGAACAGGCGCGGGCCAGGATCGCGGAGCGGCTGACACTTGCGCCACGGGTCGGGCTGATCCTCGGCTCGGGGCTGGGCGCGCTGGCCGATGCGCTGGAGCAGGCCGTTGTGGTTCCCTACCAGGACCTCCCCGGGTTTCAGCAGCCGAAGGTGGCGGGCCACCGGGGCGAACTGGCGGTGGGTCGCCTGGGCGGGCAGCCCGTGGCCGTGCTTCGGGGGCGCTTTCACTTCTACGAGGGCTACACGATGCAGGAGGTGACCTTCCCGGTGCGCGTACTGCGCGCCCTGGGATGCGACACGCTGATCGTGACGAATGCTGCGGGCGGGTTGCACCCCGATTGGCAGGTGGGCGATATTATGTGCATCAGCGACCAGATCTTTCTGCCGGGCATGGCCGGCCACCATCCCCTCATCGGTCCGAACGACGAGCGGCTCGGCCCGCGCTTCCCGGCGATGGTCGGGGCCTTCGACGATGAACTGGCGGCCCTGGCCCGCGCGGTGGCCGGTGAGCAGGGCACACCGCTGCGTGAAGGGGTATACTGCATGGTGGCCGGGCCGAGTTTCGAGAGCGCGGCCGAGTTGCGCCTCCTGCGCGCTCTCGGCGCCGACGCGGTGGGGATGTCCACCGCCCCCGAGGTGGTTGTGGCGCGTCACAGCGGCATGCGCGTCCTGGGCCTCTCGCTGATTACCAACCTGGCCCTGCCCGATGGCCCGCCGGCCAATCATCAGGAGGTGCTCGCTGCCGGTGAGCAGGCGCGGCCCCGCTTCGCCGCGCTGATCCAGGGGGTGCTGGCGAGAATGACCTGAGGCGGTGTGGAGGTGATAGCATAGCTCCGTAGCTCCACACCTCCACACCTCCACAGAGCTACCAGGCAGGGAGATACCCTATGCGCCCTCTGACCCCCCTTGAACGCATCGAAGCGATGGACGCGGCGGTGCGCGAAAAGCTGGCGATGTACTGGATCGCCAGCGTTGAAGAGTTCTACGCCACGGTTCGTTCGAGCAACCAGCAGTATGGCACGGGCGTGCAGGCCCTGGCGGTGGCGCTGGAGCTTCCCGAAGAGCGAGTGCGGGCGCTGGCCGAGGCGGCCCTGCCGTTGCTGCCCGAGGGTGTCTCCTTCAGTGTGCCGGTTGAACTGGGGGTCGGCGCCGGACTGGTGATTGACGCCTACGAGGATGTTGAGGTCACGGCGTTCGCCGTGCCCACGGCATTGCCCGATCGGGTCGAACCGCCGGCGCACTTGCCGCCGCCCGGCAATCAGGGGGTGCGCAATTCCTGCGTAGCCTTCACCCTGGTGGCGCTCTTCCAGGCCCGCAGCGGCGATCCGACCGATCTCTCGGAACAGTTCCTCTACTGGGCCTGCAAGGAGCGCGATGGCATCCGCGGTGACGTGGGCACCGATCCGCTTGTGGGCGTGCGGGTGTTGCAGGACCTGGGCATCTGCACCGAGGCGACCTGGCCTTACCGGCCATCCCCGAGCGACCACACGCGTCCGGGTCACGAGCGCCCGCCGGCGCAGGCGTTTGACGAGGCCAGACTCCGCCGGGTGACAGTATTTCGGAAACTGCCGGCGAAGGGGGTGCTGCAGATCAAAGAGGCGCTGGCGCAGGGGTATCCGGTGCTGATCGGCCTCTACATCTGGGAGCACTGGAACGGCTCGTGGCAGGGGCGCAGTCTGGGGCGAGTGCGCTTTCCGTTGCCTGGTGAGGCGCGGCGGGGCGGCCACGCCATGGCCGTGCTGGGCTACCGTGACGACGCGGATGCGCCTGGGGGCGGGTACTTCATCGTGCGCAACTCGTGGGGCGTGGACTGGGGTGTTGAGAACCCCGATGGGCCGGGCTACGCCCATGTGCCCTACCGCCTGATCGCCGAAGGTGGTCTCGCGGCGATCGCCGTTGAGGCCGTCGAACACCCGCGCGCCGCCCCCCGCCCGGCGACCGGCGCACCGGCGCTGGTGGGCCAGGCTGGCGCGGAGGCGTTGTACCGCGAGGCGGTGACATTACGCGCGGACCTCCAGGCGCTTACGGCGCGCTTCGAGGCCCTGGTCGCGCGTCTGGGGGTGCTGGCGGGGGCAGGGGGTGGGGCCGAGGCGGCGGCCCGCGAGGTCGCCGCACCCGAAGCGTCGGCTGCGCCGGCAGTACCGCCCGCAGCGGCGGCGCAAAGCCTCGCCGCTGGCCCGCTGCTGTTCCTCCGCGGTGAAGGCCCCGGCGCGGGCGACGAACTCTACCCCAACGGTCTTTCGCCTGACGGCGCGCCGTTGCTGCGGATTGACGCCGCCTCGGCCAGCGAACTGGCCCGCAGCGCCCTCGGCGCCGAGCCGCCCGAGTTGCAGGGCGTCTACAAGGCGAAAAAGGAGGTCGCGGAGACGACCCACCTCGGCGTGACCCGCGACATTGACCCGCTCGATCTGGCCCAGGCCCGCTGGGCGGTGGTGATCAACGCCACCGAGAGCGCCGAGTTGATCAAGGCCGTCTGGCCGCTGATCGCGCACCGGATGACCCGGATGGGCCTCAGCGCGCCGGCGGTGACCTTCGTGGCTGGCGAGAATGCCGGGGCCTGGGTGAACCGGCACACCGACAATGGCAGCAAGAACCTGCGCGAGCACTGGGGCCAGATCCCGCCCGTGCTGACCTACCGCCCCAATGAGCGGGCCGGGCGCTGGCTGGCCCGCCATGGGGTGAGCCAGGGTCCGGTCGATCCGCGCCGCGGCGTGCCCTACTACCTGCTGCTGCTCGGTCTGCCTGGCCCGCTCCACGCGAACGATACACGCTTTATTCCCTTCACCTTCCAGTACGAACTCGACCTCTTCTGGGCCGCCGGGCGGCTCTGCTTCACCGGCGCCGACGGCGACCATCGCCTGGCGGACTACGCAACCTATGCCGAACGTCTGGCTGGCTTCGAGCAGCGGCCCGACCGGGCCAGCCAGGTGCGCAACGAGGTGATCTACTACGCGACCCATCACGATATGGACGTCGCGACGCGGCGCAGCGCCGAGGAGTTGGTGCGCCCGCTGATCCGCTGGAGCGGGGATCCCGCCAATGTGCCGCACAAGCAGGGCTTCGTGGCGCGCCCGTTCGTGGCGGGCGAAGCCAGCCGGGCAGCGCTGGAGCGGATCGTGCGCGGCGAGGGCGATGGCAAGGCCCCGGCGCTGCTGTTCGCGGCCTGCCATGGTATGGGTTTGCCATTGAGCGACGCGCGGCTCGTGCTGCACCAGGGCGCCCTGGTGACCCAGGACTGGAACGGTGCGGGCAATGTGCAACGTGAGCACTGGTTCGCCGGGGAGGACCTGGACGCCCAGGCGCATCTGGAGGGGACGATGGCGCTGCTCTTCGCCTGTTACGGCGCTGGTTGCCCCGACCGCGACGAGTTCATCTTCGATGAGACGCGGACGCGCCCCCAGGTGGCCCCCTTCCCCTTGATTGGCCAGTTGCCGCAACGCCTGCTCCTCAGCGGCGTCCAGGCGGTGATCGGCCATGTCGAACGGGCCTGGACCTACTCGTTCAGCGGGACCGATGGCGCGCGTTCGCAGACCCAGGCCTTCGAGGACGTGATCGCCCGGCTGCTGCTGGGCGAGCCGGCGGGCAACGCCACCGACGACTTCAACATCGTGCAGGGAGCGCGGGCCATGGCGCTTACCGACGAACTGGAAAATATCAAGTTCGGCAAGATCGTGGACCCGCTGGAACTGGCCCAGCTCTGGGTGGCCCGCAACGACGCCCGCAACTACGCCCTGCTGGGCGACCCGGCGGCGCGATTGCCGCGGTGATCGGTGTATCGGGCGGGAACGACGTAGGGGCGAAAGAACCTTTCGCCCCCGCAGATGCCTTTTCGCCCCGGACAGCGGCCCCTGTTTACCGCCCAAAGGACACGGACGGTAAATAGGTCACCAGGGCGGGGAAGAGAATGATCAGGATCACAATGGCCAGTTGCACCGCGATAAACGGCCACACGCCGCGGTAGATGTCCTGGGTGGTCACTTCGGGCGGGGCGACGCCCTTCAGGTAGAACAGGGCAAAACCAAAGGGCGGGGTCAGGAACGAGGTTTGCAGGTTGGCGCCGAGGATGACGCCGAACCACATCAGGTCAACCCCCAGATCACGGGCGACCGGCACGAACAGAGGGATGACGATGAAGCAGATCTCGAAGAAATCAATAAAGAATCCCAGAAAGAAGACGATCAGCATACTGGCGACCATGAAGCCCCAGAAGCCGCCCGGCAGGTTGGCCATAATATCGTAGACGAACTTATCGCCGCTCAGAGCCCGGAAGACCAGGGAGAAGGCCGTCGAGCCGATCAGGATGAACAGCACCATCGTGGTGGTGCGCAGGGTCGCGTCGGACACTTCGCGGAAGGTCCTGAAGTTCAGGCGCCGGTTGAAGGCCGCCAGAATGGTCGCGCCGAGGGCGCCTACGGCGCCGGCCTCGGTGGCGGTGGCCAGGCCGAAGAAGATCGAGCCAAGCACGGCCATAATCAGGAGCAGGGGTGGCACCATCACCTTGAGCACGCGCAGGGCGAGGGCGCTGCCCTTAAGCGTGCGCGCCGAGAGCGGCAGCGCGGGGGCCATATCGGGCTTGATCTGGGCCACCGTCCAGCAGTAGAAGGCCAGCGCCGCGGCCAGCAGCAGACCGGGGATGAGCGAACCGATAAACAACCGCCCCACCGAGACGCCGAGCTGGTCGCCCAGCACCACCAGCACCACTGAGGGGGGGATAATCTGCCCCAGGGTGCCCGAGGCGCAGATGACCCCGGTGGCCAGCTGCTTGTTGTAGTTATAGCGCAGCATGATCGGCAGGGAGATCAGGCCCATCGCCACTACGGTGGCCGCCACGACCCCGGTCGTCGCTGCCAGCAAGGCGCCCACCACCACCACGGCGATCGCCAGCCCGCCGCGCATTGGCCCGAACAACACCCCCATCGTGTCGAGCAAATCCTCGGCCAGGCCCGATTTTTCGAGCATCGCGCCGAGAAAAATGAAGTAAGGGATTGCCAGCAGGGTAAAGTTAGAGGCGATGCCGAAGATACGCGACGGCAAGGCGCGGATCAGGATAGGATCAAAGATCCCCAGGCCCACCCCGATCAGGCCAAAGATGACCCCCACCGCGGCGAGCGAGAAGGCCACCGGGTAGCCGATCGAGAGAATCACCAGGGCGCCGAGAAACATCAACGGACCGAGCCACTCGCTCATGCAACCTCCAACGGCGATGTTCAGGTCTTTTCTTGAGCGTTTCCTGAAGAAGCGGGGCGCCAGACTGCCCCAACCCGTTTTGCAAGGATGGGACAACCGGGTTCCCCTACGGCCCTCGCCACCGGGGTTTCTTCTCGCCCCTTCCGGAGGGGGCCAACCCGTCCCGCTCCGCCACGCCGGCCTACTCCAACTCCAGCATATCGCGCTTCTGTTCCTCGGCGACCAGGGAGGGATCAGCGGCGCCCGTGACCACGGCCAGATTCTTGATCGCCTCAGAGATGCCCTGAATGAACAGCAGCGCGGGGCTGACGATCAGAAAGGCTTTGAGCGGGTAGCGCGGCAGGCCGCCGGGGTCGGGCGACATTTCGCGGATCTTGAAGGCCGTTTGCACAACCGGCCAGGAAAAGTAGATCAATAACACACAGAACGGCATCAAAAAGAACAGTGTTCCCAGCAGATCGACCAGCGCCTTGCGCCGGGGTGGGAAGTTGGCATAGAAAAGGTCCACCCGCACATGGCCGCCGTGCTTGAGCACATAGGCGCTGCCAAGGAAGAAGATCACCGAGAAGATGTACCACTGGGCTTCGATGTAGAAGTTCGAGCCGAGGGTGCGGCCAATGGCGCGCCCTACGTAGCGATTCGCCACGTTCCAGACACCGACGCCGACCACAAGCGGCACCAGCCAGATGGTTATGTTGCCAACTACCTCGGTGAAGGCGTCAATCACCTTTGAAAGACGGAGCAATCCTTGCACGCGACAACCTCCGCTGGGTCCCGGTTGAGCCGGAGCTGGCCATTCGGCGCACGAGGGCCTTCAGGCTCGTGCCGGGAGCCTGGCCGCGCGCGCCGCATGGCGCGGTAAACGGCATGTCTAAACCGAAACTGTTGTTGCTCGAACAATGGGAAACGCGAAATGCGTGTGAAGCATCATACCGCTTCTGGCGGGATCTGTCAAAGAACCAGGGGAGTGGGGAAACCAGGTTTCCCCACTCCCCTGCCGGATGCGAGGGTCCGGGAGGGCGAAGCCTCCCAGGTCCTTTTTGTATACGACAGGGGCGGGGCAACCGGGTTGCGCCGCGCCCCTGTCTGAACGCGGGACTACTCGTGGGTCGGCCCCCAGTTGGCGGGGGTGCGCCACAGACTGGAGAGGATCAGTTCGCGCACGTAGAGCAGTTCCTTGGGCAGCCGGTCGTAGAGCTTGATGAACAACTCCTCGTGGAGCAGGATCTCGTGGCGCCAGGCTTCAACGTCGATCTGCATGAGCTTGTCGAACTGCTCCTTGCTGAAATCCAACCCGCGCCAGTCGAGGTGATCGTAGCATGGGATCCAGCCGATGGGGCTCTCGACGCTGAAGGCTTCGCCGTGGGCGCGTTGCACGATCCACTTGAGCACGCGCATGTTCTCGCCGAAGCCGGGCCAGATGAACTTGCCGTTCTCGTCCTTGCGGAACCAGTTGACGCTGAAGATGCGCGGGGGGTTGAAGATCTCGCGCCCGAACTGCAACCAGTGGTTGAAGTAATCGGCCATGTGGTAGCCGGCGAAGGGCAGCATGGCGAAGGGGTCGCGCCGGACCACGCCCTGCTGGCCGAAGGCGGCTGCGGTCGTCTCCGAGCCCATCGTGGCGGCCAGGTAGACCCCGTAGTTCCAGTTGAAGGCCTGGTAGACCAGGGGCACGGTGGTGCTGCGGCGCCCGCCGAAGATGAAGGCTTCGATGTGCACGCCCTGGGGGTCGTCCCAGGCCGGGTCGAGGACGGGATTGTTGGTGGCCGGGGCGGTGAAGCGCGCATTGGGGTGGGCGGCGGGCGTGGTGCTCTCCGGCGTCCAGTCGTTGCCGCGCCAGTCAATCAGGTGGGCCGGCTTCTCCTTGGTCATACCCTCCCACCAGACGTCGCCGTCGTCGGTGAGGGCGACGTTGGTGAAGATGGTATCACGCTTGCAACTCTCCATCGCGCTGGCGTTGGTATCGTAGGAGGTGCCGGGGGCCACGCCAAAGTAGCCCGACTCGGGGTTGATTGCGTAGAGCTTGCCATCGGGGCCCGGCTTGATCCAGGCGATGTCGTCGCCAACGGTCGTGATCTCCCAGCCCTCCTCCTGGAACGGCTTCGGAGGCACGAGCATCGCGAAGTTGGTCTTACCGCAGGCCGAGGGGAAAGCGGCCGCCACGTAGGTCTTGCGTCCGGTCGGGTCCTTGACGCCCAGGATCAGCATATGCTCGGCGAGCCAGCCCTCCTGGCGCGCCATCACCGAGGCGATGCGCAGGGCGAAGCACTTCTTGCCCAGCAGGGCGTTCCCGCCGTAGCCCGAGCCGTAGCTCCAGATCGAGCGCTCTTCGGGGTAGTGCACAATGTACTTGACGTTGGGGTTGCAGGGCCAGGACACGTCTTTCTGACCTGGCTCCAGCGGCGCGCCGACGGTGTGGGCGCAGGGAACGAACTCGCCGTCCGTGCCGAGAACGTCGTAGACCGCCTTGCCCATGCGGGTCATGATCCGCATGTTCACCACCACGTAGGGCGAATCGGTGATCTCGATGCCGATATGGGAGATCGGCGAGCCCAGCGGCCCCATGCTGAAGGGGATCACGTACATCGTCCGGCCACGCATCGCACCGGTGAAGAGCCCGTTGAGGATCTCCTTCATCTCCTTCGGGTTCATCCAGTTGTTGGTCGGGCCAGCGTCAGCCTTGGCGACCGAGCAGATAAACGTGCGATCCTCAACCCGCGCGACGTCGCTGGGATCGGAGCGGGCGAGAAAACAGTTGGGCCGCTTCTCAGGGTTGAGCCGGATGAAGGTGCCGCTCTCGACCATCTGCTCGCAGAGCTGGTCGTACTCTTCCTGTGACCCGTCACAGAAATGCACGGCGTCAGGCTGGCACAGTGCGACCATCTCTTTGACCCATTCCTTCAGCCGCGCGTGCTTGATGTACTCGGGGAACGTGATGTCCAGCTGTTTGACCGCCACAGTCTCTGGAGTGCTCATGCCTCCCTCCCTGCGCTGATACTGCTGCCGCTTCGCTGCGTGGCATACTTGGGCTAATGTTCCGTGAATGCGACAATCATACCACGTCATGGACTTGATTTGCGAGGAAAAAAGTCACGGATTATACTGAATATCGCAACCGCAACCGTTTGTGAAGGAACGAGTTGGGAGGGCTTTGCTCTCCCGCTTCCTCTTCTCCGGAGGAAAGACCCTGCCATGCCCGCCATCGATCTCAACTGCGACTGCGGCGAGAGCTTCGGCGTCTGGTCCCTCGGCGACGACGAGGCCGTACTGCCCCACGTGACCTCGGCCAATGTGGCCTGTGGCGCCCATGCGGGCGACCCCGAGGTGATGCGGCGGACGGTGCGGCTGTGCCGTTCCCTGGGGGTGGCCGTGGGCGCACACCCTGGCTTCCCGGATCTGCCGGGCTTCGGGCGCCGCCCGTTGCCGCTCACTCCCTCCGAGATTGAAACCAGCGTGCTGTTCCAGATCGGCGCGCTCCATGCCATCGCCCGCGCCGAGGGCGTCGCGCTGCGCCACGTCAAGCCCCACGGCGCGCTGTACAACCTGGCGGCTAAAACTCCCGCCGTCGCCGAGGCCATCGCCCGCGCGGTGGCGGCCTTCAGCCGCGAGTTGATCCTGGTGGGGTTGGCCGGCTCGGCGCTGGTGGAGGCCGGCCGCTCCGCCGGGCTAAGCGTGGCCCGCGAGGCCTTCGCCGACCGGGGCTATGCCGCCGATGGCGCCCTGCTCCCCCGCGAAGCGCCGGGGGCGCTCATCCTCGACCCGGAGCGGAATCTGGCCCAGGCCCTTAGCATCGTCACCACGGGGCAGGTAACCGGCCCGGAGGGGCAGGCCGTTCCCGTGGTCGCCGATACGCTCTGCATCCACGGCGATGCGCCCGGGGCCGCCGCGCGGGCCGCGTTGCTGCGCCAGGGCCTCCTGGCGGCGGGGATCGAGGTGCGGGGGATGTAGGAGGTGTGGAGGTGTGGAGGTGTGGAGGTGTGGAGGTGTGGAGGTGTGGAGGTGAAAGAACAGATCTCTAGCTCGACAACTCTACAACTCCACACCTCCACACCTCCACAGAACGTTTGAATGCAAAACCTAAGCCTACCTGAACCTATGACTCACCAACCATGACCCTTGCCTGGACCTTCACGCCGCTGGGTGAGGCGGCGCTGCTCGCCGAGGCGGTCACCGCCGATCACGAGGCGGCCAACCGGGCGGCCCTTGCGGCCGCCGCCGCCCTTGAAGCTGGGCCTCCGCCCGGCTTCATCGCTGCCACGCCGGGAATCGCTTCGTTGCTGGTGTGCTTCGAGCCACTGGTCACCGGTCACGCCGCGATGACGGCCCACCTGCGGGGCTTGCTGGAGGATCCACCCTCGTTGCAGGAGCGAGGACGCGTGGTGACCATTCCGGTGACCTACGGCGGTGAGGCCGGCCCCGACCTCGAAGAAGTCGCGGCGCTCCTGGGCATAACGCCCGCTGAGGTGATCGCGGCGCACACCGCCGGCCCGTTCCGGGTGATGATGATCGGATTTGCCCCGGGGTTCCCCTACCTCGGGCCGCTGCCCGCGCGTCTGCGCGTCCCCCGGCGCGCCACGCCCCGCGCCGCCGTGCCGCCCGGATCGGTGGCGCTCGCGGCGGGGTTGACCGGCATCTATCCGGCGCGGCTCCCCGGCGGCTGGCGCCTGATCGGCCGCACCTCCCTGCGACTCTTCGACGCCGCCGCCGAGCCGCCGGCGCTACTGGCGCCAGGCGATCGGGTGCAATTCGTGGCCGATGCTTGAGGTGCTCACCAGCGGCCCGTTGCTGACGGTCCAGGATCTGGGGCGAAGCGCCGCCCGCCGCTACGGCGTGCCCGCGGGCGGCGCAATGGACCGTTTCGCCCTCGTCGCGGCCAACCGGCTGGTGGGCAACCCGCCCGGAGCGGCGGCGCTCGAGATCACCGCCGGAGGCGCCGAACTGGTCCTGAACGTCCCTGCGCTGATCGCCGTCACCGGCGCCGATCTTGGCGCCCGCTGTAACGACCGGCGCCTGCCCCTCTGGACAGCGGTGCGGGTGTGGCGCGGCGAGCGTATCCGTTTCGCCGGGCGCTCCGGCGAGTGGGGCGCGCGGGCCTACCTGGCCGTGGCGGGAGGCATCGCCGTACCCACGGTGCTCGGCAGTCGCGCCACCGACCTCGCCGGCGGCTTCGGCGGGCTTAGGGGCCGCGCCCTCCGCCCGGGGGATCGCCTGCCGCTCGGCCCGCCGACGCCGCTGGCGGAGTTGGGCCTGGGGCGCTACTGGCCGCCCACGCTACGCCCGCCCTACGGCCCGACTCCGACGCTGCGGATGCTCCCCGGGCCGCACCCTGGCGGCTTCGCCCCGGAGGCCCTGGAGTTGCTCACCGGGCGGAGCTGGCGGGTCGGCCCGACCTCCAACCGTATGGGCTACCGGCTGGAGGGGCCGCCCCTGAAGGCCCTGCGCGCCTTCGATCTGCCCTCTCTCGGCGTCGTTCCCGGCGTCATCCAGGCGCCGCCAGACGGCGCGCCGATCCTGCTCATGGCCGATGCCCAGACTACGGGGGGCTATCCGGTCATCGGCACGGTGATCGGCGCCGATCTGCCGCTGGCGGCGCAACTGCTCCCCGGCGACACACTGCGCCTGGCCCTGACCACGCTGGAGGAAGCCCTGCCTGCCCACCGCGCCTTGCTGGCAATGCTGGAGCAGCCGCTCGACGCCGACGAGGGTGACCTGCTGGCGGCTATGGCGGGAGGGTGGTAGATCTGGGATTTTGGATTGTGGATTTTGGATTTGGGATTTGGGATTTGGGACACTTCTACCTTGGAGGGCGCGAAGAATGGGACGGGCGCCATCCTCCGCGCCCTTCGCGATGACGATGCGCTCAGGGGATCAGGTCTGCACGCCGATCACGACGTTGCTCACCACGAGCACCAGCAGCGCGCCCAGCGAGGCCAGCGGCGCCCAGCGCCCCAGACCCCGCAGGGGGTTGCGTCCGCCAACGGCCATATGCGCCAGCCCGGCGGCCAGAATACCGATGAGCGGATGCAGGATGAAGGGGAAGCTCAGGTAACGCGCCTGGGCCGCGCCCGAGGTGTTGAACAGCAGAAAGATCCAGAAGATGATGCCCAGCCCCGCTTGAAGATCCACCAGTACGGGAAACGCGCGGGTGAGAGGATTGCGGGGCGCGTTGGGCCGGTAGGTGACAACGAGGTAGATCGCCATGGCCACAATGGCGAGCGGCAGAATCATCTCGCCAAGGATGCTGTGGATCTGGAACACGACGCTGAATACAGGACCCATGATCAGGTGCTCTCTTTCCAGTGCTAATACGACAACGAGACCGAATCCTGGTCGGGAAGGCTCGGAGGGCTGCGCCCCTCCGAAAGCCCCTTTCCGAAGCGGCGCCGCATCGGAAAGGGAAATCCTGTGGGGGGCCTGCGGCCCCTGCCACCCCCGCCGAGACGACGCCTCATTGTAGTACTAATCAGCTACGTTCACGGGGGTGGCGGATGGTAACGAACCGGTTACGTGCCCAACGTATGCTTCACCCGTGTGATGCTACCTGTGAGCGCGCCGCCAATGGCGGCGAGAGAGGAAAAGCGCATGGCTACGCGCAGGGTCGAGTCCTTCTTGCTCCGTATTGTCGTCTCCAAGGATCACCCGTCGATCCCGGAGCGCTGGCGGGGCAGGATCCAGCATATTGCTACCGGCGCCGAACAGCAGATTGATGAACTGTCGCAGGTCGTAGCCTTCATCAACACGCACCTGTACGCCCTGGTTGAGCCGGACCCCTCGAATACGGGCGTTGAGACGCCTGACTTTTCCACCTTCCCCAATCAATCGTAGAGCGTATCCGGATAACTTCTTTGGGAAGGTTTGGGCGGGTCCGGCCCACCCAGGAACCCGCTTTCGCTGGTCGCCTGGAAGGATGTGGGGAAACCCGGTTTCCCCACGCCCCTGGCGGCGGGGCGGGTCCGGCCCACCCAGGAACCCGCTTTCGCTGGTCGCCTGGAAGGATGTGGGGAAACCCGGTTTCCCCACGCCTCTGGCGGCGCTTACGGCACCGGGAGGTTTCCGCGGATCTTCTGATAGATCGTCACCGTTTCGGGCAGCGGCTCGACGCCGAGTTCCTGGTGCAGTGCGGCCACGCAGCGGTTGTAAAGTCGCAGCGCCGTGCTGCGTTCACCGAGGATGCCATAGGCGCGCATCAGCAGTTGGTACGCCTCCTCCTGGGCCTGGTCATACTCCAACACGCGCCAGGCCAGACCGATGGCCTCGTGCGGGTTGCCATCTTCGAGGAGCAGGTTGCCCAGGCGCAGCGACGCCTCGGTGAAGAGCAATTCCAGGCGTTCGCGCTCCACTACCGACCAGTCTTCATAGAGACAGTCTGGCAGGAACGGGCCGCCATAGAGGCTGATCGCCTGGCGAAAGCGGGCGATGGCCTCGGCGCGTTGCCCCCGTTGCAGGGCGGCCCGCCCCTGCTCCACCGCGTCCGAGAACTCGGCGGCGTCGTAGCTGTGGTCGCTTTCGACATTGAAGCCGTAGGTGTCGCCCTGTTGCAGAATGTAGTACATAGGCGCGCCCTCGGGCCGGTTGGGTTCGATCGCTTTGGTCAACCGGCTGAGGGTAACGCGGAGGTTATTGGCCGCGGCTTCGGTGTCGAGGCCGGGCCAGAGCATATCCATGATCCGGTCGCGGGGCAACGTGCGTCCGCGTTCGACCAGCAACAGTTGCAACAACTGGCGCGCCTTGATACTGCGCCAGTCGCGGTCACGGATCTCGACATCGCCGCGCCAGACGCCGAAGGCCCCCAGGGTGCGCACGTTGAGGCGATAGGCGGGGCGATACACCAGGCGTTCCAGGGCGCTCTGGGCGGCGCTGCGCACATCGGGATGGCGATCTTTGAGCATCGTTCGCAGGGTGGCGTAGGCCTGTGCGGCGCCCAGGTCGCCCAGGAGCACGGCGATGCGCGCGCGGATTGCCGGAGTGGTATGGCGGGAAAGCACCTGCAACAGCAGTGCCGGCGCGGACCGGGGGATCTGGCAGCGCAACACCTCGCCGACCGCCACGAGCGCCAGGTTATGTTCGATGGCGCTGGCGACGGCCTGCTCAACCACGGTCTGGGGCAATCCGGGCAAAAAGCCGAAGCGGTGGCGCTCACACAGGTTCCAGCCGTCCTGCAGAGCCTGCAGCGAGGCATCGGGGTTGCCCAGGCGTTGTTCGAGAGCCGCGCGATAGATCTGGACCGAGGCCAGGAACAGGCCATCGCCACGGGCCAGCATCTCGCCGGCCAGTTCGGCGGCCAGGTTGGCGGCCCGTTCGGTTTCGCCGCCTTCACCGAGCACCACCAGCAGGTAGAGTTGGAGCCACAGATCGTGGGTGCTCTGGGCAGGCGGTGCGAGGTCGCCCGGCGTCTGAACCCGGTTTGTCGCCGTAGCCACGGCGGGATCGCCGCCCACAGCGCGCGAGCGCCGCACCAGGTCGAGGGCCGCGGCGGTCGCAACGGCGTCCTGCCCGCCGCGGCGAGCCAGGTAGGCCTCAATCACCTGGGCGCGGGTAAGAAGGGCGGCCGAGCCGCTGGCATTCGCGATGCTCCGCGCGCGTGAGAGGTACGTGGTCGCTTCTTCCGTTTCGCCCTGTTCGCCCAGCAGGAGGGCCAGGAAGGCGGCGCTCACGCCGATGACGCTCTGCTGCTCATAGACGCTGAGGCGGCGATACGCGTCGAGGGCCACGAACACCGCCTCACTGACCTGGCCCTGCTGGTACAGCGCCAGGGCCTTGAGCAACAGCAGATTCTGATGCAAGCGGTCGTCGCGTTCCACCTGGGGCATCTCCAGCGCCTGACCAATGGCGGTGAGCGCCGCTTCCGGATAGCCCTGTTGCGTGTGGATCGAACTGACGATCATCGCCAGCAACCACTGCCAGAAGACACTGCGCGGATGGCGCGCGGCGTGGGAGGCGACACGCAGGGCAGCGGCGTAGCGGCCGCGGCTGTAGAGCAACGCGGCGGTCGAGGCCAGGGCGGCGCCCCTGGCCCACGTGTCGCGCACGCGATTGGCGGCGTGCACGGCGCGCACGCAGACATTGGCGAAGTCGGCGGGGCGTCCCTCCCAGAAGATCAGCGCGGCCACGTCGCTCAGGGCGCGCAGCTCGCGCTGATAATTGCCTTCGCGGCTGTACAGTTCGGCGGCGCGGCTGATCGCCTGCAGCGCCTGGTCGGGGTGCGAGGCGGCCATGCTCCAGCCCCACATGTGCAACAACTCTGCGTCGCGCTCGCGGCGCTCGGCAGGCAGGCTCTCCAGCCAGGCGCGAATACTGTCGCGCTGGGGGCTTTCGATCAGCGGCCAGGCCCGCCGGCGCAGGGCCCCGGCTATGGCCTCATCATCACCGGCGGCGCTGTAGTGGGCCATCGCCACTTCGAGCCGGCCCCGTCGCTCGAAGGCCGCGCCGTAGCGCGTGTGCAGTTCCACCAGCGCCTGCGCGCCGAGGGTATGCAGCGCGCGCTCGCGCAACAGCCGGCTCCACAGGGGGTGGAACCGGTAACTCGGTACACCGCTTTCTCCGCTATCAACCAGCGAGATCGGCAGACCCAGTTGCACACAGCGGTTGATGAGCGCCTCTGCCTCGGGGTGCCCCAGCGCTTCGGCGATCAGGGGCGCGTCGAACTGATCGGTCAGCGCGGCCTGGGCGAGAAACTCCAGCAGATCCGGCGGCAGGTTCGCCAGCACCTCCGAGGCCAGATAGTCGAACAGGCTGCGCTCGCTGCTGTCGAGGGTCTCCAGGTAGGCGCGGCGCTGGTCGGGCGCGAGGCGCGCCAGGGCCCGGGCGGCGAGTTGCACGCTGAGCACCCAGCCCTCGGTGCGCTGGAGCAGCAGATCAAGTTCCTCGGCGGGGAGGCGCACCCCCGCGCGCGCGAGCAGTTCGGCCGCCTCCTCGCGGTTCAGCGACAGGTCGCCCTGTTCGACTTCGACCAGCGCGCCCTCGGCGCGCATGCGCGGAAGGGGCGCGATGTCGATCATGCGCCGCGAGGCCAGAATGACGTGCAGGGTAGGCGGCGCGGCCCGCAGGAGATAGCCGATCAGCGCCGTGGTGATCGGCCCGTCGCTGATCAGGTGCACGTCGTCGATGATCAAGAACGTTGGCGCGGTCAGGGCCGTCTGCAGTTCGCTGAGCAGCGCGCCGGCGACCACCGGCCAGTCGCGTTCGAGATCGGCGGCCGAGTGGATCACGCGCCACGACTCTTCACCGACCTCGGGCAAATGGCGCTGGAAGGCGCGCACCAGGTAGGCCAGCAAGAGCGAAGGGGCCTGATCCTCGGCATCGAGGCCGAGCCAGAGCACGTGCGCGCCGGTGCGCTGCAACTCGTCGGCCCATTGGGTCAGCAACGTGGTTTTGCCATACCCCGCCGGAGCAACCACCAGCGTCACGGGCCGCAGACGCACTTCGGCCAGCAGCGCCTGAAGATCGGGCCGTAGCAGGGTTTCGCTGCGCGGCACCGGCGGCGCCAGTTTCAGCGGGAGCAGTGCCGGCCCCGGTTGTGATGGGGATCGAACGGTGGCTACCTGGCTCATACGCTTCGCTCCACGGATCAACCACTAAGTTCGACTTTATCCATTCAGTAGACGACAAAGGAAAGGCAGGGTACGCCTGGCTGGGACCCAACTTCCAGGAAGGAACCCGCCATGCGCA
>DAOUDA010000239.1:0-8947 GCA_034431835.1 Chloroflexaceae bacterium | reverse complement strand
GGGGCGGCCTTGCCGTTGGTCGGCGCGGGGGCGGGGCGCGGCGCTTCGGTGTACTCCGGGCGCGCCGGGATCTCGGCGCGGCGGCCATCATCCACCACCCGCGGGCCACTCTCGGCGGGGGCGGCGGCGCGCACCGTCGGGCCGGTACCCGGCTGCCACATGCTCGGCGCCGGCACGCGGGTGGGGGCGCCCTCGGCCTTCACCCGGAGCACGCGCTGGACCACCTCGATCTCGGGGCGGTCGTAGCCGCTGACCTGGGCCAGCCAGTAGTCGTAGCGGGCGCGGTTGTCAATGCGGTTGGGGCCGCCCGGCACGCGCCGCAGCAGGGTGATGGCGATCTGCGACCCGAAGCCGGCGGCGAAGTGGATAGCGTAGCGCACCGGGTAGCGTCCGCCGCGGCTGAGGTTGAGCGTGCCGAGTTCGGGATCCACCTCGCGGTAGTTGGGCACCGGCGGCACGATCCCGTGTTCGAGGATCTTCACCGCGATGACATCTTCAACCCCAACCCCCATCGGATGGCCGGTGAAGCCCTTGGTGTTGGCGACCACCACCTCGCTGGCGGCAGGGCCGAAGACGCGGCGCAGGGCCGCCACCTCAGCGGAGGCGCTGCCGCCGCGGGCGGGGGTGTAGGTTTCGTGGGAGACAAAGACCGTCTGGGCGGCCATAGCGTAGCGGTCGAGGCCGAAGCGCCGCTCGGCGGCGGTGATCAGGCTCTCCAGCACCTCGCTGATGTGGTCCACATCGAGGCGCGTGCCGTGGAAGGCGCTGTTGCGGGTCTCGCTGGAGAGCAACTCGGCGATGCCGCGCATACCGCGCTCGCGCACCGCATCTTCGCTCTCGACCAGCAGGGCGCAGGCGCCCATCCCCAGGAGCGTCCCGTGGCGGCGGCGGTCGAAGGGCAGGGCGGCCTCCTCGACCTTATCATCGGTAGCGGCGGCGCCGGTGGCCAGGAAGCCCGCGCCGATCCACTCCATGAGATGGTCGCTGGTCACGTCGTCGGCGCCGATCACCAGCACACGGCGGCAGCGACCGCTGCGGATCCAGTCTTCGGCGATGGCGACGCCCTGGGCCGTCGAGGCGCAGGCCGCGTTGACGGCGGTGTTGGGGCCGCGCGCGCCGATGTACTCGGCGAACTGGCTGTGGCCCATCGCCAGGATGCGGAAGAGGAAGCGCCGGTCGAACTGGTACGGATTGGCGGCGATCTCCTCGCGCAGGGCGGCGATACGTCGCGTCAGCGCCGTGAGGGTCTCCTCGTCACGGGCCTGGTTGCGCAGGTTCTCCAGTTCCTCCAGCAGATTGAGACGGTTCTCGTGCTCGTAGTAGCGTTCCATCTCGCCAGCCAGTTGATCGTAGCCGGGGAAGGCGCTGGCGAAGATCACGCCCGTCTCATCACGCAGGGCCTCGGGCAGCATCCAGCGCTCGGGCAGGAAGGTGCCCTTGCTCGTCTTGCGGTAGGTCTGGACCAGCGGAATGCCGGCTTCGCGCAGGGCATCGAGGCCGGCGGCGATCGCCAGTTGCGACGTGATGTCCAGGGCCTCGACCAGCTTCGCGGGCACGCCGTACTCCGCAGTGAGGTCAAAGGGTCCGGGGCGCCCGGCCAGACGAATGACATCGTCGGGATTGTCAATCGTCTGGAAACTGCCGCCGCCGTCCTCGCCCTTGACCACGCGGGTCACGCCCTTCTTGACCATCTTGCGGCGGAAGCGCTCGGGGATCAGATCCACGAACTGCTCGCCGCGCAGAATGCGCTCGACATTATCCTCGGCCATCACCGGCTTTTCGGCGCCGGGCAGACCAAGGCCGGTACCGGTAATAACCACCGAACCCGCGGGCGGCAGGTTGCGGTCAAAGACCTCGGGCTGCCCAGCGGGCGCCACGGGCCGCGCGCCGGCCTGTTGCAGCGCCTGGGCCAGCAACTGGCCGAGGTCGTTGAGGCTCGCCGCGCTGGTGGCGGAGGCGCCGTTGCCATTCTTGTGGGTCACCATCGTATCCTCTACAGATGAAGCCTGGGCTGCTTCCCCATTCACAGCGGACAGGTGCGGTCGGGCGGGCGCGGCCGCTTCGAGCTGCGATTGCTCCTCGTGGGCCAGTTCCGCGCCGAGGCCGGCGGCGTACAGCCCGCAGAGGCACTGGTTGAAGCTGGCGATCTCGCCGGTCTTCGGGTGGTTGGTGAAGAGCGAGACCACGTCGGGCTTCCCGCCCAGCACGTCGTCCACGAAGCCCTTGAGGGCCTTCTTCGGGCCGCACTCGACGAAGATCCGGCAACCCTCGCGGTAGAGGGTCTCCAGACCCTTGACCCACTGCACCGGCGAGGCGATCTGCTGCTCCAGGATGTCCTTGATGCCCTCGACGGTGGTGGGATAAAGCTCACCGGTGACATTGGCCACCATCGGCAGCTTCGGCGGGGCGATGTGGAGCCGGTCGAGCACCTTGCGCAGCGGTTTGGAGGCCGGGGCGACGATGCGGGTGTGGAAGGCGTGGCTGACGGGGATGCGCTGGGCCTGGAAGCCCTTCGCGGTAAACACGCCGATGGCCTGTTCCACCGCTTTGCTGTTGCCGCCGATCACCGCCTGGCTGTAGCTGTTGAGATTGGCGGGAATGACATACCCGTCAACCTCCTTCAGCGTGGCCTCGATCACATCCAGCGGGGCCATCACCGCGGCCATCCAGCCATTATCCTCGACGCTGACTTTGGTCATCTCGGCCCCGCGGGCGGCGGCGGCCTCGAGGGCCTCGGCGAAGGGCATAATGCCGGCGGCCACCAGCGCGCCGTACTCGCCCAGCGAGTGGCCCATCACCATATCGGGCTTGATGCCATACTCGGCGAGCAGGGTCAGCAAGGCGATGTCGAGGGTGAGCATCGCCGGCTGGGTGATGGCCGTCTGCATCAGAGCGCGCTCGGCCTCCTTGATGCGCTGCGGGTCGTCGCTATCAACAAAGAGATAGTCGGTGAGGGGGCGGCCCAGGATGGGCGTCATCACCCGGTCGGCCTCGGCGAAGACGGCGGCCACGGCGGGCGAGACCTTCGCCAGTTCGCGGCCCATGTTGAGGTACTGCGAGCCCTGGCCGGGGAAGAGGAAGGCGACCTTGCCGGGGGCCTTACCGCTGCCGCGGAAGACGCCCTGCGCCGCCAGGGGCTTCCAGGCGGCGGGAGCGTTGAGATTGGCGGCCTTGCGGGCCTTGGTGAGCTTATCCAGCAGGTCGGCGTGGTCGGCAAAGTCGATGACCAGCCGCTCGAACTTCCGCAGTTCGGCGGGATCGGGCGCCGCCACGGGGGGCGTCCAGCCCTCCTGGACCTTACGCAGGACCTCATCGAGGCGGGCGCTCAGTTCGGCGGGCGTATCGGCGCCGAGGGCCAGAATGCCGCGCAGAGGCGGCTTCTCGGCCACCTTCGCCGGAGCGGTGTAGTGGCCGCTCGAACCACCGGAACCGCCGCCGGGGTTGGGTACTTCGACCCCCTGGTAGCGCTGCGGCTCGGTGCGGATCATGCCCGGGATGTACTCCTCGAGCACCACGTGGAAGTTGGTGCCGCCGAAGCCGTAGGCGCTCACCCCGGCCCGCCGGGGCACGTTGCCGGGGCGCTCCCACTCGCGGGCCTCGTTGAGGAGGTAGAACGGGGTGGCATTGAAGTCAATGTTCGGGTTAGGCCGCTCGCAGTTGAGCGTGGGCGGCAGGATCTTCTCGTGGATGGCGAAGACCGTCTTGAGCAGCCCGGCCGCGCCGGCGCCGGCCTTGAGGTGGCCGATGTTGCTCTTGGCCGAGCCCAGGCCGATGCGCCCGCGCTCGGCGCCGCCGAACACCTTCGCGAGGCTCTCAACCTCGGTCACGTCGCCGACGCGGGTGCTGGTGCCGTGGGCCTCGACGAGCGTCGCGGTGGCGGGGTCGAGACCGGCGTTGCGCCAGGCGCGCTCCACCGCGTAGACCTGCCCGACGGGGTTGGGGGCGGTAATGCCCTTGCCCTTGCCGTCGGAGGAAGCGCCCACGCCACGGATCACCGCGTAGATCGTATCGCCGTCGCGTTCGGCGTCGGCCAGGCGCTTGAGCAGGAAGGTCGCCGCGCCTTCGCCCATCACGAAGCCGTCGGCGCCGTCGCCGAAGGGGCGGGTGCCGGTCGCCGAGAGGGCGCCGATCTTGCAGAACTTCACGAAGGTCGAGGGGCCCATGTTGCGGTCCACGCCGCCAGTGATCACCGCGTCCACGTGGCCCTCGCTGAGCATCTCGACAGCGGCGGCGACGGCGGCGAAGGTCGAGGCGCAGGCCGCGTCGGTGATGAAGTTCGGGCCGCGGAGGTTGAGCACATTGGCCACCCGCCCGGCCACGATATTGGGCAGTTCGCCCGGCATCGAGTCTTCGGTGACGGGGGGCAGGGTGCGGTCCATCTCAGCGTGGAACTGGGCCAGGATGGCCGCGCGCACATCGGGCGGCAGGGCCTGGAAGGCCGGCGTATTGCTGAGGTAGCGGGCGTACTCGGGGAAGATAACCCGCTGGTTGGTCAGGTAGTGCAACTCGCCGCCCATGGCCGTTCCGAGGATCACCCCGGTATTCTCGGTATTGAGCGGACGGTCGGGGAAGCCGTAATCGGCCAGGGCCTCGGCGGCGATCGTCACCGCCCACTGCTGGCCCTCGTCCATCGCAGCGGCCACGCGGGGCGGAATGCGGAAGCGCTGCCAGTCGAACTTGAAGCCCCGGACCCAGCCGCCGATCTTGGTATAGGTCTTATCGGGGGCGCTGGGGTCGGGGTCGTAGTAATCGCTGAGCAACCAGCGCTCGGGTGGCGTTTCCGAGATGCTGTAGCGCTTGGCGAGAATATTCTCCCAGAAGGCCCGGGCGTTGGGCGCGTCGGGGAGGATGGCGCCCAGGCCGACGATGGCAATGGCGCGGCTTGACATATCCATAGTAGATCGCTCCTTACGTGCCCCACCTGTCTTCGCGCAAGTCCCCGCTCCCGCGGGGGCGGGAGCGGGGGCAGGTGAGGCGGGTGGATGGCTACTCGGCCGGGAACGCCTCGATCAGGCGCTGAGCGACGACGTTCATGTCCTCGATCTGGCCGGCCTGAGCATTGAAGATCGCCGGCAGGTTAATGCTCGCCGCCAGGTTCGGGTCGGTCTGGCCAGCGCTGATGCACCAGCGCAGCCCGTCGGCGGCGACCTTCATCGCGGCCTCGCGGGCGTGGACGCGGGCCATGGTCTTCAGGGTGTCCTGCGAGAAGGGCACGGCCACGCTGGGTTTGGTGGCGGCGCGCTCGCTGAAGATCGCCGCGGTCTCGGCCCAGGCGATCAGTTCGCCGAGGCGGAAGAGAATGTGCTGGTTGCGGGTGAGCCGGTCAAGGCGGGCGCGCTCGAGAATGACCGCCAGGGCGCGCATCCCCAGGGCCGCCGTCGCCGCACCGCTATCGGGGTGCTGGCGGGCGAGCTGGTCGAGCTGGGCGGCCCAGTCGTTGTAGAAGGCCCCGCGGGTCTTCAGGTGGGCCTGCCAGCGGTCGCGGGCGATGGTCCACTCCATAATCTCCGAGGTGCCCTCGTAGATGCAGGTGATGCGGACATCGCGCTTGATCTTCTCGACCATGTACTCCTTGGTGTAGCCGTAGCCGCCGTGGGCCTGGATAGCATC
Organism: Chloroflexaceae bacterium; assembly: GCA_034431835.1. GTDB lineage: Bacteria > Chloroflexota > Chloroflexia > Chloroflexales > Chloroflexaceae > JACAEO01. Next base: position 3,337 of record DAOUDA010000239.1, on the reverse strand, counting down.
CTCGGACGCCTTGTTGCCGCTCTCGGTGGCGAAGTACTTCGCCACGGCGCCCTCGGTCTGCTGATCGGGGTCGCCGCCGTCAATGCGCTCGGCGACCCACTCGATGTAGGCCCGCGAGGCCTCGAGGTGCACGGCGTTCGGCACCAGGAGCTTGTGGGTGTAGGCCTGCTTGGTGGAGAGCAGCCCGCCGCCCTGCACGCGGGTCTGGCTGTAGCGAATGGCGCGCTCGAGGGCCGCCCAGCCGGCCCCCAGGCCAAACGAGCCGACCATCAGACGGGTGTAGCCGAACACCGCCTGGGCCTGCGCCAGACCCTGGCCCTCGACCCCGCCGATCAGGTTCTCGACCGGCACAAACACCTCGTCGAGGAACAGGGCCGCGGTGTTCGAGGCGCGAATGCCGTGCTTGTCCTCCGGCTTGCCGTAGCTGAAGCCCGGCTGCCCGGCCTCCATAACGAACCAGGAGATGCCGCCGGGGGCGTTGGCCAGAATGGTGTAGAGCTTCGCCACGCCGCCGTTCGAGATCCACTGCTTCCGGCCGGTGATCTTGTAGCCGATAATCTTGCCGTCCTCTTCAACCGGGACGGCCCGGGTCGTCAGGGTGCCGAGGTCCGAGCCGGCCTGCGGTTCGGTCGCCCCGTAGGCCACCAGCAGACCCTCGGAGGCGATGCGGCCCATCCAGTGGGCCTTCTGCTCTTCCGTCCCCCCCACCACGATCGGGTCGGTGCCGAGGAAGGTCGCCAGCACACCGGTCGCAATACCGAGATCGATGCGAGCCATTTGTTCCGAAACGCGGTAGACATCGTAGGCGCCACCGCCGAGACCGCCATACTCCTCGGGGATGAAGATGAGATGCAGTCCGAACTTCTCAGGGTCATAGAGGTCACGGAGGACGTCGTGCGGGAACTCGTCGCGCTCGTCGAGTTCGCGCAGGTACTCGGGCTTGAGTTGCTTGGCCGCGTAGTCGCGAAGGGTCGTAAGCACCATCTCCAGCGTATCGGTGTCCAGGGTCGTCATCGGCCTGATCCTCTCCACTAGTGACTTGCCGCCAATCCGCCCGCACGCGCGCAACGGATGGCTACGGAGCGCGGCAACCGCGCTCCTTCGCCGGCAGCAAGTTCTACACGCGTTTAGTTCTGCCTGCAATCATATGCGACGGGCCACGAAATGTCAGGTGAAGGGTCTTTCTTGTGAGAGGAGGTTTGTTCACTATTTAGCAAGGAATTCTTCACCTGACGGACGCTCGCGCGGCTTCGCCGCGCACCACCGGCTCAATCAGGAAGTTCCGAAGGGGGCGCGACCCTCCCGAACCCTCCCCTCGAACGGGGGCTCAGGGAAACCCGGTTTCCCCATCCCCTCCAACCGGCGCAGGTAGCTGGTACACGGTAAAGAGCGGCGCTCCATCCACGGGCGAGGGCGCTTCCTCGACCGTGCCATTGGGAAAGGCGAACTGCACCAACCCCAGTTCGCCCGCCCGCTCGGGCACGAAGACGAAGGCGGTTGGGTGGTCGTGGGCGGCAAGGGTTGGGCCTGGCGGTTCCCGCAGCGGATCGTGGACGTCGAAGCGTTCGATGTGGGGAGCGAGGTAGGGAAGTGTGCCGAAATCAGCCCCCATGCGCGGCCAGCCGAAGAAGACCAGCCGGCTATCGGGCGGAAGATGGTCGTTGGCGTAATGGGCCAGTTCGGTGGCCAGCAAGGCGTTGGCGTTGCCGTAGACCCGTGTAGGCGTATACTCAACGAAGTAGTAGCGGGCGCTCAACGCCGCCAGGGCCACCGTAGCAATGCTCAGGACGGGCGCCAGGCGCGCGGGCCGCGCTGCGCCCAGGGCCTGTCCCAGGCCCTGAACCAGCAAAACCAGGCCCAGGGCCACGAAAACGATCGCCGGGATGGCCGTGGTCACCAGACGCTGGCTCGACGGGGGGCTTTCGGTGAGCATCCCGCCCAGAACGATGGCCCCGCCCCACCAGGCCACCAGGGGGAAGATCCGCCGGTCGAAGAGGCGCGTAAGGGCGAACCCCAACCCCAGAATGAAGAGTGTGCCGTGGGCCAGATCGAAGAGCGGACGTGGCGAACCATACCAGACCGTGCGGTCCGGGTAGGCGTTGTAGGCCAGGGCGGCGCGCCAGAACTGGTCGATCAAGATCGGCACGGCCCCCTGATTCCGAACGGTCTGCTCGCGCTCCAGCCAGCCGCTCTGAATGATCCCGACCTCATTGAGCCGGGCGTTGTACTCAGCGGGGAAGCGGAAGGCGTACTGGATCATCGGCGCCGCGCTGAGCAGCGCCGCGCCCGCCAGGATGGCGATGCCCCAACCCTGCTCGCGCCAGAAGCGGCGCCCATCGCGCAAAGCCAGCACCGCCACCACCACCATGATCAGGACGCCAACGAAGCGCGCCCCGGCGTAGAAGTACTGGGCGACGCCGATCACCGCGCCGCAGAGGGCGTAATCGAAGGGGTTGCGCCGGTCGTAGCCCCGGTACAGACAGAGCAATGCCAGGGTGGCGAAGAGACCGTCGGCGATCTGGTTGGAGCCGAGCCGCGAGAAGTGGATGTGGTAGTGATAGCCGGCCAGGAGCGCGGCGCTGACCAGCGCGAGGGTGTGGCCGTGCAGCCGGGCGACCAGGGCGTAGGCGGCGATCACCGTGGCGACGCCGACGAGCGCCCAGGGCAGGCGCAGGGCCGCGGCGTTCTGACCGAGCAGGGCAATACTCGGGGCGTTGAAGTAGAAGCTCATCGTGGGTACGCCCAGCCAGCCGGTGCTGAACGGGTTCTGGATCGCCCCTGCCAGCACACGCAGAACCTCCAACCCCTGTGAGCCCTCATCGCCGCCCAGGGTGGCCGGGATGGCGCCGAGGTTCCAGACCCGCAGCGCCAGGGCAAGCGCCCCGATCGCCAGAGGTATGAGCAGGGCCGCGGGCGCGAAACGCGGGCCCCGCAACTTTCCGGCAGCGACGGCCATGGCCCCCAGATAGCACGCCATCGCCGCGGCCCAGGGGGCGAAGGTCCAGTTGAGATCCCGTTGCGGCGGGGCAGGCTGCGCGCCGGCCAGGGCCGCAAGGGTCAGCAGCATCAACAGGCCCGCGACCAGCAGCAACCCGACCCGCCACGGGGCCAGCGGGAGGGCGGTTGTGTCGCGATGGGGCTCCGCAGGGCCGGCGCCGCGCACCCACCACACACGCCGTCTGGCGAAGGCCAGGCTGATGGCCGTGGTCGCCAGCGCCGCCAGGCCCAGCGCCGTCCACGAAAACGCGGCGCGTTGCAGAAAGAGGTACTGGGCCGCCGCGGCCAGCGCCGCGCCGCCCAACGCCAGGGCCGGCCCGCCCAGGCGCGCCGAAGCGAC
>DAOUDA010000238.1:0-6179 GCA_034431835.1 Chloroflexaceae bacterium | reverse complement strand
TGCGGTTGTTGACCGGGGTCTTGAAGATCCGCGCGCCGGGGGCGAAGGTCTCCTGTTCGGCGCGCCGGCCCAGGGCCGAGGTCACCAGGTCAATCTCCAGGCCCGGCGTCCCCGCCAGACGCTCCAGGATGGCCCGGTTCACCGTGCCCGTGCCGCCGCCGAGGGGCGGAAACTCATTGTTGAGCATGAGGATGCGCATGCGCGTGCCTGTGGGGCAAAAGGGGAGAGTCTGGACGTAAGAGGGTTTCTGGGAGGGCGAAGCCCTCCCGGCCCCTCCCGTTCAAGACCCTCGATAGCGGTACACCTGGCGCGTTACATAGAGCGGGCGGGCCTTGACCTCCTCGAAGATCCGCCCGACGTACTCGCCGATCACCCCGATGGTGATCAACTGGATGCCGGCCAGGAAGAAGATCGCCACGACCAGGGTGGCGAAGCCGGGCGGAGAGAGGCCGATGGTCAGCTTCTGGATGGTGTAGGCGATGGCGATCAGGATGGAGAGGAACGAAACCGCCAGGCCGGCCAGGGAGATCAAGCGCAGGGGCACGAAACTGAAGGAGATCAGCCCGTCGAGGGCCAGGTAGATCAGCTTCTTGAAGGTGTACTTGGGCTTGCCGGCGTGGCGGGCGTGGCGCTCGTAGGCCAGGCCGGTCTGGTTCAGGCCGACCCAGGTGCGAATGCCGCGCACGAAGCGGTTGCGTTCGGGCATGCCGTTGAGCAGGTCCACGACGCGCCGGTCCATGATGCAGAAGTCGCCAGCGTCGAGGGGAATGTCAATGTGGGCGATGCGCTTGAGCAGGCGGTAGAACAGGGCATAGGCCGCGCGCTTCAGCGGCCCTTCTTTGCGTTGTTCGCGGATGGCGTAGACCACGTCGTAGCCTTCGCGCCATCTGGCGATGAACTGGGGCAGGACCTCGGGCGGGTCCTGCAGGTCGGCGTCCATGATGATCACCGCCGCGCCGCGGCTATGGTCAAGCCCGGCGCTGATGGCCACCTGGTGGCCGAAGTTGCGCGCCAGGTCCACGGCAACCACCCGCGGGTCGCGGGCGGCCAGGTCGCGCAGCAGGGCCAGGGTGCGGTCCTGGCTGCCGTCGTTGACGAAGATGATCTCGTAGTCGAGGTTCAGCGCGTCGAGGGTGGCGGTCAGGCGCCCATAGAGGGCAGGCAGGTTGTCTTCCTCGTTGTAGGCGGGGATGACGACCGACAGTTCCACCTTTTCGTCAGGCCCGTCACCCGCCTCCGCAGGCGCCAGGGGCGCCGCGGCGCTGGCGGGGCGCACGCCGTGCCCGGCCTCGGCCAGCGCGGCCAGGGCGCGACAGAAGCGCAGCGCCGCCTCGGGATCGTCGGTGGGGATGAAGGGGGCGGGAACGGCGCGGGCCTCGACCGTCTCAGGCGCCTCGAGGAAGGACACGCGCTCTTGAAGATCCACGGCTGTCTGTCGCATAGCGCTCTCTTTCTGGCGAACGCCGATGATATGCTCGCGCCTCATGATTTACTACGCTGGACAGAGAAGCAATAGGCTGATCATCCCAGGCGCTGGTGGAATTTTGGATTTTGGTCTCTGGCAAGGTTTGTGCCTATGCAGGATAGCATCGGGGTATTACGGCGGTGTTCCGGTCGCGCCTTTCGACGGGGGTTTGGGGAAACCTGGTTTCCCCAATTCGTTGCAACCGGCGTTGGGGCGGTGACGTAATGTCCGGCACGCAACCCGCGCAACCACAACCCCGCCGGCAACGATCGTGCATCCCCGGACGCCTACAATGGCGTCCGTGCCATGGGGCGGGTGGGGTGGCCGGGGGCGGGCGGGGTGGCCGGGGTCTGCACGCCTATCGGATAAAACGAGTATACTTGTGAGGGCGAAGCCTTCTCGGGCCCCACGCCCGCGTGGCGCACATCTACAGCAGTCTGGTGCAGCGATGAGTGTGAACCCCGACCGTTCCACACCCTGGTCCGCCGCGGAGCTGGCCGAGTTGAACGCGCGCTTCCGCGATCGCCCGCCGGAGGAGTTGCTCGCCTGGGCCGCCGGGCGCTTCGGTGAACAGACGGTGCTGACCTGTAGTTTCGGCGGCGCATCGGGCATGGTGCTGCTCGACCTGATCGCCCGCCAGCGCCTGCCCATCACGATCCTCTTTCTCGACACTGACCTGCTCTTCCCCGAGACCTACCACCTGGCCGCCGAGGTCGAACGGCGGTACGGGCTGACGGTCAGGCGCCAGCGCCCGGCCCTCAGTCTGGAGGAGCAGGCGCGCCAGCACGGCCCGGAGTTGTACGCCCGCGACCCGGATCGCTGCTGCGCCATCCGCAAGGTGGCCCCGCTGGCCGAGGCCCTGCGCCCCTACCGGGCCTGGGTCAGCGGCATTCGCCGCGAGCAGACCGTCCAGCGTGCCGCCACCGAACTGGTTGCCTGGAACGCCCGGCACGGTCTGCTCAAGCTCAGCCCGCTGGCGGCCTGGAGCGAGCGCGAGGTGTGGGCCTACCTGCACGCCCACAATGTGCCCTACAACTCGCTGCTCGACCGGGGCTACCCCAGTCTTGGCTGCGCGCCCTGCACCCGCCCGGCCAGCCCCGACGATCCGCGCGCCGGCCGCTGGAGCGGCTTTGCGAAGACCGAGTGCGGGATCCATGGGTGAGGTGAGGAGGTACCTGTTCAGATTTGCCGCAGAGCGCGCAGAGGTAGAGGGTGAACGTTTTGAAAGCCCTCCGCGCCCTCTGCAGTGCGAACGTGTTCGGTATCGTGTGGAGGTGTGGAGGTGTAGAGGTGTTTTCATCTCCACACCTCCACACCTCCACACCTCACCTCCACACCTGCACGGCGTGCGCCAGCTTCCCAGATGCGGTATCATTCCCCCTGGCAGCATCCGCCTTTGGTGCGCTGGATGCGTCGTGCATCAGGAGGTGTTCAATGACGAACGTTCCCGCTCCGCGCCTGCTGTGGACGCCTTCGCAGGCGTTGCAAGACAGCAGTAACATCCGCGCCTATATGCGCTGGCTCGAGGCCACGCGCGGTCTGCGCTTCGCCACCTACGACGACCTGTGGCGCTGGTCGGTCGCCGACCTCGAAGCCTTCTGGGAGTCGCTCTGGGAGTACTTTCAGATCCGCTCGGCGACGCCCTACACCCGGGTGCTTTCCAGCCATGAGATGCCCGGCGCGCGCTGGTTCGAGGGCGCGACGCTCAACTATGTGGAGCACGTGTTCCGCCGGGCCACGCCCGACCACCCCGCGGCCCTGTTTCAGTCGGAGCGCCAGCCGCTGACGCCGATCAGTTGGGCCGACCTGGAGCGTCAGGTCGCCAGCGTCGCCGCGGCGCTGCGGGGCCTCGGGGTTGGCCCGGGCGACCGGGTGGTGGGTTACGTTCCCAATATCCCCCAGGCCCTGGTGGCCTTCCTCGCTGCCGCCAGCCTCGGCGCGATCTGGTCGAGTTGTTCGCCTGACTTCGGCAGCCCCAGTGTGATCGATCGCTTCAAGCAGATCGAGCCGAAGGTGCTCGTAGCGGTGGATGGCTACCAGTACGGCGGCAAACCCTTCGACCGGCGCGCCATGGTAGCCGAGATCCAGGCCGCCCTGCCGACCCTGGAGGCGACCATTTTCGTGCCGTACCTCGACCCCCGGGCCGCCCCGGAGGGTCTTTCCGGGCGCATCCTCGCCTGGGAGGCGGCCCTGGCGACGCCGGGGGAGTTGCGCTACGAACTCGTACCCTTCGAGCACCCGCTCTGGGTGCTCTACTCCTCGGGGACCACCGGCTTGCCCAAGCCGATTGTGCAGAGCCAGGGCGGTATTCTCGTCCAGCATCTTAAGGAGTTGCACCTGCACCTCAACCTCAAGCCGGGGGATCGCTTCTTCTGGTACACCACCACCGGCTGGATGATGTGGAACCTGCTCATCGGCGGCTTGCTGGTGGGCGCGACAGTGCTGCTCTACGACGGCAGCCCGGCCCATCCCGACATGGGCGTGCTCTGGCGCTTCGCCGAGGAGAGCCGGATGACCTTCTTCGGCACCAGCGCCGGCTATATCACCGCGTTGATGAAGAGCGACGTTGAACCGGGCCAGCAGTACGACCTGAGCGCCCTGGTCGGGATGGGTTCCACCGGCTCGCCCCTGCCGCCCGAGGGCTTTGAATGGGTCTACGCGCATGTCAAGTCCGACCTGTGGCTGGCCTCGATCAGCGGCGGCACCGATGTATGCGGCTGCTTCATCGCCGGGGCGCCGATCCTCCCGGTCTACAGCGGCGAACTCCAGTGCCGCGCCCTGGGGGTCAATGCCCAGGCCTACGATACCGACGGCAACAGTGTGATCGGCGTGATGGGCGAACTGGTGGTCACCGGGCCGATGCCCTCGATGCCGATCTACTTCTGGAACGACCCCGACGGGCGGCGCTACCGCGAGAGCTACTTCGAGATGTACCCCGGCAAATGGCGCCACGGCGACTGGGTGGTGATCAACGAACGGGGCGGGGTGGTGATCTACGGGCGCTCGGACAGCACGATCAACCGCCAGGGCGTGCGCATGGGCAGCAGCGAGATCTACCGCGTGGTTGAGGGCCTGCCCGAAGTGCTCGATAGCCTGGTGGTGGACCTGGAGGGGCTAGGCGGCGCGTCGTACATGCCGCTCTTCGTGGTGTTGCGCGAGAGGGTGGAGCTTGACGCGGCCCTGGAGCGCAAGATCAAGGACGCAATCCGCTCGGCGCTGTCGCCGCGCCACGTGCCCGACGCGGTTATCGCCGTGCCCGATGTGCCGCGCACGCTCTCGGGCAAGAAACTGGAAGTGCCGGTCAAGAAGATCCTCATGGGCGTACCGGTGGAACGCGCGGCCAATCCCGACTCGCTGCGCAATCCCGAGTTGTTGCCGTTTTTCGTGGATCTGGCCGCGAAGCTCAGGGGGTAGTTGTTGGTGTGGAGGTGTAGAGGTGTGGAGCTGAAACCTCCACACCTCTACACCCCTCACTCCCCAACGGCAGGCTCAGGGGCGCCGAGGCGAATGATCGCCGCGCGCACCTCGTCGGCGGCGCTCTGCCAGGTGGCGCGCAATTTGGGGTGCGCCTTCGGGTACAGCGGCTCGCCGAAGTAGACATGCACCTTGAAGGGCCGCGGAATGAGCACGCCCTTGGGCATGACGCGGGTGGTGCCTTCGATGTAGGTGGGGATGACCGGGGTGCCGGGGAACTCGGCGATCAGTTTGCCGATCCCCGCGCGGAAGGGGCCGATGGTTCCGTCGGGGCTGCGGGTGCCCTCGGGGAAGAGGAGCAGCACGTAGCCCTCGCGCAGGGCGCGCGCGGCGTGGCGCAGCGGATCCTGGCCCCCGCGCCGGTCGCGGGCAATGGGAATGGCGTTGAACAGCACCCGCGAGGCGAACTGCTGCGGTCCACCAACAAAAAAATAGTCCTGGGCCGCGGCGGCGACGAACCGCTCCCGCGCATAGCGGGGTAGCGAGGCGAAGATCACTGCCGTGTCGGCGTGACTGCAGTGATTGGCGGCGATAATGCACGCCCCCTCGGTGGGGATATGCTCGCGTCCTTCGACCGCGGGCCGCACGTAGATCCGCACAAAACGCACGAACAGGCCAGGGAGGAAGCGGGCCGCGACATGGCGGCTTTTGTAGAGGCTCATCGTCTTCCGCCAGATGATCAGTGCACTGACCGGAATGATTGATCCACCGAGGACCCTGCGCCGTGTGGCTCGCTGCGCTCGCGCCGCCAGCGTTGCGGATCAATCGTTTCGGGAAACGCTATGAGAGTGCGGCGCCCGTACCAGGCAACGCCTTATTGTACCGCAACTCGCGGCGGCGACGCGGATGTGAAGGGCGAAGAGCGTGTTCACATCTACCTGACACGTTCGCGCCGCAGAGGGCGCGGAGGGCCTCAAAAAGCTCACCCTCTCCGTTCCTCTGCATACTCTGCGGTACATCTGAACGCCTACGGGGTGAAGCCTTCCCACGCCCTCCCGTGATGATCGGGCCGCTTCCACCCCCTGTCTTCCTGCTACGGGATCCCCCACAGCAACACGCGCCCCCCGCTGATCGTCGCCGCGAGGAGTTGCTCCGGCCCCAGGGCCACGGCGCTGGCCGGGGTCCTGAGAGCGCCTACCTGCTGCCCGCTCGCAGTGGCGTAGAAGACCGGACCGGCGGGGGTGTTTACCAGCAGCAGTTGCCCATCGGCGCTGAGGCGCGGATCGCTGGCGTCCGGCGC
>DAOUDA010000237.1:0-7753 GCA_034431835.1 Chloroflexaceae bacterium | reverse complement strand
CCCCACCCCGGCGATGTGGGTGACCGGCGCCCCCCCGGTCATAGCGACGCCGGCGTTGCCGGGGGCCGCAACGCTCCCGCCTGCCCCGCCGGCGCGTCCCGATCGCCCGGCTGCCGGCGCCGCCCCCGCCGAAGCGGGCCTCGCCACCGCCGTGGCGCCGGGTCCGATCCCTTCCGTCACCGCCTTGCCCGCCATCGGCGCCAGCGCCACGTCGGTGCGCCTGCCGGCGATTGACGGGCAGCCCATCCCCACCTTGTCCGCAATCAATACCACGCCGCCGCGCCCGCCGGCGATCGGCGGGCAGCCCATCCCCACCCTGATGCCGACCGTCCCGGTGCGGCCGGCCCCCCGCGAGCCGCTCAACATTCTCCTCCTCGGCAGCGACCGCCGCCCCGGCGAGGGCTGGCAGACCCGCTCCGACGCGATCGTGGTGGTGCGCCTGGACCCGGCCCGGCAGCGTATCGCCCTGCTCTCGCTCCCGCGCGACCTGGTGGTGAACATCCCCGGCTACGGCTACGCCCGCATCAATGCCGCCACGGTGTATGGCGAGTCCGACTCCTATTTTGGCGGCGGCATGGAGCTGGCCCGCGCCACGGTGAGCGAGTTTCTGGACCTGCCCATTCATCACGTCGTGCGCGCCGATTTTAGCGCCTTCATCGCCGCGATTGACGCCATCGGCGGGGTGGACGTGGTGGTGGAACAGGAGTTGTACGATCCGGCCTACCCCACTATGGACTACGGCTACATGGAGGCGCACTTCCTGCCCGGGCCGTACCACATGGACGGCGAGACGGCGCTGATCTACAGCCGCATGCGCCACATGGACAGCAACTACGCCCGCAATCGCCGCCAGCAACAGGTGCTCGTCGCCGCCTTCCAGCGCGTGCGCGACCAGAACCTGATCGGTCAGGTGGAGACGCTGGCCAATCTGACCACGGCCCTGCGCGACCACATCCAGACCGATCTGAGCCTGGAGCAGATGATCGGCCTGGCCTGGGCCTTCCGCAACGTCGCGCCCGAGATGGTGGAACGCTACGCCCTCGACGAAAACGGGGTCTACGAGGGGGGCATCGCGGGCGACCCGTATGCGACGTTGCCCCTGCCTGGCGCGGTGGAGACCCTGGTGGCGCAGTTTGTGCAGGGAGGGGAATGAGCGCGCCGGTCACCGACGCAGATAGACGGCGATGGCGTCGGGGACGGGGCGCTGCGGGCGGGGCCAGAGGGCCTGGCCGCGCCAGACTGCCTGGGTAGAGGTGTCGTCATCGCCGCCGAGGGCCTCGTGGCAGCCCATGTCGCGCAGGGCGTGCGCCAGTTCCACCCCGGTGATGCCGGCGGAATTGGCCAGCACCAGGAACGAACGCCTGCCCGGGAGATCGCCGACGCAGACGGCGGTCTTGGGATAGGCGCCACTGTACACGGTAATGCGCCAGTCGAGTTGCACGAAGTCTTCACCCAGCGGATTGAAGGGGAGGAACTCGTCGGTCTCGGCGGCGACGGCCGGATTGGCGATCTTGCCCTTCCAGAGGATCACCGGCCCGCCGCCCACGGCCTGCTGGCAACCTTGCAGCGCCTCGGCGTCGAGGAGGCCGATCATCGCCCTCCGGTCAGCCGTGATGCACAGCGCGCCGCGCCAGGGGTTCACCCGATGCACCACGCCGTTGATCACCACGCTGCCCTCGTTGGAGGTGCGCACCGCGCCGTGGAAGCCGAAGGCCATCGCCCAGAGCAGGTCCATGCCCTCGCGCGCGGCGAAGGGCGCGTTGGCCATCTCTACCACCGGTTGCAGGTGCTGCTGCCCGTCGAGCCAGATCGTGTCGCCGCTGGCATCACTGCCGGGGATGGCCCCGTCGGCGTTGATCACCTCGACGTGCACGCGCTCATCGAGGCGCGCCACGGCGTACAGCAGCTCGCCGCCGCCGAGGCCGCGCCGGTAGAACTCCACCCGGCCCTCGCCAGCGCCCTCCTGCAGGGCGCTGGCGCGGTTGAACGCCTCCAGGCGTTCGTGGGCGGCAGGAGGCGCCGGTTGTGGCGCCAGGCGGCCAACCAGACCTTCCGTCACGGGTTGGCCCGCCATGGCTGCCGTCATCGCCCAGCGCGAGATCATCTTCGCGTCAGCCGCGGGCCGCGCGAACAGGAAGTACGCCCCCAGAGCACCGAGCAACGCTACGGCAATGTGATAGACGGTTCGCGGCGACATTTGAGCACTCTGTGCCATCAGGATGACGAGAAGGGTTTTCCTGGGGGGCGCAGCCCTTCCTACGCCCCTCCGGGATGGTAACACGGGGCTGATGCAAATGGGCTAGCCCCCGAACCCGGGTTTTGCCAGGACAATACCTTGTCAAGCGGCGTAGCCGCCCCGGATTCCATCCGTGGGGGCGGACATTGCATCGGCCCTGGATGGAAACGTGCTGTTCCTTTCCTTCCAAGCGTCATTGTAGGGTTGCGGTCGTTGGGCCACGCGCTCAGATGGAGTGGTGCTACTCCGTCCGAGCTTCGTCGCCGGGTTGCGGTCGTAAGACCGAAGCCTTGGCTGCGCCAATCTTCGGCGTTGCGGGGCGAGGGCCGAACCATCACGTATGCTCGGACGGAGCAGGGGCATGTGTCATGTCTGCTGGTGTGGTATTATAGCACAAAAGTTCAAATTTATCTGCCGGAGGAGGCGCGCATGGCTCGCCCCATCTCCCTCGTACTACTACTACTGCTCACGCTCACGCTGCTCGTCGCCCTGCCGCCGGGTGGACCCGCTCGCGCCCGGCGCGCCGATGGGCTCGATCAGCCGCTGCTCGCCGCCAACCTGTGTGGTTCGGGCGATGGCTCGGAGACCCACTTCACCATCGCCGCCACCGGTGACACCTTCCCCCACGAGAATATCCAGGCCGTGGGCGAGAGCCAGGGCTACGACGTGCTCTTCGATGCCGTGCGTCCCTTCCTCCAGGCCGCCGACCTGGCCTACACCAACTTCGATGGGGCCATGCTCGAAGGCTCGCCGATCAGCGGCTATCCCCTGTTCAATTTCAATCCGGCCCTGGCCACCGCGCTGCGGAACGCGGGGATCGACGTCGTCTCCACCGCCAACAACCACATCCTCGACCGCGGCCCCGAGGGCATTGACGCCACCCTGCGCGTGCTGGAGGCCAATGGCATCCTGCAACACGGCACCGCCCCGATCGGCGCCGTCCGCCCGCCGTATTTGCCGCTGACCCTCACCCGCGACGGCGTCAGTCTGACGATCGGCTTCATTTCGGCCACCTGGGGCACCAACGGCATCCCCGATCCGCACGGGCAGGTCAATCTGCTCTATGAGTCGACCGAATACGGCCAGCAGGGGGGGGTGCGCCAGAGAATCCTCGACGCCATCGCCCAGGCCGACCGCGAGACCGACCTGGTGCTGGTCGCGGCGCACTTCGGCTTTGAGTACGAGTTCTATCCCCACGAGAGCCAGGTTGATACCGCGCGACGCATGGCCGAGGCCGGGGCCGATGTGATCCTCGGCGCGCAGTCGCATACCCTGCAACCCGTGGACATTCTCGACCTTGGCGGGCGCAAGACCCTCGTGATCTACTCGCTGGCGAACTTTCTGGCCTCCCAGGGAGCCTTTCAGGCCGGCGCCTACGCGGCCACGTCGGTGATCTTCTACGTCGGGCTGGCCCGCAGCGCCGACGGCCAGGTGCGCGTGACGGGCTACCGCTATCTGCCCACCATGCACATTGACAACGACACGCGCCCGGCGCCCATCCAGCCCGGTAGCGCCGACGACGTGATTGCCCACGTGCGGATAATTATGCGCGACCCCGGCGGCCTGCGTCAGGTGGCGCCGGAGCCACCCGCCCCCGGCGCGATCGTCCCGGTGTGCCCGCCGATCGCCCTGGCCGAAACGCCCGAGATGCCGATCACCGGCGACTTTGCCCAGCACTACGCCACGCTCGGCGGAACGGTCCCCCGTCCTCTAACTGACGCGATTGCCGTACTGGGGTTGCCCCTGGGGCCGCCGGTGACCGAACCCGCTGGTGACTGCGCCACGCCCGTGCCGGTGCTCTACACTGAGCGGCAGCGTCTCGAGCTTCACGCCGCCGAGCCGTGGCCCTTCCGCGTCTCTGGCTCGCTCCTGGGGGTCGAGGCCTTCACCCGCCGCTACCCTGGCGTGGCGCTCCAGCGGCGCACCGATCTTGCGGCGGCGGACGCCTTCGCTGCTCCGCGTTTCCGGGCCTTCTACGAGCAGTTCGGCGCTCTGGCGGTCTTCGGCTACCCCATCTCCGGCCCGCTCAACGAGGAGCATCCCGAGACGGGCGCACCCGTGACGGTGCAGTATTTCGAGCGCGCCCGCTTCGAAGCGGCGCCCGACGCCCCGGGAGGGGCGCCGTTGACCGAGCAGGTGCGCCTGGGCCTGCTCGGGCGCGAGTTGCTCGCCGCCGGTGGCGCGGCCAGGCTCTGCCCCGGCGCCCCGGCGACCGACCTGACCGCCCCGGCGGGGGCGACCCGATCCGGACGGACCGACGGGGGAGCGCTGCGCGGCGCGCCGGAAGGCGGGCGCGGGTGGCTCGGCGGCCTGATCGACCGGACCTGCAATCAAACCGGCTGGTGGTTGCCGACGCTGGCCCTGGCTGCGCTGCTGGTGGTGCTGGTGACCCTGGTCGGGTTCGCGGTGGCCGACTGGCGCTCCTTCCGCCGCCACGGCGCCCGGCGGCGCGCCTACCGGCGCCGGCGCAGCGCCTTCGAGCGGCTGGGCCAGGCTCCCGTGCAGGCGGCGTCTGTCCGTGAGCCCCGGGAAATCCCCGCCACGGCCCCTACCGGTACGACCGTCCGCCGGGCGCCACCCGCCGCAGACGATGATGACGAGGACTTCTTGCGGCGTCTCCTGGAGGAATAACGTTCAGCAAGCCGGGGCGTGGGGAAACCAGGTTTCCCCTCCTTTCTTCCGGGCGGCGTCGGGGGCGCGGGCGCTCGCCCACGGGCCGGGGCGCGGGGAAACCTGGTTTCCCGGCTTTCACGTCAGGCCCCATGCGGCTTCACCGCGCAACGATGGTATGAAAATGTGGGAGGGCACGGCCCTCCCACACCCTCCCTTGCCGGGCTTTTTCTCACCTCAGCACCGCGCTCAACGTGGTCGGCTGCAACCCCAGGGCCTTCAGGCGATCAAGGTAGCCGGGCAGCGCCACGGCGCTGTTCTGGCGGCCGTGCATCAACAGAATGGCCCCCCTGGCCTGGGCGGGATCAGCCGCGACGCGCTCCAGCCAGGCCGGAATGGCCGCGTCATCGGCGCTCCAGTGGTAGGCGATGTAACCGGCCCGGCCGATCGTCTCGACCATCTGCGGGGTGGAGTCGCCGTAGGGGAAGCGGAAGTACGGGCGGGTGCTGGCGCCGGTGATCTCGCGCGCGATGCGCTCGGTTTCCACCAGTTCGTTGACCGCCCCGTCGGCGCCAATGGCCGAGAAGGCCGGGTGGGTCAAGGAGTGATTGCCAAGCTCGTGGCCGCGACGCACGATCGCCTTTGCCGCCTCGGGAAACGACTTCACCCAGCGCCCGGTCACGAAAAAGGTGCCCTTGATCTGGCGCGCGTCGAGCGCGTCGAGGATGGCGTAGAGACTGGTGTCGTCAATTTCAATATCGAAGGTCAGCGCCACCAGGGGCTGGTCGGGGTTGCCCTGTTTAATGATCGGCGCGAAGGGCAGGCTCTCGCCGTCGCGGTAGACCGGCACGACCAGGGGCCGGCCAGGGCGGAGCGTTTCGCCGGGAGTCAAGTGATTGAGCGCGGCCAGGGCGGCAGGATCGCTGCCGGCGCGCCGGGCGATGCTTTCAAGCGTGTCGCCGGCGGCCACCACGGTGCTGAAGAAGGTCCGCGGTTCGGGGACACTGGCCGGACCCGGCGGCGGACCGGGCTGGGCCGATGGGCTAAAGGTCGGCACAGACGTCGGCCCTTTTTTTTCATCTCCGGCGGCGCTCGATGGCAACACCCGGCTCACCAGGGTGATCAGCACCAGAATGGCCGCGGCCAGGGCGATCAAGCGCGGCTGCAACAGTGGATTGGGGGATTGCGCGGTTCGCGGCGGCCGTTTGACCGGCTTGCCCACCCTGGTGGTATCCACAACGAACGCGCGTGCGGTTTGCAGGGCGCGATTCATCGCCGCCGTGGCGCGGCGCGGGCGCAGCGGGGCGCCCACGGGCATACGCGGTGGCGCGGCGGCGACCTCCGGCGGCGGTTCCGCCCGCGCCGGCTCGGGAACATAGGTGAACAGCGCCTCGGTACCGGGTACGAGCCAGAGGCGCGGGGCGCCCCACGGCCCCTCCTGGCCTTCCAGTGCTGCCCGCCCATCAGTAACCGCCAGATCGACGGCGTCGCCGGCGGCAATGGCCGCGTAGCACGGCCCGCAGAACGCCGCGACCTGCGCGGCATCGAGGCCGCCAAGGGCCATTGCGGTGATGCCGAGATCGTCGTGCAGGCGATTGGCTACCGCGCTCAGGGCCGCCAGGTCGGCGTCGGCGCTGGCGGTCAGGGAGACCAGGCGCAGATCGGGAAGGTCGGCGAGCATGGCGGCCAGACCGGCCCCGTCCAGCCCCCGTCCGAGCCGCAGGCGCGCGGCGTCGCCATGGCCCCAGGCATCGGCCGCGATGATGTGCAGCATGTGGCAGGGTTCTTCGGCCAGGGCCTCGCGCAGGGCAAGGGGGTCGCTGTCGCGCAGGAGATCGATCACCAGGCGCCCGGACCGCGCCGCGTCGGCGAGGGCGTGGCCCAGCGGGGCAATCGCGGCTTCGGCATCGGGAGCACAGGCGATCAGCAGGCGCACCGGGCCGCTGAGGGGCAAAGGGCGCGGCGGCGGGCGCAGTTCTCCCGAGCGCACAAGGGTGTAATCCTCGCGCACGGCGGGGCGCCAGGGGCGGCTCTGGCCGAGGGTGGCCCACTCCCAGGGCAGCGCGGCCAGGTCCGGCGCGGCATAGAGCTGGATCTGGATGCGCGCGCCGGCTTCATCGGCGCCCCGGGCCACGTCAATCAATAACTGGCGCACCGGATTGGGAAACAGCGCCCGCCCGACGGCCAGGCTCAGCGCCTCGGGGTCCGCCGACGGGTCAGGCAGCGCCAGGGGCGCCTCGGCCCCACGCCCGGCGGCAAAGGCCCGCACCACATAGTTCGCCGGACCGCGTCCGCTGACGCTCAGCTGAAAGGGAACCACAGCAGAGCTCATATTCGTTAACGGTTGTCTGGGTGAAGGTTGACACTTCTATGGGTACTATAGCATACGCATACGAACTTTACCAGTCCTGGCGCATGAATTTCTGTCAGGAGTTTTAACTCAACGTTGTCACTTCGCCCCTGGCGGGGTTGCGGGGGCCGCAGCTCCCCGAAGATCTTGCGGCACGGCAAAGCCGCGCCGCACCAGGAAGCGGAAAGCTCGGAGGGGGTGTGGCCCCTCCGAACCTCCTCCTGCGGCGGCAGAAACGCGCCTGCTTCGCCAGGGCGCGTGGCCGCCGCGGGCGGAAAAAGGGTTTGCGGGAAGGCGTAGCCTCCCCGCGCCTCTCCAGAAGCCGCCAGGCGGCAACTGCAAGAAATGGGCCCGCAGGGCTACCTGATCCATGTCGCCCCATTTTACCCGATAGGCATCAACCGCCTGAACACCGCGTCGAGGGGTGTTCTGGGGAGGGCGAAGCTCTTCCCATCCCTCCGACCAGGCGGTAGTCTACCCGCTCCGTGTTGATCGCCTGATCGCGGGCCATTGGCCGACGCGCTGAGGCGTCAGGACGTCATCGCAAACTGGCGTGA
>DAOUDA010000236.1:0-39615 GCA_034431835.1 Chloroflexaceae bacterium | reverse complement strand
CACCCGCCTTCAGGACCCAGCGTAACCCGCGGGGCGTGGGGAACCCAGGTTACCCCACGCCCCTGCCGCATAGGGAGGTAGAGAACCTCAGGTTCCCCGCCTTCTTCCCCGTAGCAGAGCCGCAGCGGCTCCATCTGCCAGAGCTATGGCCGCGTGCGCGGGGGGCGCGCGCGGGCGCCGGCGAGGACGAAGACGGCCAGCAGCGCGGTGGTCAGCCCGACGCACATCGCCGCGGTGTCGGTCGCCATCAGGCCGGCAAGCACAAAGCTGCCAAAGCCCGGCGTCATCCACGCCACCCAGCTACAAATCATCATTCCCCGGCGTTCGTTAACGTTCAAACGGGGCGAGTCCTGCAACAAGAGGAGGGTCGCCGCCCATCCCAGCAGCGCCAGAAAGAACCCCGGAACCTGCATCAAGATCTCCATCTCGCGCCTCCACGTGCGTCATTGCAGTGTCGTTGGCCCCATCCTAGCAAAGCTCCTGTATATTTTCAACAACTTGAGGGTTGCAATTTATGTACTTTTTGCACAAATCGTGAGAGATAACGGCGCCCCGTGGCCCAGCCGCGCCACGGGGGGCATGATCGGGTCCGGGAGGATGGAGCCATCCCGGACCCTGCCGGCCGGGGGATGGAGCAACCTGGTTTCCCCATGCCCTTCCAACCGACCCTGTCCACATCAGGACATGTGTGCTATACTGCTGGCAGGCGCAGACGTGGAGGCCAGGCCCATGATCCAGGTGGAACCCGACATCCAGCAGAAACTGGCCATTCTCGGCGCTGAAGCCGCCGATGAGGTGACCGACGCGCCCGCGACCCGGAGCATTCAGCAGGGCATCAGGCACGCCACCGGCTTCATCTACAACGCCAGGCAGGAAGGCGGCGGCACGACCCGGCTCTTCAAGGTGCTGCAGACCAACGCCTGCCGCTTTGCCTGCGCCTACTGCTTTACCAGTTGCGCCATTCGCCGCCGGCGCACCACCTTCCGCCCCGATGAACTGGCCACAACCTTCGTGGTCCTCAACCGGCAGCAGCGGGTTGATGGGCTGTTCCTCTCCTCCGGCATCGTGCCCGACGCGGATGCGACCATGGAGAAGATGCTGGCCACGGTCGAACGGCTGCGGTTCAAGGAGGGCTACACCGGCTACGTTCACCTCAAGCTGATTCCGGGGGCTTCCTTCGAGTACATCGAGCGCGCCGTGGAACTGGCCGACCGGGTCAGCCTGAACCTGGAAGCGCCGAACCCGGAGCGCCTGGCCCTGCTCGCGCCCGACAAGGAGTTCACCGAGAGCATGTGGGGGCGCATGCGCTGGGCCAGTGAGGTGATGCGCCGCGCGCGCCGGGAGGGGCGCCGGGCCACCCGCAGCCTCACTACGCAGTTCGTCGTCGGGGCCGCCGGTGAGAGCGACCGCGAGTTGCTGGAGACCGTGCAGCGCGCGCGCCGCGAGCTGGGGTTGTGGCGCGCCTACTTCAGCGCCTTTCACCCCGTCGAACGTTCGCCCCTGGCCGGCCAGCCCGCCGAGGACCCCGACCGCGCCCTGCGCCTGTACCAGGCCGACTTTATGCTTCGTGACTACGGGTTCCTCTACGACGAGCTGCCCTTCGATGCCCGGGGCCTGCTGCCTCGCGACAAGACGCCGAAAGAGGCCTGGGCGGAGCAGCATCTGCGCGAGCCGGTCGAGATCAACCGCGCCCCGCGCCAGCTCCTCTTGCGCGTGCCCGGCATCGGCCCGAAGAGCGCGGACAGGATCATCGCCGCCCGGCGCCGGGCCCGGCTGCGCGACCTGTCGCAACTCAAGGCCCTCGGTGTGATCACCGGCTGGGCCTCCCCCTACGTCCTGCTCGATGGGCGCCAGCCGGCCCTGCAACTCCGGCTGTGGTAGGAGAGGTTTTTCCCGAGAGGACCGCGCCCTCCCGGCCCCTCCCACGT
Organism: Chloroflexaceae bacterium; assembly: GCA_034431835.1. Lineage (GTDB taxonomy): Bacteria > Chloroflexota > Chloroflexia > Chloroflexales > Chloroflexaceae > JACAEO01. The sequence goes on along the minus strand of DAOUDA010000236.1, from coordinate 37,687 downwards.
TCGCTGTATCATCCCTCTGGCGGGCGTCGCGAGGGTCCCCCGGGATCAGCAACAACTATCCTTTTAGCCATTCCCTTTCCCAGACCCTCGTAGCACAATAGGGTACACGTGAGCGGTTCAACCCTCGGCTGCGGCCACGTGGAGCGTGGCATGCGTGCTTGCGCCGCTCTGATAGGGGCGTGGGGATCCCTGGCTTCCCCACCCTCCCTCGAAACGAGCGAGGAACAAGTGTTCCTGGGAGTGCGCGGCTCACCTGGACCCTCCCATCCGGCTTCAGGGGCGGACAGAACGCATGCGCGCAGATACGGTGGATGGCATTGGGATGCGCCGCTTCACCCGCACCGCCTGCCCGTCTCCCGCGTTGCGGGAGCGGGGAGAGCCGGGCCGAGCATTGAGGCGTCCCAGAGCGGCAGCGGCTGTTGGAGCTCATATGTTCTGTCCGCCCTTGAACCCATCCGGCAGGGGGCATGCTTTCGCTACGCGGCCGTCCGGCTTCGGGGGAGAGGCGGAGAGCGCGACCCTCCGTGATCCTGGTTCCGCCCGCGGCGGCAGACGTGCCCTGGCTTCGCCAGAGCGTGCTCCCTCTGCGGGCGGAACGGGGGTTAGCGGAGAGGCGTAGTCTCCCCGCGCCCCTCCAAACGGTAACGCAGATGAGACCCAGATTTTAGCGGCAAGTGAGGGGCCATGCTCGAGTTTATCAGGGCCATGTGGGTGGGCAGCATTGAGGCCATGCGCCTCAACCCGCGCGCCTTCGAGATCGTTGAGACATATCCCCGCACGGGGTGGGTCGTGCTCGCCGTGGCGATTGTGGGCGGCGCGTCGCTGCTGCTGGGCCAGAGCGTCATCCTCTTCGTCAACCGCGTCCGCCCGGGGCGCTTCGTGCTGAGTTTGCTGCTCAACGGGATCATCTTCGCGCTCAGTCTCATGGTGTGGGGGGCGGCGATCTGGCTGACGAGCCAGGTGCTCTTTCCCAATGAGATTCCGCTCTCGAAGGCCCTGCGCCTGACGGCCATGGGCGCGGCGCCGTATGTCTTCGGCTTCCTGGTGCTTTTGCCCTACGCGGGCAATTTCATCGGCAAGGTGCTGTCGGTCTGGAGCTTCCTGGTGGTGCTGGCCGCCCTGACGTCCCTGGCAAGGGGCAATTTCGGCGCGGCGCTGGTCTGCACGGTGATCGGCTGGGTGCTCGTCGTGGTGATGAGCGCGACGATCGGGCGACCGGTGATCTATGTGCGGAATGCGCTCTACAGGCGCATCACCGGAACGGATCTGGACGCGAGTGTGCAGGATATCCTCACCCAGTTCGCCGCCCCGCCTGAAGAGACCTCCAGTAAGAGCCGGAAAGGTGCGCCATGATTCTCTCGACGCTAAGCCTGTTGATTACCGGGCTGCTCCTGCTGCTCATCCTGGGCGCGCTGCTGGCGCCCTTCGAGAGCCTGGGATGGTGGGCGGGCTGGTTCGGCGAAAAACCGGCCTTGCCGACGCCGAAGGCCACCGAAACAGGTGAAGCGATACGCGAGCACCCGGCGACGTCGGCAGTGGTGTACCTGTCCGGCATCGGCGCGATTGACGCCGACTCGATTCCCCAGGAGGAGATAGACTGGGGCCAGATGGCGGTCAGACGCCTGCCGGGGGTGCTGGTGGCGCCGGATGTGTACCCCTACTCGGTCACCAATGCCGGGTTAACCGCCGACCGCAGCTTTGCGCGGGTCTATCGCTGGATCGAGCAGCGGCGCCTGGAGAACCCCTACGACCTGTTGCAGTTCGTGGTCAATCTGCGGAACCTGTTCCAGGTGGCCGTTTCGGCCGACCGGCGCTACGGGCCGATCTACAACCTGGGAGTGGCCAGCGAGATTATCAAGGCCCTGGAGAGCCGGGGCTACCGCGTGGGCAGCGGCAAGCCGGTGACGCTGATCGGCTTCAGCGGGGGCGCGCAGGTTTCTCTGGGGGCGGCGACTTACCTCGCCCCGGCGCTGAAGGCCCCCATTCGCGTCATTTCAATCGGCGGGGTGATGGCCGATGATCCCGGGCTGAACCAGATCACTAAACTTTACCATCTGTACGGCGAAGCCGACCCGGTGCAGAAGCTGGGCCACTGGCTCTACGCCGGGCGCTGGAAGTGGTTCCCGCAAAGCGACTGGAACCGGACCCTGGCCGCGAGCAAGATCGAGATGATCAATATGGGGCCTATGGCCCACAATGGCGCGAAGAACTACTTCGGCTGGACGGCCTTTACTCCCGAGGGGAAGTCGTACGCGATTGCCACGATTGATATGATCGGTGATCTGCTGGCAAAAGACGGGTTGATTGATCCGGCGGCGTTGCAGGCGGCCCGCGCGGCCCACGATCCCGAGGCCAGGGCCTACGAAGCCGCGCGCGTGGCCGAGGCCGCCCGCGCCAGGGATAAGCAACGCGAGGCAAAGACGGCGTAGGCGGGTGTCTTGAGGAGAACGGGGCGACCTGGTCGCCCCGCGTCCCTGCCGGCTGGGAGGGCAAAGCCCTCCAAGAAACATCCCAGGTGGCGGGCGGTTGGCGAACCGATCCTATTTCTGGCAGTGTTCACCAGGTACCTGTTCAGATGTACCGCAGAGCGCGCAGAGGAAGGTAGAGGGTGAAGGTTTTGAAAGCCCTCCGCGCCCTTTGCGGTGCGAACGTGTTCGGTAGTTGTGAACACTATCTTCACCCATAAGGATTGAGCCATGCGGCGCAAACGTGAGCGGGTTCCCGTCGAGAGCAACTACGCGCGCTACCGCGCGGCGGAGTTCAATCGCATCGAAGAGTATCCCATTACCCAGAGCCTGGACCCGGCACACTACCGCCCGGTGGGCGCGTGGATGGGGCGGCTGATCCTCCCCGCCATCCAGGAGCGGGCGCTGGTACTGGGCGCCTGGCTGGAGGTGCGTCACGCCCCCGAGGCGCACCGCGCGCTGGCGGGAACCCGGGTGCGCCTGCGCTGGATGTCCACCCCCGATCTCAACGCCCGGCTCTGGGGCGCGTCGCGCACCGTGGTGCTCGATGAGGGCGCCTGGGAGGCGGTGGAGAAGGGAACGGTGGTGGGCGAGCGCCTGCACGGTCTGACCCACGTCAACCCGCTCGAGTCGCTGGCCGGCGCGCATCCCTACGATGACATCCTGGTGCGCCTCGACGGCCCGGTGGAGGTGGACCTGGCGCCGCGCGATGGAGGCCCGCCGATCGTGACGATCAGCCGGATGCCGGTGGAGATCAGCGCGCCGTTCTACGCGCTGGCGCGCTTCCTTGGCCCCGCCGAGGCTCCCGACATGTACCGCGTGGTCCATTACCAGGCTGCCACCGGCGACTTCGGCGGCCCCGAGGAACTGCTGTACATCCCCGAGGTGATCCCGGATACGAACGATACCCGCAACTTCACCGTCGCGGGCATCGAACGCTCACCCTGCAACGAGCAGGGCTGGTACCTCTACGGCGCGCAGGACCGGCAGGGGCGCTTCGTGGTGCGAGCGGCGGCCGCGCGACAGTTGTTGCGCCTCAACCCACTCGCCGTGGTGGTGGGAACCGGTGAAGCGATGGACTACCTGCGCCCGCGGCAGTGGCGGCGGGCGGCGGCCAAGGGGCAGGCCACCCAGGTGTTGCTGGCACCCGACGGGATACACCCCGACGCGGCGCGCGCCGGCTGGGGCGAGGGCGATCAGGCCCTGGTCATTCACATCTACGGCGGCATCGGCGGCAACAAAACTGAACCGGCGGCCCGCACGCCGCTCTACTGGGGCCACGTCGCCTTCGGCGTCGCCACGGTGATCCGCGAGCCACTGGCCGGCGAACTGAGCTTTGATATCGTCTACCATCAGGTCTACGCCCACAACGCCGATGGTCTGGCTTCGGGGGCGATGCACTACAGCCGCTACAGCGGCGACCGGCAGTTCGGCTGGGCGGGCGTCCGGCCCATCCAGGATTTGCTGGTGAAAATTGACGCCCTGAGCGGCAAGTTTACCATCTTCGATAGTGAGATTGCCGCCCTGGAGCAGATCCGCAAGTTCCTTGAGGTGATGGAGGCGCGCTACCGCGTTGCTGACGGGCGCGGGGCCACCTTCGTCGGCGCGCTCAACAACTGTTCCCAGGACTCGGCCCAGGCGCTCTACGTCGCCGTGCGCGAGGTGGGACGGGTGATCGGGTCACGGGCCGATGTGCGCGCCGAGATGACCGATACGCCGGAGGAGGCCCGGCGCCTGGCGGCGCTGCAGACCCTCGGCGAGGAGATCCGGCGGGTGTTGCTGCCCTGGGGGTCGGCGCGGAGCGACTGGGAGTACGAGGCCGCGGTGCTCGGCGGCGGGGGCGGCGGGCTGCTCGGCGCCATCGGCGATGCCATGAAGAGCTGGCGCACCATGCTGCCCCCGGTAATGGCCCGCGCCCTGGCCGAAGTCTTCCTTGAACAGGGCGCCACGATCTACGCCCTGCGCACCTACCAGGTCGGCGGTGACGACCCCGATGTGGAGCCGATTGTGCCAAATGTGTAACTCCTGGGGAGGGATGTGGGGAGACCAGGTTTCCCCACATCCCCGTCCAGTAGGAGGGTCCGGGAGGGCTGCGCCCTTTCGGGAAAACTCTCTTTCACCTTGTTGTCGCGCGGCGAAGCCGCATTGATAAGAGAGGAACCCATATGCAGCTCCTGCTGCGCTGGCTATTGACGGCCGTGGCGCTGGCGATTACCGCGTGGATCGTGCCGGGCATCACCGTGGAAGGGCAGACGGGCATCTTTGCCGTGCTGGTGATGGCGGTAGTCTTCGGGTTCGTCAATGCCTTCATTCGACCTCTGCTCAAATTGCTGTCGTGTCCCTTGATTATTCTGACCCTGGGCCTGTTCACCCTGGTCATTAACGCCATCAGTTTCTTGCTGTCGTCGTGGATCGCCCAGAACGTGTTCAGGGCGCGGTTCATCGTTGATGGCTTCTGGCCGGCCTTCTGGGGGGCGATTGTGGTGTCAATCGTTTCGTTCCTTCTCTCGCTCTTGCTGCCAGACAAGGATTAGCGTCGCTGAGGGGGAGGGTCCGGGAGGACTGCGCCCTCCCGGAAACGCTCCTTACTTACTCGTATCGAGGAGGGTGGGGAAACCTGGTTTCCCCACGCCCCTGCCTATGGAGGGTTTGGGAGGGCTGCGCCCTCCCGGGAACTTCCTATGAAAGCCTTGCTCCAACTCGTTGAAGCCTACACCGTCGCCTCGCTCAACGATGCGGTGCGGGAGCTTGAGCGACAGTTCCCCGAGATCCTCTGGTCGGGCGACCGGAACTCGAACCAGGTGGCCCTGACCTTCGACGATGGGCCGCATGAGCGCGATACACCCGCGCTGCTGGCGGTGCTGGCGAAGCATGGCGTGCTGGCTACCTTCTCGTGGCTCGGCGAGCGGGTGGAGCGAATGCCCGACCTGGTGGGGGCCGCGGCCGCCGCTGGCCACCAGTTGATGATCCACGGCTACCGGCACCGTTCGTTCCTGGTAGAGCGCCCCGAGGCGCTGCATGCCATGCTTGACCAGACGCGGGAGCTGCTGGCGCGCTACAGCGGGCGCGATGCGGCAACGATCACCTGCGTGCGCCCGCCCTATGGGCACCTGAACCGGACGCTGGCCCGGCGCCTGCTGAGCTGGGGCTACCAGCCGGTCATCTGCAGTATTATGCCGGTGCACTGGCTGCTGCCCGCGGAACTGAGCGTGCGCCAGGTGACGCGGCAGACGGAGGGCGGATCGCTCATCGTTCTGCACGAGACCCTGCCCGGCCCGCCGGTGGCCGACCTGACCGATCAGATTCTCACCCGGCTGGCCGATCGTGGGTTCAGCTATGTTACGATCGACACACTACGCGCGGAGCGCGCCGCGACGGGCGGCGTGCGGGGTTAGTTCAGGTAAGGAGAGGATGCCGATGTCCACGATGTTTGCTCCGCTTGAGGCGGTGATGACGCCAGAGATGTACGCGCAGGTTGGCCAGCGGTTCGGGGGTTCCGGCGAGATGGTGCAGAAGGGGGTCAATATCGCCTTGCCCCTGCTGACGCGAGGCCTGTCGATGGCCGCCGACACTCCCGAGGGCCAGGTCAAGATTTCCGAGGCGGTACAGCAGGCCGACGCGGGGGTGCTGGGCAATCTGACCGGTTTTCTGGGCTCGCTCACCGGTGGCGATGCTGGCGCGGACGTGTTGACCCGCCTCTTCGGTGACGAGAGCCGGGTGGTGATCTCCGCGATCAAAGATGCCACCGGCTTCGATATTACCCCGATTGTGGGTATGGTTGGCCCGCTGGTGCTTGGCTTCCTCAACAGCACCATGCAGAAAGAGGGCATGGACACCAATGCGCTGATCAAGAAGATCAAGAGCGAGGCGCGCAGCGTCGAGCGGCGCAAGAGTGACGAGGCCACCCTGGTCAACGACGTCCTCGGGAAGGTCACCGCGGTGCGCGAGATGAAGGGGCGCTTCTCGGCCCAGGAGTGGGCGCAGGTGCGCAACGGGCCGATGGCCGCCACGGCCCTGGTGATCGCCGCCTCGCCCTCGAGCGCCGGCAAGACGGCCCAGGAGGTCGCCGCGGCGCTGGACTCGGTGCGCGAGTCGGTGAAGGACGTCGCCCCGACCAGTATGCTCGCGGCGCTTTACCACCCGGGTGTGAACGACTTGACCGGCGAGGGCATTACCGACGCGCTGGCGGCGGCGAAGCAGGCGGCGGCGCTGGTAGAGAAGAACGTTCCCGAGGAGGCTAAGGCGTACAAAGAGTTGCTGGTAAAAGCCGCCTACGCCGCGGCCGAGGCGGTTAAAGAGGGCGGGTTCCTGGGGATGGGCGGCAAGAAGGTTACGGCTGAGGAACAGGCGGCGATCGACGCCCTCGTCGCCGCCCTCGGGGTGTAGCCCCGGCCGTTCCGCCGGGAGGGTCTGGGAGGGCGCAGCCCTCCCACGAACCCTCCTTCCCCGGTCGGTTGGAGGGGCGTGGGGAAACCAGGTTCCCCCACGCCCCTGCCCGAGGGAAGGGTCCGGGAGGGCCGCGCCCTCCCTGTAGCGTTTCATCGAAACAAGGAAATCCTCATGGGCGTCGTCGCGCGCCTCGCCGCACTGCTGCTGGCCGTGCTGGCGGCAGTCTCACTCGGCACGGTCCCCGCGCGGGCCCAGGATGTCAGCGTCTCGCCCGACATCGGCCCGCCCGGCGCCACCTTTCGCTTCAGCACCGGCGGCTTCGCGCCGAATGAAGTGGTGCGGGTGGTGTATCGCACCCCCTCGGGGCGGGTCATCCGCTTCGCCGATAGCGCCGGGTTCGATATCAACCTCTTCGCCGATAGCGCCGGACGGGTGACGTGGAGCTATACCAGTTCGCCGGACGCCGAGTCGGGGGTGTACATCGCCGAGGCAAGCAACCTTGGCGAGCGGGTGCAGCGACAACTCGGCTTTGTGATCCAGGCCGGCGCCTTGCCCCAGGAGACCCTGCCGCCCGCGCCGCAGGGCAGCGTGGTGGTGCGTCCCAAAGTGGGGCCGCCCGGCCAGTTGTTTGTCTTTCGCGCCAGCGGCTTCAAGCCCACTGAGCGGGTGGGCATCTGGCTGCACTCTCCCGATGGGAGCATCTCGACCCTGACCCTCGACCTCAGCGGGCGCGCCGTGTTCTTTGCCGATCGCAACGGCGACCTGCAATGGACCGTGGGAACCCGCGCCGATACTCCCGAAGGGCGCTATGTGGCGGTTGCGGCTGGTACGGTCAGCGGCGAGGTGCGGATCGCCGATCTGATCGTTGACCGAAGGGCCGGTCAGAGCGCGCCTGAGCCGACCGACAACGCCTTCGTGACGCCGGTTTCCGGGCCGCCCGGTACCAGTTTCGCCTTCACGGCCACGGGCTTCTTGCCGCTGGAGGGGATCGAGATCTGGATCCATCGGCCCGATGGCAGCATTGCCACCATCAGCGCCGATGGGGCCGATGTGCAGGCCGATCGCGCCGGCACGGCGCGCTGGAGCGTCACCGCCGGCCCGGGGCTCACCGCCGGCGTGTATGCCATGGTCGCCGAGGGCATCATCAGCACCCAGGTGCGGGTGGTGCGCTTCGAGGTGCGCCCCTGACACCCACGTCGCCCCCTGCCCGCGGGGGGCGTTCCGGCGGGCTGCGCCCTCCCGGAGTGCAAGGGGAGGGGCCGGGAGGGCGTCGCCCTCCCAGGAGACTCTAATCCGACCATCGGGGGCGCCAGGTCCTCCATTCCGCCGCCTGTTCGAGGAGAGGGTCCGGGAGGTCGCGGCCCTCCCGGAGCACAGTCGGATAACCAGGTTATCCTCCTACACTCTAATACAGCCACTCCTCGATGTGGTAGAGCCCCACACGGGGGTGCCCGCCGGTGGCCGCGCGTGCGCCGGTTTTCAACTCTTCAAGCTGGGCCGCGAGTTCGTCGGCGGAGAGGGGCGCCAGGCCCAGGGTGCGCGCCCGGCGCGCGTAGTCGCTGTCATCGGGCGTGATCAGCGGCGAGATGTAGACCAGGTCGCCACTGTCGAGTTCCATGGCCGAGAGGGCCGCCAGCGAGCGGGCCACGTGCCGGCGCGAGAGATCGGCCCCGCCCGCCCCGGCCAGCAGAATAATGCCCACCTGGAGACCCACCGCCTTCAGTTGCACCACCGTTTCGATCCCCTGTTGCGGCGTGCCGGGTTTGTTGAGCAGGCGGAACACCGCGTCGTCGCCGCTCTCCAGCCCGATGTAGACCCGCCGCAGCCCCTGGGCGCGCAACTCGGCGTACTGCTCACTGCTCTTCCGCGCGGCGCCGAAGATGTCGAGGAAAGCGTAGAGGTCGGGGGAGGGCCCCTCCTCGCCGCCGGGAAACTCCTCGCGGATAACCGCCAACAGTTCGCGCAGGCGTGGCTGGGGAACGATGAGCGCATTGGCGTCGCCGAGGAAAATCGTGCGCCGCAGGCTGATACCGCGCCCGAGGAACGCCTTGACCTGGTGAATGTGCTCGCGCAACGCCCCGGCCGTCTTGATCCGGAAGCGCCGATCGCGGTAAAAACTACAGAAGCTGCAACGGTTCCAGCTACAGCCCTCGGTGACCTGCAGCACCAGGGCACGGTACTGGTCGGGCGGCACAATGCTGACCGGACGGTAGATGCGCAGAAAGCGTTCGCGATCGGCGCGGGCGCGGGCCTCGTCCCAGGCCAGGATCTGCTCCAGCCAGGCCCGTACCTCGTCCGGCACGGCCTCGGCGATACCATCGGCAATGCGGGTTACGTGCTCGCGCACGCTGGCGCGCAGGTGGGCGCTCTCGTCATCGGCAAGGAGCTGGCGCAGCTTGGGCGCGCCGGGGCGGGAGACCTTCATCAGAACCAGCCCCGACAGGCCGAAGCGGTAGTTGCAGCCATTGAGGAAACAACTCACCGGACGCCCCTCGCGGTCGAAGACGAACGTGGCGCGCAGGTTGTCGGAGAGCGTCAGCGCCCACGGCTGCGCATTGACATAAATGTTGCCCGTTTGCGGAGTGGCGATCACCTGCGTTGCAGGCGCGACCGCCGTACCCTGAGTGTCCATCGGCGATCTTCCTTCCGCGGTTCATCAAACCGATGGGTAAAGAGATACTCCTGGGAGGGCTTCGCCCTCCGCGACCCTCCCGTGCATACCCCTGTTCACGCGAGAGTTGCGTCCCATGATAGTGCACCGGCGTAGTGATGGGAGTAACAAAGTCTTTACGCCCGGTGGGGAAGTGTAATGCCATTTTGGATTGTGGATTTTGGATTGTGGATTGCCAACTGGTTTTCTCGGTGAGACCTGGTGATGATGTTCTTGCAGTCCGTGCGATTGCGATACGATGCCAGGGTGGAGAGGAAGGAGCGGCGCAGGGCGCCTCACACCTTCGTCAGAAAGGATGAACACCATGCCCACCATTGCCTTCATCGGCGCGGGGAGCACCGTCTTCGCGCGGAACCTGCTCGGCGACATTCTCAGCTTCCCCGAACTGCGCGGGTCCACCATCAGGCTGTTCGACATTGACCCGGAGCGCCTGCGCGACTCGGAGCGCATGGCCCATCTGCTGGCGGCGAGTCTCGACGCGCGACCGCGGATCGAGGCCACCACCGCGCGCGAGCGGGCCCTCGAAGGGGCCGACTACGCGATCGCCATGTTCCAGGTGGGCGGCTACCGGCCCGCCACGGTAATCGACTTCGAGATTCCCAGACGCTACGGCCTGCGACAGACCATCGGCGACACCCTGGGCATCGGCGGGATCATGCGCGGGTTGCGCACCATTCCGGTGCTTCTGGATATGTGCCGCGACATGGAGCGCCTCTGCCCCGAGGCGACCTTGCTCCAGTATGTCAATCCGATGGCGATGAACTGCTGGGCGATCAGCCGCGCCAGTCGCATTAAAACGGTGGGCCTCTGCCACAGCGTGCAGCACACCGTTAGCGAACTGGCCTATGACCTCGGCCTGCCGGAGGAGGAGATTGACTACCTCTGCGCCGGGATCAACCACATGGCCTTCTACCTGCGCTTCGCGCACCGGGGCACGGACCTCTACCCGCGCCTGCGCCAGCTAGTTGAGGAGAACCGTGTGCCGGCCTGGAACCGGGTGCGCTACGAACTCTTCCGCCGCCTGGGGTACTTCGTGACCGAGTCGAGCGAGCACGTCAGCGAGTACACGCCCTGGTTCATCAAGCGCGACCGGCCCGACCTGATCGAGCGTTTCAACATCCCCCTCGACGAATACCCGGCCCGTTGCGAGCGGCAGATCGCCGAGTGGGAGGGGATGCGCCCGTTGCTCGAACGCGGTGACGCGGCGGCGCTGGCGCGCTACGAGCGCGAGACGCGCGAGCGGCGCCTGACGGAGATCGCCCCGCGCGATCCGCACCTGGCGGGCTACCTGCGGCAACACTGGGCGCGCGAGGGCCAGGAGGGCGCCGCGCGCTCCGGCGAGTACGGCGCGCTGATCATCCACGCCATGGAGACCGGCCAGCCACGGGTGATCTACGGCAACGTCGCCAACCACGGGCTGATTGACAACCTGCCCCCGGGCTGCTGCGTTGAAGTGCCCTGCCTGGTGGACCGCAACGGCGTGCAGCCGACCCGGGTGGGCGCCCTGCCACCGCACCTGGCCGCGCTGATGCAGACCAACATCAACGTGCAGGCGCTGACGGTGGAAGCCGCGCTCACCGGGAAACGCGCACACATCTACCACGCCGCCATGCTCGACCCCCATACCGGGGCCGAACTCGATCTCGAGCAGATCTGGGCGCTGGTGGATGCGTTGATCGCCGCCCACGGCGACTGGCTGCCGGCCTATGCCTGAGGCGCTGCCGAGAAGGGGGCGGGATAACCGGGGTTCACCACGCCAGCGACACGTCGCCTCGACAAGGCCACCACACCGGAATGGAGTTTTCGGACGAGCTTCGCCCCTCCGAAAACTTCCAGATCTGTGGTACAATGGCCCCATTGACCGACCGACCGGTCGGCAACTTAAGGAGGTATGCGATGGAACCCTCGCTTAAGCGACGGCGCAATCAAGTGCTGGGGCTGCTCTTTGTCGGCGTGTTGATGGCCGCGCTGGACATCGCCATCGTCGGGCCGGCCCTGCCGGCCATCCAGGGCGACTTCGGGGTGACCGAAAAGGCCCTGGCCTGGGTCTTTTCGCTCTACGTGCTGGGCAACCTGGTCGGCACGCCGGTGATGGCGGCCCTGTCGGACCGCGCGGGCCGCCGCTGGATCTACGCCCTGTGTGTCGGCGGCTTCGCCCTTGGCTCGCTGATCGTGGCCCTGGCCCCGACGTTCGCCATCCTGCTGGCGGGGCGTCTGGTCCAGGGGTTCAGCGCGGGCGGCATCTTTCCGGTGGCGAGCGCGGTGGTGGGAGACACCTTCCCGCCCGAGCAGCGCGGTTCGGCGCTGGGCTTGCTGGGCGCGGTCTTCGGCATCGCCTTTCTGATCGGCCCGATCCTGGGCGGGGTGCTGCTGCTGCTGGGCTGGCCGTGGCTCTTCTTAATCAACCTGCCCATCGCGCTGGCGGTGATCGTCCTGAGCCTGCGCCTGCTGCCCACGGCCGGCGCGCGCGCCGGGGCGCCCTTCGACCTGGCCGGCACGCTGACCCTGGGGGCGGCCCTGGCGGCGCTGGCCTACGGCCTCACCGTGCTTGACCCGGCCCAGATCAGCCAGGGGCAGATCGATCCCCTGGCGTTGCCGATGCTGGCCGCTGCGGTCCTGCTGCTGCCGGTGTTTCTCTGGATCGAGCAGCGCGCCGCGGCGCCCATCCTGCAACCGGCCCTCTTCCGCTCGCGCCCGCTCCGCCTCACGGCGGCGCTGGCGGTTGGCGCGGGCATCGCCGAAACGGCGGTGGTCTTCATTCCGGCGCTGCTCACCATCGCCTTCGGCGTCAGCGCCTCCACCGCCAGCTTCATGCTCCTGGTGGTCGTCCTGGCCATGGCCGTCGGCTCGCCCATTTCGGGGCGCATGCTCGACCGCTTCGGATCGCGGCTGGTGATCACCGGTGGTACACTACTAAGTGCGGCGGGGTTGCTGCTCCTCGGTCTGTTCCCCAGCAACCTGGTGTTGTTCTACGTGGCCTCGGTGCTGCTGGGGCTGGGGTTGGCGGTACTGCTGGGGGCGGCCCTGCGCTACGTTTTGCTGAACGAGACCGCCGCCAGCGAGCGGGCCGCGGCGCAGGGCCTGCTGACGGTGACGATGGGCGTGGGCCAGTTGCTCGGCGCGGTGCTGGTGGGCCTGATCGCCGCGAGCGCGGCGCTGCCCCTCGACGGCTACGCGCGCGCCTTCCTGTCGATTGGCCTGCTGATGGCCCTGCTCACCCTGGCCGCTCTGGGCCTGCGCGACCGCGCCGCGGAGCGCCAGCGGGCGCTGGAAATGGCGACGGGGTAATACCGATGGGATAGTCCTTCCTCACACTCCTCCGCCTCCCTCTCCACCGGCAGTGGAGAGGGAGGGGGCCGGGGGGAGGGTGAGGATCCGAGGAGTTCCGCCATGAGCGGCCCAACCGACAGCGTCCGGGAAACCATCATCGTCGAGGCGGCGCGGCTCATCGTGGCCCAGGGCTACGACGGCGTGGCCATGCGCGAAATCGCCGAGGCGGCGGGGATCTCCAAGCCCGGACTGTACTACCACTTCCGCGACAAGGAGGACCTGCTGGAGGCGGTGCTGACGCACCGGGTCGCCGAGACCGAGGCGCTGGTGGCGGCGGCGCGCCAGGCGCCCGACGCGCGCGCCCGGTTGACCGTGCTGGTGCGCGGGCTGTTCGCCCAGGCCCCCCTCCAGCGCGCGCTCATCCGTCTCGGCACGCAGGATCTGCCCCGCCTGGGCGACGCGACGCGGGAGCGCATCCAGCGCTGCTACGCCAGCGGCTTTCTGGAGCCGATCGAGGCCATCATCCGCGACGGGGTGGCGCGGGGCGAGTTGCGCCCGGTCAATCCCCACGTGACAACCTGGCTGCTGCTGGGGATGCTCTACCCCTTCTTCCACACCGACCATCCCTGCGCCCGCCTGGCCGATGAGCAGACGGCAACCCAGATTGTCGAGACCCTGCTCGATGGGATCGCGGCAAGGTAGAAAGCGTCTCGTATGACCGACTTCGACTGGCTACGGCAGCGCCTGGAGAGCGCCTTCGGGCAGTTCCTCTCCCAGGCGCCCGAACTGGCGCGGCTCTGGGGGCAGTGGTTCGACGCCATCGAGGGCGAACCGGTGCCCCTGGCGCGGCTGGAGAAGCCGCTGCGGGAGGCGCGGCTGGCCCTGGTCACCACGGGCGGCGTGCATCTGCGCGCGCAAACGCCGTTCGATATGCACGACTCGCACGGCGATCCCAGTTACCGGGTCATCCCCGCCGATACGCCCGTGGACGAGTTGATGATCACCCACGACTACTACGACCACTCCGACGCCGAGCGTGATCTCAACATCCTCTTTCCGCTGGAACTGGCGCGCGAACTGGCCGCCCGCGGCGCCATCGGCGGCCTCGGAACCTGTTACAGCTTCATGGGGCACATCGAGCCGCCCCACGTCGAAACGCTGATCCGCCAGACCGCGCCCGAGGTGGCGGGGATGCTGCGGCAGGAGCAGATTGACGCGGTGCTGCTCACCCCTGCCTGAGGACTCTGCAATCAGTCCGTGGGACTGATCGCCCGGGTCATCGAGACGTTTGGCATTCCGACCGTATGCGTCATCGGGCTGCGCGAGATTGCCGAGCGGGTGCGCCCGCCGCGCGCCATTCATCTGAAGTGGCCCTTTGGCCATCCGCTGGGGGAGCCGGGCAACCGGGCGCAGCAACTCTGCGTGATCTACATCGCGTTGCAGGCCCTCTACACCGTGCGCGAGTCGGGAACGATCATCGATCCAGGCTGGCGCTGGCGCCGCGAGGAGTACGAGGAGCCGGATCGCTGGGATTTACCCTGAGTGGGCTGTCACGATGATGGTGAGGGATGCGGCGGGAGGGGGCGTGGGAGGGCGCAGCCCTCCCCGCAAAAAACTATCCATCACAACCAGATCGTCGTACCACTGAGGGGCAGGGCCGACGCAAGTAAGGCCGAACCACTGGTTGCGCCAGTGCTTCGGCCTTACCGGGCGAGGACCGGCACCCCTGCCGCCTGCATCCCCGCCTCCAGGGCGCGGCGGTTCAACTCGCGGAAACGCGCCGGGACACTCTCCAACGTGGCCGCCAGCAGCGCCTCCGGCGAGACCACCCCGGTCAGCGCCGCCACCGCGCCGAGCATGACGATGTTCGCCACCACGGTGTTGCCCAGGTCCTCGGCGATCTTCGTGGCGCGCACCGGCGTCACCGGCTGGGCCTCGTCGCGCTGGAAGACCAGGTCGGGATCGATGATCACCGTCGCCCCGGGCTTGATCGCCCGCCCGTAGCGGTTGTAGGCCTCCTGCGACATGGCCACCAGCACGTCGGCCAGGTGGATGCCGGGGTAGCCAATCGGCTGATCGGCGATGATCACCTCGGCCCGCGCCGCCCCGCCACGGGCCTCCGGGCCGTAGGACTGCACCTGGCAGGCCGTCAACCCGTCGTAGACCGCCGCCGCTTTGCCCAGGATAACTGCCGCGGTGATCACCCCCTGTCCGCCGAAGCCGCAGATGCGAATCTCGCGTTTCATAGCTTTTCCCTCGCCACCAGCGCGGCCCAGCGATCCTCGAACGTCTCGCGCTCGGTATCCTGAAAGACGCCGATCTTCATCTTGCCCCGCAGCGCCTCGCGCTCCTCGGGCGATCCGAATTGCTCCACCCACTCCCACTCGTCGAGCAGCACCGTGTGCTCGCGGTACCAGCGCCAGATCTGCTCGATTTCCTTCAGCCCGTTGCGTCGGCCATAGGCCGTCGGGCAGGGGGTGAGCATTTCGATCAGCGCGAAGCCGCGCTTGCGAATGCCTTCGGCGATCGATTTAACAGGCTGCGCTGGCGAGACCACCGGCCAGCGGGCCACGTAGGGCGCCCCCAGGGCCTTCGCCAGTTCGCAGATGTCCAGCGGATGCTCGATATTGCCGTAGGGCGTCGTCGAACTGAAGCCGCCATCGGGCGTGGTGGGGGCCGACTGGCCGCCGGTCATGCCGTAGGTGAAGTTGTTGACCAGGATCACGGTTATGTCCATGTTGCGGCGAATGGTGTGCAGCAGGTGATTGCCGCCAATGCCCGCCCCGTCGCCATCGCCGGTGAAGACGATCACCGTCAGGTCGGGATTGGCGGCCCTGATCCCCGAGGCGAAGGCCAGCGCCCGCCCGTGGGTGGCGTGCAGACCGTCGGCATTGATGTAGCCGGGGAGCCGCGAGGAGCAGCCGATCCCCGACACGAACACCGTCCGGTCGAGGTCGAGGCCCACCTCGTCAATCGCCCAGAGGGTGTAGTTCAGCACATTGCCCAGGCCGCACCCATCGCAGAAGATCGTCGGGAACATCTCCCGCCGCAGGTAGTTCGTCCGCAACTCGGCGGCGGTCTTGATCCTCAGGCCGGTTGCCATTGCAATGCCTCCAGCGCTTCCAGCAGTTCAGCGGGAGTGTGCAACTCGCCGCCGATCCGGGCGTATGGCGCCACCACGCACCGTCCGGCGACAGCTTCGCGGATAGGGTGCACGATCTGCCCCAGGTTCATCTCCGGGACGAGCATGGCCCGCACCCGTTCCGCCCAGCGGGCGACGATGTGCTCGGGGAAGGGCCAGATGCTGATCAGTCGCAACAGGCCGGCCTTGATGCCCCGGCGTCGGGCCTCTTCCACCACGTCGCGGCAGGTACGGGCGGTAATGCCGTAGGCCACGATGGCGATCTCGCAGTCGTCGGCGTAAAACTCTTCGTAGCGCGTAATCAAGTCAAGATGATTGGTGATCTTGGCCGACAGCCGGCGCACCAGCTGGTCGTGGACGGCGGCGCTGGAGGCCCGCGGCAGGCCCTCCTCGTTGTGGGTCAGCCCGGTCACAAAGGTGCGAAAGCCCGACCCGAAGGGGGCGAAGGGCGGCACCAGGTCCGGGCCAGGGGCGAAGGGGCGGTAGCTGGCCTGATCGGTGGCGCGCGGGCGCTCCACCAGTTCAAACTCGCCATCGTCGGGGATGACCAGGCGCTCGCGCATATGCCCCAGTTCGCCATCAATGAACACCAGCACTGGCGTCCGCAACTGTTCGGAAAGGTTAAAGGCCACGATGGTGATCTCCAGGGCCTCCTGCACCGATGCCGGGCAGAGCATGATGATCTCGTGGTCGCCGTGGGTGCCCCAGCGGGCCTGCATCATGTCGCCATAGGCCCCCATCGTCGGCTGCCCCGTGGATGGCCCGGAACGCTGCACATTCACCACTACGCAGGGCGTCTCGGTCATGATGGCGTAGCCCAGGTTCTCCTGCATCAGCGAAAAACCGGGGCCGGAGGTCGAGGTCATCACCTTCGCCCCGGTCCAGCTTGCGCCGACGAGCGCGCCCATACTGGCGATCTCGTCTTCCATCTGGATGTAGCAGCCGCCGATAAGCGGCAGGAGTTCGGACATGCGCTCGGCGACCTCGGTGGCCGGGGTGATCGGGTAGCCCGCGAAGAAGGTGCAGCCGGCCAGCACCGCCCCGTAGGCGCAGGCGTCGTCCCCCTGCACGAATTGCACCCTGGGGCCGAGCGCCCGCCGGATCAGTTCTCTATGCGTGGACACGGCCTTCCTCCGTCACCGTGATGGCGAAATCCGGGCACAGCAGTTCGCACAGCCGGCAACCGTTGCAGCGCTCGGGGCGAACCAGTTCTGGGGGATGCACGCCCCGCGGCGAGAAGCGCGCGGCAACCTGTAGCGCCCGGGTAGGACAGTAGATGACGCACAGGGCGCATCCTTTGCACCAGCCCTCGTCGATCTGAATGGTGTGCATATGGCCCTACGGTGGGAGCCGCGGAGGTGCTGGCCCTCCACGCCTCCCCATTACACGATCCCCAGGTCTCATCGGAACGCCATAAACGGCAATCCAACATCCAAAATCCAAAATCCCATTACACCGGCACGTCCAGGTAGCGTTCCAGGGCCTCTTTCCCGCGATAATCGGGCAGAATGCGCGGGGCGGTGCGTGCGGTTTCGATGCCGGCCTCGCGGAGCATGCGCTCGTATTCGGCCACGTGGGCCAGGCTCAACCGCCCCGGGCGATGGGCGCGCGCGTAGTGCGCGGCGGCGATGCCCGCGCGCCGGCCAAAGACGTTGAAGTCGAGCAGCGAGTTGCCCATGAGCCGGTTCTTGCCGTGGATGCCGCCCATCACCTCCCCGGCCACGAACAGGCCCGGCACACAGGTCGCGCCGTGCTCGTCGGCGGCCACGCCCCCGTTCTGGTAGTGCAGGGTTGGGAAGACCAGGATCGGATCGCGGGTCATGTCAATGCCGAAGCGCGTATACATCCGGTACATCGCCGGCAGCGCGGCGCGGATGGTCCCCGGCCCGTGGATCAGGTCCACCATCGGGGCATCCAGCCAGACCCCGCAGATGCCGTGGGGGGTGGGAATGCCCAGGCCCCGTTCGCCGCACTCGCGGATGAAGGCCGCCGCCTCCACGTCACGCGGCTCCAGGGGAAAGACGAACTGCTCGCCCAGGCGGTTGAGCGGCTGGGCCCCCAGGCCGCGCACCTTTTCGGTGATCAGCAATCCGGCCATCTGGGCGGGGAAGGCCGCCCCGGTGGGGTGGTACTGCACCGCGTCGAGATCGACGAGTTCGGCGCCGACGCGGTAGGCCAGCACCAGCCCGTCGCCGGTGGCGCCGTAGTGGTTGGTAGTGGGAAAACGCTGGATGTGCACCCGCCCCAGGCCGCCGGTGGTTAGAATCGTCGCCGCGGCCCGCACGATGTGGTAGCGCCGGGTCTCCAGGTTGAGCAGCACCGCGCCGGCCACCCGACCGCTCTCGTCACAGAGTAGTTCGATCGCCGGCGAAAACTCGATCACCCGGATGCCGAGGTTGCGTGCCTCGTCGCGCAGCACGCGCATAATCTCCAGGCCGGTATAGTCGCGGGCCGAGTGCATACGGTTGCGCGAAGTGCCCCCGCCGGGGTTTTCCACAAAGCGCCCCTGGCCGTCTTTGTCGTACATCACCCCCAGACGCTCGTGCCACTGGATGATCAGCGGCGCGTCGCTCACCAGCGCCCGCACCAGGTCGGGCCGGTTCGTAAAGTGGCCCCCGCCCATCACGTCCAGAAAGTGCTGCACCGGCGAGTCTTCGGGCCGGTCGGCGGCCTGGATGCCGCCCTGGGCCATGGTCGAGTTCGAGTCGCCGTGGCGCAGTTTGGTGGCGATCAGCACCCGCGCCGGGTCCAGCCCGCTCTGCACCGCCCAGATCGCCGCCACCGTCCCCGCACCGCCGCCGCCGATCACCAGCAGGTCCACATCGGCGTCAATCGTGCTCAGGTCCAGATCGGGGCGCACCAGCGGGCGGGCCTCGAACAGATCGGCGAGTTCGTGGTTGAGCAGCAGACCCTTGCTCGGTCCGAAGCGCAGGGGACGCTTGGCGCCGGCCTGGTAGTCGGGGTGGTGCCCGAGGAGCAGCGCCTTGCGCTCCTCCAGGCTCATGGCCGGGAAGGTCCGGCCCAGACGGGCGGGGCGGGTGCGCTCAACCATGGCGATGCTCTCGCGCATCGACGCCGGATAGCCGTTAATAAGCTCCATGCCGTCGCTCCTCGCTCGATTGAAGGAGGGTGGGGAAACCCGGTTTCCCCACGCCCCTGCCGGAAGCGGCTGGGAGGGCCACGCCCTGCCCGCTCGATGGACGGGGAACCCGGTGTCCCTACGCCCTGCCGGAAGTGGCTGGAAGGGCCAGGCCCTTCGCGCTCGCTGGGTGAGGCAACCAGGTTTCCCCACGTCCCTGCCGGAAGTGGCTGGAAGGGCCAGGCCCTTCGCGCTCGCTGGGTGGGGCAACCCGGTTTCCCCACGCCCCTGCCGGAAGCGGCTGGGAGGGCCGGACCCTTCGCGCTCGCTGGGGCGGGGAAAACCGGTTTCCTTACGCCCCCCCCAACTCGCACCTGCGCTGTCTACACACCCTCCAACTCATCCTGGTAATCCACCGGATCCATGGGCGAATTGTAGCGTTGGGTGGCGCTGTGGTCCCCGTTCTGCTCGGCCACCGGTTCAAAGTTGCGCTGCTCGTAGCGCGCGCGCAGGTCGGCGAGGGGCAGTTCCATCAACTCGCGCAACTCCGCGTCGTAGCGCCCGGCCTCGATCGCGCCGACCCGCAGGGCCAGGTCCTCCGATGGGGGTACCAGGTACTTGCCGTAGATCCGCCGCGCCAGCAGGCCCACGGCGTAGTGCTTGATGTCGGCGGGGCAGCGACTCGAACAGATCCCGCAGGCGATGCAGTCGAACGACAGCATCGCCACGCGCTCGATGTCTCCCCGCAGCGCGGCCTGGATGTAGTCCATCACCGGCAGGCCCTGCGGACAGGCGCGGGTGCAGGTGTTGCAGGCCACGCAGCCGGCGATTTCGGGGAAGAAGCGCAGCAGCGTGGTTGGCTGCGGGGTGATGCCGTGCAGATCGTAGGGTTTGGTCGGCACCGGCACGAAGGGCATCTGCACCAGGCACATGCCGTCTTCGACCAGGGTCTGGCAGGCCAGCGCGGTGAAGATGCGGTGGCTGCCCTCGCGACGGTAGAGGGTGGGGCAGGCCCCGCAAAAGCCGCCGCGACAGCCGACGCCGCGCACCAGCTTGTAGCCGGCGTATTCAATCGCCGCCAGGATCGTCAGACCGCTCGGCACGCGGTACTCTTTGCCCATCAGTTCCATTGTGACCAGCGTGGCAGGTTCGCTCATGCCGATCCTCCTCTCGCGTGCGCGAGGTCGTGCTGCCGGTTGCCCGTGCGCTGCGCGCCCGTATCCTCTGAAAGAAGAGCTTCTTCCTGGGAGGGAGCGGCCCTCCCGATCGGTGTTTGTGCCCATCAGGAGAGGGCCTGGGAGGGCACGGCCCTGCCCAGCGCCTCCATCTGTTGATCATCCAGCCCCAGTTCCGCCGGGTCGAGGCCAAAGGCCAGGCCAATCGCCTGGGTGTAATACAGCACCGGCAACGGCGCGCCAGCGTGGGGTTGGAGCGTCGCGAAGTTGAAGTGACACAGCGGGCACGAAAGCACAATCGCCCCGGCCCCGGCGTCGCGGGCCTGCTCCACCGTCGCGCCTACCCGCTCCGTGACCAGCCCGGCCCGGTCCACCGCCAGGTACGCCCCGCAACACTGCGTTTGCAGCGACCCCTCGACCACGGTCGCGCCCAGGGCCCCCATCAGATCGCGCAGCAGGGTTGGCGTCTCGGGGTCGTCGAGGCCAATCCCGGTTGGGCGCAGCAACTTGCAGCCGTAGTAGGGGTACACCACCAGGTCGCGCAGGGGACGGCGCACCCGCTTGCGGATCGCCGCCAGCCCCACCCGGTCGCGCAGGAGATGCAGCAAGTGCAGCACCTCGCCGGCGCCGTCGTAGTCCAGGCCGCCGCCGCTGGTCGCGTTGAGGGCGGCCACCTGCTCCGGCTGCGTCCGCGCCAGGTGATTGGCCCGCGCCAGGGTGTTGAAGCACATGTCGCACAGCGTCACCGCCTCGCGCTCACCCTGCTGCCGCAGACGCGCCAGCACCCGCAGCGGCGCCATGTGGCGGATCAGGTTCTCGCCGGTGAGGGTATGCACCACCCCGCAGCAGTTCCACTCGGGCATCTCGCGCAGATCGATGCCCAGTTCCCTGAGTATCGCCAGCGCCGCCCGCTCGTGCTCGCGCGCCGAGACCTTGATGGTGCAGCCGGGGTAATAGGCCAGTTGCATGGCAGGGCTTCTTTCCTCAGGCACGTTTCAGATCCGGACGGTCCAGGTTGAACGTTGCTCCACGGCCCAGTGACCGGTCTGTGGAGGTGTAGAGGTGTGGAGCTGTGGAAGTGTGATCAAATGGCCCCACACCTCCCCACCTCCCCACCTCCCCACCCTCACCCCGTCTGCCGGCGCAGGCTGGCGACCAGGGCAATCGGCGGCAGATCGTGGAGCGCCGTCGCGGGAATCTGCGCCACCGGCAGTTGATCGCCCCGCGAGCGCAACGCGATCAGCCGCAGGGCCTCCATCACCCGTGGCACGTCAATCCCCCGTGGGCAACGCTGCGCGCAGAGTTCACAGCCCACGCAGACCCACAACGCCTCGCGCTCCAGCACTCCCGGCACGTCGAACAACAGGTGGCGGATCAGCCGGTCCGGCAACACATCCATGGCTTCGGCGAAAGGACACCCCGCCGCGCAGGCGCCGCACTGGTAGCACTGCGCCAGCCGTTGCCCGCTCAGCGCCTCCACTCGCTGCAACAAGGCCCCGGACCGGCCGTTCGCGCTGATGGCTATGGTCATAGCAAATCTCCTGACACGTCGGGCGGGGTAAATGCCGAACTCACCGACAGACTGGCCCGCGCCTGCGCAATGGTCTGTAAAGGGTTTTCTGGCCTCCATCAGCCATTGCCATCCAGGCGCCCTCAGCGGTATATGCGCGACCCCGGACAACTCCGCCAACCTCCGCGTCCTCTGCGGTAAATCAGCGTTCCACGCTACTCCAGGCGGTCCAGTTCCAGTTTCCGGCAGATCAGGCTCAACGGAATATCCTCCGGGCAAACCCGCTCGCACTCATCGCAGCCGGTGCAGCGTTCGGCCAGGTGGTAGGCGCGCATCAGGTGGAAGGCGAACACGCTGGCCGGCTCACGGGCCAGGCGGCGGGGATCGTCGCGTTCCAGCGCCAGCGCGCACTCCTTGCAAAAGCATAGCGGGCAAACCGTCTGGCATGCGTAGCAGAGGGTGCAGCGACTGAAGTGCTGCTGCCAGAAGGCCATCCGTTCAGCCGCTTCGAGCGCCTCCAGCGCCCGCACCGCCGCGAAGCGGTCGCCGGCAGGCGCCGCCGGGACGTTCTCTTCCAGCGTTTCGTCGAACCACTCCGCGGGGGCGGCCACGCACCCGGCGCACTTCGCCAGCAGCAGCCCGGCGCGCTCATGGCGCAGCGTTTCGCCGCCGACGCCGATCACCACCTCCGCCCCTTCCGCCGCCAGGCCGGTCACGCGGCCCGCGGCAGCCGCGGCGACCTTCTCAGGGTCGAGCATCCCCCGGCAGGGAACGCCAATGAGGTACAGCCGCTCGCGGTCCAACTGGCGCAGACGCAGCAACTCCGCCACGCTGCGCGCGTCGCACGCCTTCAGCGCCACGCCCGCCCGCTGTCCGGCGTGCTTGCGGAGGGCGCCGGCCAGGTTCGGCACGCACACCGGGTTCCAGACCAGCTTCTCAACCTCAGCCGGCGCGCGGGCCACGAACGGCGCCACCCGCAGCGGCCCCGAGCCTTGCCGGTAACCGACAAACCCATCGATCCGCCCCTCGGCCAGCAGGGCGCTGGCCCGCGTCCGGATCTGTTGTTCGATCAGGCTTGCCATGCGGACGCCTTCATCTTCAGGGGACCGAGGGCGCGGATCTCCTCGGTCATCTCGGTGACCACGGTGGCGAAACGCGCCCCCTCCGAAGCCGAGACCCAGGCCAGTTTGAAGCGGCGGCGGTCAATGCCGAAAAAATCGAGCAGGCCCGCGAAGCGCTCGAAGCGTTGCTCGGCGAAGACGTTGCCGGTGGCGTAATGGCAATCGCCGGGGTGACAACCGGCCACCAGCACCCCATCGGCGCCCTGCTCAAAGGCGCGCACGACGAAGAGCGGGTCCACCCGTCCGCTACACATCACCCGCACGATGCGGATGTTGGGCGGGTACTGCAGACGGCTCACGCCAGCCGTATCGGCGCCGCCATAGGCGCACCAGCTACACAGCAGGCCCAGCAGGCGCGGCTCGAATGGCTCACTCATAGGCAGGCTCCTCCCAGGCCGCCCCGATCATCGCCAGCAACTGCTCGTCGCTGAAGCCCCGTTGTTGCAACGCGCCCGACGGGCAGGCCGCCACGCACGTGCCGCAGCCCTTGCACTGCACCTCCTCGACCCGCGCGACCTTCCGCTCGCCGTCGATCTGGATCGCGCCGTAGGGGCAGTGGGGCACGCAGAGGCCGCAGCCCGCGCAGGATTCCGCCGCCACCTCGGCCACGATCGGTTCGACGCTCACCTCGCCCCGCAGCAGCGGGATCGCCGCCCGCGAGGCCGCCCCGGCGGCCTGGGCGATCGTGTCCGGCACGCTGCGCGGATAGTGATCGGCCCCGCACAGGTAGATCCCATCGGTATTAAAGTCCAGCGGGCGGATCTTGGCGTGGGCCTCGCGGTAGAAGCCCTGCGCGTCGGTGGCCACTTTGAGCAGCCGCTTCATCCGGGGCGTATCGGCGTCGCCCCGCAGCGCCGCCGTCAGCACCACCAGGTCGGCCTCGACCGCCAGTTCCTCGTCCAACAAACTGTCGTGGACCAGCACCACCAGCCGCCCGTCGCGCAGGGTCACGCGCGGGGGCCGGTCGGGCGCGTAGCGTACCCGCTGCGGCGCCACCTCGTCGAGCATCCGGGTGAAGGCTTCTTCCTGACCACTGCCGTACACCCGCATATCCTGGTACAGCATCACGATCCTGGCCCCCGGAGCGACGCGGTGGAGCATGCGCGCGTTCTTGACCGAGATGCCGCAGCCGATCCGGCAGCAGGCCGGATTCTCCGCGTCCATCGAACCGGCGCAGTTGATCATCACCACACTGCGCGGCGCGCCCAGGGTTCCCTCGCGCAGGCTGCGCTCCAACTCCAGTTGCGTGATCACCCGCGGGTCGTCGCCGTAGCCGAAGCGCCCGCGCAGGTCGGCCTCCTGGAAGCCGGTGGCGACAATGATCGCGCCCACCCGCAACTCGTTGAGCATCCCGCCCGGACCTTCGTCGAGGGTCACGCGGAAGTCGCCGATATGACCGATCACCTCACGCACCTCGGCGCCGAGGAACAACCTGATCCGCGGGCGTTGCTGCACCTCGCGCACCAGGTGATCGCGCACCGCGCCGGCCGACACGTCCCCGGGGGCCAGAGTGGCCAGCGTGTTGAGCTTGCCCCCCAGCCTCGCCTCCCGCTCCACCAGAAACGTATCAATGCCCAGATCGGCCAGGGTCATCGCGGCGGTCATTCCGGCCACGCCGCCGCCGATCACCAGGCAACTGCGGGTCACCTCGACCGTCCGCAGCGGCAGTTCGCGCGACTTCCCGGTCCGCGCCACCGCCATGCGCACCAGATCCACCGCCTTCGCCGTCGCCGGCGCCGGATCGGAGGAATGCACCCACGAACACTGGTTGCGGATGTTGGCCATCTCGAACAGGCCGGGGTTGAGGCCCGCCTCGGCGCAGGTCTGCTGAAACAGCGGCCCGTGGGTGATCGGCGAGCAGGCCGCCACGACCAGCCGGTTCAGCCCCTGGCCCGTAATCGCCGCGCGGATGCGGCGCTGCACGTCCTCGGAGCAGGCGAAGGTGCAGGCTTCGGCGAAGGCCACACCGGGCAACCTGCGCGCCGCCTCGGTAATCGCGGGCACGTCAACGAACCCGCTGATGTTCTTGCCGCAGCCACACACCACCACACCCACCCGCGGCATCTCCGCGCCCGCCACCGAGCGATCCTCCTCGACGCCGGGGTCGTCGGCTTGCGCCTGTGACATTCCAGCGGCGACTGCCGGCGTACCAGGCCTGTCGAAGGCCGTGTGGGGGCCTGTCTCACCCGACTGAAACGTGGTGGACGGAGCGCCCGGGGGCCGGGCCTGCCGCGATGCATTAGCCTTCACCAGCGGCCCGACCGCCGCCAGGCCGGCGGCGCCGCTGGCCTGGGCCACACAGTCAGGGATGTCGTTGGGTCCCTGCGCACCGCCGGCCAGGAAGATGCCCTCACGGGACGAGCGCAGCGGGTCGAGCAGGGGGTCGCGGGGCGCGAAGAAGCCGTAGGCGTCAACTTCGATCCCCAGCGCGCGGGCCAGGCGCCGGTTCTCTGGCGCGGGCACAATCGCCGTGGAGAGCACCAGCAGATCGAAACGCTCGCGCCGGACCGCGCCGCTCAGGGTGTCTTCGTAGGTCACCACCAGACGCCGGTCGCGGTCCTCCTCGACCGCGGCGGGCCGGCCCCGCACGTAGCGCACCCCCTGCCCGGCGGCCCGGCGGTAGAACTGCTGAAAGTCCTTGCCATAGGCCCGCAGATCCATGTAGAAGATGGTCGCCTCCGTGCTGGGCGCGTGCTCGAGCGTGATCAGCGCCTCCTTGGTGGCGTACATGCAGCAGATCTTTGAGCAGTACGGGTAGCCGCCCTGAACGCTGCGCGAGCCAACGCACTGGATCCAGGCCACCCGCTCGGGATGGCGCCCGTCCGAGGGCCGGGCCACCGCGCCCCCCGTCGGCCCCGAGGCTGAGAGCAGCCGCTCATACTGGATGGCGGTCACCACGTTGGGGTAACGACCGTAGCCGTACTCCTTGCGCATCTCCGTGGGCTCCAGCGTCTCGAAGCCGGTGGCCACCACGATGCTGCTCACCGTCGCCGTCATGGGCCGCGAGCGCCGCAGAAACGCGATCGCCCCGGCGGCGCAGGCCCGGTCGCAGGCCCCGCAGCCCACGCAGTTGCCGTAATCTATGGTGTAGATGGCCGGAACCGCCTGGGGGAACTGCAGATAGATCGCCTTGCGCCGCGAGAGCCGACCGTTGAAGACGTCGTCCACCTCGACCGGACAGGCATTGGCGCAATCCCCGCATCCGGTACACTTCTCGGGGTCTACATAGGTCGCCTGGCGCCAGATCAACACCTCGAAGTTGCCCGCCGAACCGCTCACCCGCTCGACCTGGGCCGAGGTCAGCAAGGTGATATTCGGATGCCGCGCCAGTTCGACCATCCTGGGGGCAGCGATGCAGATCGCGCAATCGTTGGTGGGGAAGGTCTTGTCCAGTTTGACCATCGTGCCGCCGATGCTGGCCTGCCGCTCGACCACGAGCACCTTGAAGCCCTGATCGGCGAGATCCAGCGCGGCGTGCATGCCGCTGATCCCGGCGCCAATCACCAGCACATCGTAGGCGTGAGTTTCCATAGTCTGCTATCCCGCCATCCATGCTCTGCGGCGCTGCCGCCGGGTTCACCAACCGCCAGTGACAGGAACTTCAGGGGGTTGGGGCAGTTCGCGAACCGTACCCGCCTCAACCCCGCACGCGGGTAGCGGCCCTCCAGTAGGGGCGCTTCGTGAAGCGCCCCTACTGGAGGCCATCCCACCCCTCGGATGTGCCCCCACCCTCGAACAATACGAAAAGCAGGGATACACGCCTCAGTCGTGCGCCCCTGCAGTGTTGCAAACCGTGCAACTACGATCGGATTTTCGGCCTTTATGCACCCTACTGTACCATGCCCGATCCCGTTCGCGCGTAAAGAGAACGCCACTTTGGTATAAAAAATGTTGCCCTTCCCCAACCAGCTTGATAATTATGACGAGGCGTTTTTTGCGGGGAGGGCTTCGCCCTCCCACGCCCCTCCCGTTCGCGCCCGTCACTTTCACGACGCCGGACCACTGACGTATGATTGACCGGTCTCCCCGTGGTGCATACAATACCCCTGTCGGAGGGTCCGAGAGGGGCGACGTCTTACCGGGAACGCCGGTTGTATGAAGGGGTGTGGGGAGACCGGGTTTCCCCACGCCCCCGCCCGCGGGGAGAGTCCGGGAGGACTGCGCCCGCCCAGGAACGCTCATTCCAGGGTCCTTTAGGGTGTGGGGAGACCGGGTTTCCCCACGCCCCCGCCCGCGGGGAGAGTCCGGGAGGACTGCGCCCGCCCGGAAAGAAAGCGGATAACCTGGCTGTCAGGGTGGTATGAAGGGGTCGGTGTCACCGCCATATTTCGTAAGCAGAGGGGCCAGTGAACATTCGAGACGCAATCATCGCCGTGGTCGGGGGGCGCGATCTGAGCCAGGCCGAGGCCGCCTCCGTGATGGAGCAGATTATGAGCGGCGAGGCCACACCGGCCCAGATCGGCGCCTTTCTCACCGCCCTGCACCTGAAGGGCGAGACCGATGCGGAGATCGCCGGCATGGCCGAGGTGATGCGCCTGAAGGCCACGCCGGTCTACTTCGATGAACCGGTGGCCGACACCTGCGGCACCGGCGGCGACGGCTCGCACACCTTCAACATCAGCACCGCCGCCGCCTTCGTGGCCGCCGGCGCCGGGCTGATCGTCGCCAAGCACGGCAATCGGGCGATGTCCAGCCTCTGCGGCAGCGCCGATGTGCTGGAGGGTCTGGGGGTGAAGATCGAACTGGACGCCGACGGCGTGGCCCGCTGTTTGCGCGAGGCGGGCATCGCCTTCATGTTCGCGCCGAAGTTCCACCCGGCGATGCGCTTCGCCGGGCCGGTGCGCCGCGAGATCGGCATCCGCACCGTCTTCAACATCCTCGGGCCGCTCACCAACCCGGCCCGCGCCCGCTATCAGGTCCTCGGCGTCGCCTCGGAACCGCTGGCCGAGAAGCTCGCCCGCGCCCTCAGCCGCCTGGAGATCGCCCATGCCCTGGTCGTGCACGGCGACGGCGGGATGGACGAGTTGAGCCTGAGCGGTCCCAATTTGATCTTCGAGGTTCGTGGCGGCCAGTCGCCCCGGCGCTTTACTGTCAGCGCGGCGGAGCTTGGTCTCGAACCTGCGGGCCCCGATGCGCTCCGAGGTGGCGACGTGGCCACGAACGTCGCCATTGTGCGCGCCGTGCTCAGCGGGGCCGACACTGGCCCCCGCCGCGACGCGGTGCTGCTCAACGCCGCCGCGGCCCTGGTTGCCGGTCAGCGCGCCGCCGACCTGCGCGAGGGCCTGGCCCTGGCGCGGGCCAGCATTGCCGAGGGCCGCGCCCTGGAGCGCCTGGAGCGCCTGATCGCCGTCTCAAACGCCGGGTGAGCAGGGCCGAAGCACTGGCCCAGTAGTGCTTCGGCCCTGCTTCTGCCCCGTCCCTACAGGAACAGCACGATGCCCGAAGAAACCATCCTTAGGCGGATCCTCGCCCACAAAACCGAAGAGGTCGCCCGGCAGAAGCTCAAGACGCCGCTGCGCGAACTCGAGCGCCGCGCCGCCCGCGCCCCTGAACCGCGCGACTTCGCCGCCGCCCTGCGGCGCCCCCCCGCCACCGCGCTGATCGCCGAGGTGAAAAAAGCCTCACCCAGCCGCGGCGTGCTGCGCGACCCCTTCGACCACCTGGCCCTGGCCCGCGCCTACATCGCCGCTGGCGCGGCCGCCATCTCGGTGCTCACCGATGTGCGCTTCTTTCAGGGCAGCCTCAAGTATCTGGAGGCCATCCGCCAGTTGCCCGGCGCGCCCCCTGTGCTCCGTAAGGACTTCATCATTGACCCCTACCAGATCGTCGAGGCCCGCGCCTACGGCGCCGACGCCGTGCTGCTGATCGTCGCCGCCGTTCCCGATGTTGAGCGTCTGGAAGATATGCTGCTCCTGGCGCAGCACATGGGCATGGAGGCCCTGGTCGAGGTCCACACCGAGGCTGAAGTGCAGCGCGCCCTGGCCATCGGCGCGGCCGTTGTCGGGATCAACAACCGTGACCTGCACCGCTTCGAGACCAGTCTCGAGACCACCGCGCGCCTGGCCCGGCTGCTGCCCACGGGCAGCCGGCGTCCCGTGCTGGTCAGCGAGAGCGGCATCTTCACCCCCGAGCATGTGGCCCTGGTACGCGGCTACGGCGCCGACGCCGTGCTCGTCGGCGAGGCCCTCGTTACCGCGCCTGACGTGGAGGGCCTGGCCCGGGCGCTGGCCCGGGCCTGACCTTCCGGCCTCACGCAACTCTGGTACGGCTCACGGCGTACAATTGAGTGGTTGATCCGGCGAGTTCTCGACTCGAACGGGAGGGTCTGGGAGAGCTTTGCCCTCCCAGCAACCCTCTTCGCCGGCCAGCGGAGCATCTGGATCGTCACTCTGCCCATCACCCGTCACCAGCACCAGGGGAGGAGAAGCATGCTTTGCCCGAACTGTCGCGCCGCAGTGATCCAGGGGCAACGGTTCTGCGACAACTGCGGCATCCGGCTGGGCGCCGATATGGGATCGCCCGACGTGCAGCCGTTGAACGCGCCGATCGGCCAGCCGCCCATCCCGGCGCCGGTTCCCGTGCAACCCGGCGCTTATCAGAGCCAGCCGGGCACGTACGCCCCTCCGGTCGTGCCAAACAGCAATATGGCGATCATCAGTCTGGTCGCCGGCATTCTAGCCTGGGTCGCGTTGCCCTTGATCGGCGCCCTGGTGGCGGTTATCTGCGGCCACCTCGCGCGCAAGGAGATCAGCGAGTCGGGTGGACGCCTCGCCGGTCAGGGCCTGGCGCTGGCCGGCCTGATCCTGGGCTACGTCCAACTCGCGCTCGCGGCCCTGTTCGGCTGCTTGCTGATGTTGTTTGCCGTTGCCTTGATTGGGGCCGTGTAGGCGGGGACGTTCATGGCAGGGTGTGCAAAGCCCTCCCGAGGGCGCCGTGGCAGCGAGTTTCCTCGCTGGCCCGTCTCAGGAGGGCGTGGGAGGGCGTTGCCCTCCCACAACGCGCTTCAACGACGCCTATCGCGGCGCGCCGAAGACCTGCGTCCAGTAATGGTAATACGGATACTGCATACCAGCCAGGGGCGCATCATCAGACTGGTACACGTAGCCGATGCCAACGTGGACGTACCGGCAGTTCAGGATGTTCCGGCGATGGCCATCGCTACCCATCCAGCCGGCCATCACCGCCTCGGGTGTGGCGTAGCCCGCGGCGACATTTTCGGCAAGGGCCGACCAGGTGTAGCCCACGGCGTTGGCCCGCTGGGCCAGGGTCGAGCCATTGCTGCCGGTGTGGCCGACGAAGTTGTTTACCGCCATGTCCTCGGAATGTTGCTGGGCCGCGCGCATGAGCCGCGAGTCGAGACTCAGCGGCTGGCAGCCAGCGCGGGCGCGTTCGGCATTCAGCAGCGCCAGCACCTGGTTGGCGCTGCTTTGATTACCTGACGTCTGCGAACTGCCGGCCACGTTAATGACCGGGACGAACACCCGCGACGCAGCGGCGAGGTCAGCCAGGGCGGCCTGGGGGGGCAGTTCAATCGAGGCGGACGATTCGGTGTGAACGTAGGCTTCCGTCTGAGCAAAGGTGCCGGGGGTCAGGAGGAGACTTACCAGGAGGGTAAGAACGACCGCGGCAGCGATGAGAGCACGAGCGGTTGGGTAGTGCATAGGTTTTGGTGAAGATCGAGTTAAAATGCGCCCGTAACATCATATCACCCCGACCGTACCAACTCCTATGCCCCGATGGTCCTGTTCTATCCTACCCCTTCTGATGGAGGCGCGCGGATGCTGCGGCGAGGCTTTGTCTCGGCGGGAATTGCGGAGGCCACAGGTCCTCGCTCTCTTGCCCGTTTCAGAGGGGCTTCACCCCGCCGGGCCTCCCCTACAATGTTCGAGGGAGGGCACAGCCCTCCCTCGTCCTCGCATCGGGTTGGGGCTTGGGGAAACCCGGTTTCCCCTTCGTCACCTCAGGCGGTTTCGGGAACAATCAACCCGTACGCCCCGTCGCGACGGCGGTAGAGCACGCAGATGCGCATGGTTTCGGCGTCCTGGAAAACGAAGAAGTTATGGCCGAGCAGTTCCATCTGCTCGATTGCGTCCTCGGTGAACATCGGGCGGAGCTTGAACTGCTTGGTGCGAATCACCGCTGGCGCCAGCGGCTCCTCGGTTACGGCCGCCTCAGGTTCGGCGACGGCCACCTGTGGTTCGGCCTCGACCACCGGCTCGACGGGCCGGCGCGGCCGGCCACGCCGCCAGTACTTCTCCTTGTAGCGGGTGATCTGTCGCTGGAGCACTTCCTGCACCGCGTCAACCGCGGTGTACAGATCCGGCGCCTGCTCCTCGGCGCGGAGGTAGACCCCGTGCTCACCCACCAGGGTAACCTGTACCCGCTGCATCTCACCGGCGTTGCGTTGCATTTCTGTGTGGACCTCGACGGTGGCGCTGGTAATCCCGTCCATATAGCGCGCGAGCTTGCTCAGTTTCTCGTCGATGTGCTGGCGTTGGCGCTCGGTGATCTTACCATTGCGGCTCTTGACGGTCAGTTCCATCGTGGTCCTCCATCGGTTCGATACGGGGGCGCAACCGCGCCCGTGTCGTTCGCTCAGAACGCCAAAGCCCTCGGGCGCATGGAGGCCGAGGGCTTTGATAACTGTCACCAGATCGCGCGGATTGAAGTGTTGGCGCGGTTTAGCTCCATCGCTTGCCACTTCCTGCCGCATCGCAACACGGCTCCGTGTTGCGGTACGCTGCCTGTGCCAGCGGGCCAGTAAGGGTGGGCTGGCCAGCGAACCGGCACGAAGATGAAATTCTTCTTCCTAAAATTGTACTACGCCGGGGGCGGCGATTCAAGGGCGAAACGGTAACGCTCTCTTAACACAGCAGGGCGGGCAAATTGCCCGCCCTGCCAGGGTGCGTATAAGATCTGTGGCAGCGCCCACCTCCGGCACGCGGCAAGGGGGAGGCTGGGATGTCTGGTGCAATGTCGTTGCGTACCGGCCCCGACGCGGTGTTCACTGCCACAAATCATCCCCCATTGCGTAAGGAACTGTAGCACGCGCTGATGAAAAGCCCCTGAACACGGGGGCTCTTGAGATGAGGGAAGCGTTATCGCTCCCTTAACAAACCCATGACAACCCCCACCTTTGTGTATTTTGCACGGACTTGAGATGAGGGAAGCGTTATCGCTCCCTTAACAAACGTTGTCTCGGCGAAGGTACGGCAGAGTGCGTTGGCCTCCATCGGGCAGGGGGCGGGCCAACCCGGTTTCCCCACCCCGTCCAACCTGCGCGTCATCGCCAGGTCTCGGCAGGGGTTGTGGGGGCCACAGGTCCCGCAGGCTTACCACTTCCGGTGCAGCGCGGCCTGGCCGCGCTGCACCGGAAGGGATTGGGGGGAAGTCTTGTCAAAAATAACAGTCCTGGAACGTGTTCAGATGTACCGCAGAGCGCGCAGAGGAACGTAGAGGGTGAACGTTTTGAAGCCCTCTGCGCCCTCTGCGGTACATCTGAACAGGTACCCGCTATAGTATTAGTGCTCACACGCACTCGGACCCACAAGATCGAAGTAGAACCTGCGCGCGCGGGCATAGGCGGCGTCCCAGGTGTACATGCGCAGCACCTTGGCGCGGCCCGCGGCGCCCAGGGCCCGCGCCGCGTCTCGGTCGCGGATCAGGCGGGCGATGGCGTCGGCGAGGGCGGCGACGTCGCCAAAGGGTACCAGCAGTCCATTGACGCCGTCGTCAATGACCGCGGGTACGCCGCCCGCCCGCGCGCCGATGACCGGCGCCTGGTAGCACCAGGCTTCCAGATAGGCGATCCCGAAGCTGTCGGTGCGCGAGGGTTGCGCGTACACGTCGGCGGCGGCAAGGGCGTCGCGTCGCACTGCGTCGCTCACGTACCCCAGCACGCGCGTGCGGGCGCGCTCCTCGGGGGGCAGGCGGCGGTAGTGATCTTCGAAGTGGCTCAACAACGGGCCACACTGCACCCAGGTGACGTCCTGACCGGCGGCCCACAGCCGCCGCAGCGCCTCCAGCACGTGCAGCGTGCCCTTGTCGAAAGCCGCCGCGCCCAGGCTCAGCACCACGGGCCCGCTGATCGCGTGGGCCGCCCGGAAGCGCGCGCCATCGCCGCCGGCCACCTCCGCCGGATCGACTCCCGCCCCTACCACGCGCATCCGCTCCGCCGCCACGCCCCGGCGCGCCAGAAAGTCCCGCTCCAGGTCGGTCATCGTCGCCACGCCATCGCTCGCGCGCAGCAGCGCCAGCTGGTGGGGCATGCTGTAGTAGCGCACGATCTGCCGGTTGTCCGGCTCGCCGAGGTGCACGAAGGGTGTGCAGAGGTGGGGCACGCCGCGCTGCCGCGCCCAGCGCGCCACCGGCACGATCGCGAAATCCAGGGTGATGTTGGTGGTGTGTACCAGGGCCACGTCGGCCAGTTCGGGGGCGCTGGCCAGGTAGCGTTCCATCTCCGGCAGGCGGGGGGTCAATGTGGCCATGCGCCGCAGCAGGGGCGCCGTGGTCCGGCCGAGCCGCCCGAGCTCCACCATCAGCCGGCGCAACACCGGGTAGACCAGCGGCGGTCCGGGCAGACGCCGCACCGGGAAGCGCAGCACGCGCACCCCGTTATGCTCGGCTTCGCGTTCGGCGACGGTGGCTTTGCCGGCGGCCCAGAAGTGCTCCAGATCCAGCGCGTCCGTGCTGAGCACCGTCACACGGTGCCCTTCGCGCGCCAGGCGCTCGCCGATCTCGATGAAGTAGCGCGAGGCCCCCGAGGCCCGGTTGTAGAGTTGATTGATGTGCAGGAAGTGCATCGGAGGCGCCCCGCCGCAATTGCAGCAGGAGGGAGGCTGACAGGACCAGCCCTCAGCGCAACTGCTCCGCGAGGGCCTCCGGCGTCTGAACTGGGAGCCGGCACACGAAGCCGGCGCAGACGTAGGCAGTGGCCGCGCCGCCAATGGCCTCACGCTCGGCCAGCAGCGGGGTCAGCGCCGCGGGGTCGCTGTCGCCCGGGCGCACGCGCGCTACCACGATGTGGGGACGGTAGGCCCCCAGCGCCACGTCCAGCAGCGCCCGCGTATCCTCGGCCCGGGGCGCGCCGGCAATCACGACCTCCTTGACCGGCGCCGCGGCCAGGTCAGCCGCGCAAAGCAGCCGCCCGAAGCCGGCGGGGAAGCGGGCCAGCATTCCAGCCTGCCCGGCGATCACGGCCTCGGCCCGCTGGCGGTAGTCGTCGCGCCCGCGCAGGGCAGCCAGGCGCAGCAACACCTCGGCGGCCACCGAGTTGCCGGAGGGTGTAGCATTGTCGCCCACGTCCCGCGGGCGCACCACCAGGGCCTCGTGGTCGCGCGCCGTGTCGTAGAAGCCGGCAATGAGATCATCCCAGAACAGATCGACCATATCGTCGGCGAGGGCAAAGCTCTCGGCGAGCCAGCGCGGGTGGCCGTCGGCGGCGTGCAGGGCCAGCAGGCCGTCGATCAGCAGCGCGTAATCTTCGAGGAAAGCCGGCGGACCGCCGCGGCCATCCCTCCACGAGCGCAGCAGGCGACCGTCATCGCGGCGCAGGCGGGTGAGCAGAAAGTCGGCGCATGCCCGGGCGACCTCCAGATACTCGTTCGAGGCAAGGGGAATAGCAGCTTCGGCAAAGGCCCGCAGGGCCATACCGTTCCAACTGGTGATAATCTTTTCATCGCGAAAGGGGCGCGGGCGGCGCGCGCGCGCCGCGAAGAGCCGTTCCCGGCCCTCCCGCGCCACCTGCTCCAGCCGTTCGAGGGGCGCTCCGGTTACCCGGGCCACTTCGGCGGGCTCGCGGGGCAGGTTGAGAATGTTCCGGCCCTCGAAGTTCCCCGCGCGGCTGATGTCGTACAGATGGCAGAACAGCGCCGCGTCTTCGCCCAGATGCTCGCGTACCTCGTCGGGCGTCCAGACATAAAACGCCCCCTCTTCGGCGCGCGGCGCGCCGGGATAGGGCAGGCTGTCGGCGTCCTCGCTGCTGTAGAAGCCGCCTTCGGGATGGCGCAGATCGCGAACCATGTACGCCAGCGTTTCAACGGCGATCTGGCGGTACAGGGGCCTCCCCGTCACCTGAAAGGCCTCCAGGTAGACGCGGGCGAGCAGGGCGTTGTCGTAGAGCATCTTCTCGAAGTGCGGCACGAGCCAGCGAGCATCGACGCTGTAGCGGTGGAAGCCGCCGCCGAGATGGTCGTAGATCCCCCCATGCGCCATTTTGTACAGGGTCAACTCAAGCATCGGGAGGGCCGCGGGCGCGCCGCGCAGGTGGGCGCGCAGGAGGGCCTCGAGCACATTCGCCTGGGGGAACCTGGGCGCGCCGCCGAACCCGCCCGCCTGAGGGTCAAACTGGCGGCGGAGGGCGGCCACGGCGCCGTGCAGAAGCGTGTCGCCGTCGGGCAGGGGGGCGCCGTCGGCGGCGCCGGCGCTGGCGAGGCGCTTGATGTGGTTCACCAGATCCGTGCCCGAGGCCGCCAGTTCGTCGCGGCGGGTGCGGTAGACCTCGGCCACGCGCTGGAGCACCTGTTTCCAACTGGACGCGCGGTAACGGGCGGCCTTCTCGTCGGGCGGAAAGTAGGTGCCGCCAAAGAAGGGCGTGCCATCCGGCAGGCAGAAAACATTCAGCGGCCAGCCGCCCTGGCCGGTCATGGCCTGCACCGCGGCCATGTACAGGCTGTCGAGATCGGGGCGCTCCTCGCGGTCAACCTTGATATTGACGAACAGCGCGTTCTGGATCGCGGCGGTAGCCTCGTCATCGAAGCTCTCGTGGGCCATGACGTGGCACCAGTGGCATGCGGCGTAGCCGATGCTCACCAGGATGGGCTTATCCTCGTTCCGGGCGCGTTCGAGGGCCTCCTCGCCCCATTCGTACCAGTCCACCGGATTATGGGCATGCTGCCAGAGGTAGGGACTGGCGGCGTGGATCAGGCGGTTGGTGTACTTCGGCCTGCCCTGCGCGTCGCGATGCCTGGTATGCACTGGCTTGCCCTCAATAAAAGAGCCGTCGCGCTGCAACGGCTGCGGCGCAACGGCTCTAAGGCACTTACTGGAGCGGGCGACGAGACTCGAACTCGCGACCTCAACCTTGGGAGGGTAGCGCTCTACCAACTGAGCTACGCCCGCACTGCGGCCATGAGTATAGCACGCAGCAGAATGACTGTCAACTACGGCACGAGCCGGTAGCCGACGCCCCACTCGGTGGTCAGGATCCTGGGGTTGCGGGGATCCTCTTCGATCTTGCGCCGCAGGTGCCAGATGTAAACCTTGAGGTAATCGTTGTTGTCCTTGGTATATTCCTGGCCCCACACTGCCCGCAACAACAGATCGTGCCCGACAACCTCGCCCACCTTCTCGGCGAGAACTATCAGCAACTTGTACTCAATCGGCGTCAGATCAACCAGTTCGCCCCGCACCCGCACTTCGCGTTTTTGTTGATCGATACTGACCTGCCCCTCGCCCGCGGTAAGGGGCCGATTGGCGGGCGGCACGCGGCGCAGCAGGGCGCGGATCCGCGCCGAGAGTTCTTCCATATTAAAGGGCTTGGCCAGGTAATCGTCGGCGCCCCGATCCAGCCCGGTGATCACATCTTCGCTCTGCGTCTTGGCCGTAAGCATGAGGATGGGCACCTGTGAGAACTCACGCACCCTGGCGCAGGCTTCTAACCCGTCCATCTCGGGCATCATCACATCGAGGATGACCATATCGGGTCGCTGATCTCGCACCCCCTGCACGCACTCAACACCATTGGCTGCCTGAATGACGGCGTACCCCTCATGCTCCAGATTAATGCGAATCAGCTCACGGAGGCCGTCATCATCGTCAACTACCAGAATGGTGCGCTGATCCATCTGTTCGCCTCACACTTACGTCGGCGAACGTCCCGACGTTTCGCCGCGCATCCGGATAAACGTGGCCTGCACGTCGGCGAGGGTCAACTCGCCAATGTGCACATAGCGAATGGCGCCTTCCGGGTCGATGAAGAAGCTGGTCGGCAGCGGAAACACCCGGTAGTCGTTGGTAATCGAGCCCTCCAGATCCAGCGCGATAGGGTAGGTCACGCCGAACTGGCTCAAAAACGCCGCAATCTGCGCTTCGCTGCGGCCCTGCAACTTCTCGTCATCGGTCAGATTGATGCCGATGACGGCCAACCCTTCGCCGCCGAGTTGCTCGTGGGCGGCTTGCAGCGCGGGCAGTTCGCGCTTGCACGGCTCACACCAGGTGCCCCAGAAGTTCAGCAGCACCACCTGCCCGCGATAATCCTCCAGGCGCACCGTGCCGCCGTCGAGCGCCGGGGCCGCAAACAGCGGGGCGGGCCGGTTCATCTCGCTCATGGCCTGGCCCTGGGGCGCCTCATTTTGACCCGTCAGCACCCAGAACAGCGCGATCAACCCCACCGCAAGCAGTGCGCCGGCAATGGCGAACCGACGTTCACGCGGCGTTAACCCGCGCTGCGGCGCCTTGCCGGGCGCCCTGTTACCAGCCAGGCTGCTGTCGTACTGGCGCCGCCGCTCCGGATCGCCCAGGATGCGGTAGGCCCGCTCGAGCTCCGCGTTGCGTTCGGCAGCCACCCGCTGCAACTCCGGGTCAAGTTCAGCGACCTGTTCCGGGGCGTAACGCACCCGCTGCCGGGCATAGGCTCGTTCAATGGCCTCCTGGCTCGCGTCGGGTTCAACGCCCAGGAGCGCGTAGAGCGTGGACATGTCTGCTCTCTCTCAGTCGTCCATATTGTAGCACAGGTTTTAACTCTTTGGGTTAAGAATGGTTAAAAGTTAAAGCCAGGGGAAGCCGGGTTTCCCCATCTCCCTGCCCATGGCGCGCAACCCTCCGGGTTGCGCGCGGGGTCCGGGAGGGCTGCGCCCGCCCCGCCCC
>DAOUDA010000235.1:0-20662 GCA_034431835.1 Chloroflexaceae bacterium | reverse complement strand
CTGCCGCCGCCGCCCCGGGCGCCCGACCCGCCGCCGCCCCCGCGCCCGAGACGAAGCCTGCCTCACCTGAGGCGAAACCCGCTGCCGCTGCACCCGTAACCCGGATCAGCAGCGGTAGCGCCGCTGGCGCCACCACCTCCGTAACCATCGCCTACATCGAGTTCAACCCCGAGGGTCGTGACGTGCAGGGAGAGTACGTGCTGATCCGCAACACCTCCACCCAGGCGATGAACATGACCGGCTGGAAATTGCACGACGGGGCGCAACGGCACACCTACGTCTTCCCGCAGTTCGTGCTCGCCCCCGGCGCCGAAGTCAAACTGTGGACCCGCGCCGGGACGAACGACGCCGCAAATCTCTACTGGGGGCAGCGGGTCGCCGTCTGGAACAACGAGGGTGATACCGGCACGCTGCTTGATGCAGGCGGGGCCGTGGTAAGCCGGTATACCTATACCGGCGACCGTGGCAAAGGCCGCGCATAGCTCTTGGTTCACGCGAGTCTGCATTCTTCCCAGAGGGGTACGGGGAAACCAGGTTTCCC
The DNA here is from genome assembly GCA_034431835.1 of Chloroflexaceae bacterium. Taxonomy (GTDB): domain Bacteria; phylum Chloroflexota; class Chloroflexia; order Chloroflexales; family Chloroflexaceae; genus JACAEO01. The sequence continues at coordinate 20,121 of DAOUDA010000235.1, read as the reverse complement.
TGTACCCCTCTGGGTTCGGTGTCACAACAACGTTCATGCCCCAGGATGGCCCGGAGTTGGTCCGCCGGGCCATCTTTACCGGCAGCGAGACTTTATTGATCCTCCCTATACTGTCGGTGGCAAGAAGTTGGTCCGCCGGGCCATCTTTACCGGCAGCGAGACAGGGGAGGCTGTCTCGTGAACAATGGTATACTGTAAAGAGGGCAACCCCTTCCGGTAACCCTCCCACCCCTGGTTCGAGCCGTTGATCCTTGGATTGTAAGTCACGGAGTCACCGATGACCGTCAAGCGTGAGCATGCGTTCGACTTTTTTGGCCCCCGCACCCTGATCGGCCCGGAACTGCGCCCCGGTGATCGCGCCCCCGACTTTACGCTGATAAACCGCAAACTACAGCCGGTGACGCTCGAGGCCTACGCGGGCAAACCGCTGGTCATCAGCGTCGTCCCTTCGCTGGATACCGGCGTGTGCAGCAAGCAAACCCAGCGCTTCAACGCCGAGGCCGCCGCTCGCGCCGGGCAGGTGAACTTCATTACCGTGAGCGCCGACCTGCCATTTGCCCAGGCCCGTTGGTGCAGCAGCAACGGCGCCGAACAGATCGAAACGCTCTCGGATCATCGCGACATGAGCTTCGGCGCCGCCTACGGCACACTGGTAGACGAACTGCGCATCGAGAGTCGCGCGGTCTTCGTGGTTGACCGTGATGGCATCATACGTTATGTCGAGTATGTACCGGTAGCCGGCCAGGAACCCAACTACGACGCCGCTCTTGCCGCCCTCGCTAGCCTCGCGGGATAAGCGCCTGCCTGGATAACCAGCCTGTCTGAGTGCTTGCTGGGAGGGCGTGGCCCTCTCAGGTGCAGGGTTTTCCGGCACATTCTCGCGTCACCTTCGCCATCTGAGGCATTGGAACCCCCCTGCCCCCCTCTCCACCGTCGGTGGAAAGGGGGGCAGGGGGGTGAGGATCGCAAGCGCATTGGAATGCCGAAAACCCCTTCGCGCTCGAAAAACTCTGCACCTGAGAGGGCCACGCCCTCCCAGATCCTCCCGCCCACCCCGGTACCGGGGTGGTACGCCCCGTATGGTACAGTCCCATCCGGTGAAGGTTTGGGGAAGCCGTGCTTCCCCGTGTTCACGGGCCGGAGGATGGGAAAACGTGATTTCCTCCCTTGCCCACGGAAGCGATGCCTCGAAGGGCCAGGCCTCCCGCGCGCTCCTGGCAGGCAGGGGGAAACCTGGTTTCCCTTCGCTGCCAGAGCGGTCCCTGGGAGGGCTGCCGCCTCACGGCGGGCAGGGGCGCGGGAAAACCCGGTTTGCTCATCGTCCAACTGGTATTGGGGCGGCCCGTCACACCGGGGAGGCCGGACAGGACATCCAGGAGACGCGAGGCCATGAGCGACGCATTCGATGATGATCTGCCCAACGATCCCGAGGCCCTGCGGCAGGAAGTGCGCCGCCTGCGCGAACAACTGCGGCGCTCGGAGGACGTCATTTCGGAACTGGCGGTACCGGTGGTGCCGCTGTTCGAGGGCGTTATTGTGCTGCCCCTGGTTGGCAACCTTGACAGCCGCCGAGCGCAGCAAGTAATCGAGAGCCTGCTCAGTGGCATCGCCGAGCACCAGGCCGACGTGGCGATCATTGATATCACCGGCGTACCGATCGTTGATACTCAAGTCGCCAACTCCCTGGGGCAGGCGATCCGCGCGGCCAGCCTGCTGGGCGCCCAGGTGGTGATCACTGGAATCGGCGCCCGCATCGCCCAGACCCTGGTCCATCTCGACATTGACTTCTCAAACGTGACCACTTGCGCGAACCTCCGCGATGGCATCGAAGCCGCTCTGGCGCTCAACGGCCTGCACATTGCGCCCGTTGAGGCGGAGACCGGCAAGTAAGGGCGCAGCTTCACGCCCGGCCGAAGAGAGGCGCAGAGGGGTAAAACGCATCCCAAAACCTCGTTCCGGCGATAGTGTGCACATCAACCGAACACGTTGGCGCCGCAGAGGGCGCGGAGGGCTTCAAAACGTTCATCCTCTGCGCGCTCTGCGGTACTTCTAAACGTACACAAGAGGCCTTATTTGCCGCGCCACTACGCTTGTGCTATACTGTTCGACGGCGTTGAAATGCGCCAAATACACACACCTCCTCCACCCGATCGCTCCTGCCGGGACGCTCGGTTCGGTCGGCGCACGTGGGAGGTGGCGGCTGGATCATCCAGAATGGTAAGGAGCATCTGACAGCTATGACCCAGGCGACTTCACCACGAGTTGTTTCGATCAAGGCGCTGCTGGAGGCCGGCGCCCACTTTGGGCATCAGACGAACCGCTGGAACCCGAAGATGCGCCCGTATATCTATACGGCGCGCAATGGCATCCATATTATTGACCTGCAGAAGACCGTCCTCGGCCTTACGGCGGCCTATCGCTTCATCTCCGATGTTACGGCCCGCGGCGAGAAGGTGCTCTTCGTTGGCACCAAGAAACAGGCCCAGGAAGCCGTGGTCGAGGAAGCGACCCGCGCTGGCCAGTACTACATCACCCAGCGCTGGCTCGGCGGCACGCTGACCAACTTTGCGACGATCAAGGGGCGCCTGAAGCGCCTCGCCGACCTTGAGGCCCAGCGCGATCGGGGCGATTTCGCCCGGCTCACCAAGGCCGAGGGCCTGCAGCTCGAAAAGGAAATTGAAAAGCTCAACCGGGTCTTCGCCGGTATTAAGACCATGGATCGGCTGCCCGGCGCGCTCTTCGTGATTGATCCGCACAAAGAGGAACTTGCGGTTAAAGAGGCCCTCAAGGTTGGCGTGCCCGTGGTGGCGATGGTCGATACCAACTGTGATCCCGACCCGATCAGCTATGTCATTCCATGCAACGATGACGCCATCCGCGGCATCCGCCTGATTACCGGCAAGATCGCCGACGCGGCGCTTGAAGGCGTCCATCGCCGCGAGGCGGCCCATGAGTCCTGAGAGATCGTCTCAAGCGGGAGGGGTTGGGAGGGCTTTGCCCTTCCAGGTACCTGCCTCTGGTGTTGTGGGGTTGCGCGAAGGCCAGGCGCCGGTCCGGATACCTCCTGTGGGGAGTAACCTGCACGGCCTTGACCTCTCCGCACACCATCCCCTACCGTGGATGTCCGGATAGGCGCAACAACAGGGAAAGACGGCGGCGCCCGTCGCCGGCAAGCAACAGCCAGACGGTTCTGGAGGGGCATGCGCCCCTCCATATCACGAGAAGAGGAGCGAGCCTGTGGCAGTCTCGATTGAACTGGTCAAAGAACTGCGCGAGCGAACCGGCGCCGGAATCAAGGAGTGCAAGGACATCCTCGAACAGACCGGCGGCGATCTCAATAAGGCCATTGAGATCCTGCGCGAACGGGGGATTGAGGCGGCGGCCAAAAAGGCCGCCCGTGAAGCTCGTGAGGGCCTGATTGGCGTGTACGTCCATTACGGCGCCCGCGTGGCCGGTCTGGTCGAATTGAACTGTGAAACCGACTTTGTCGCTCGAACCGAGGACTTCGTCGCCCTGGCGAATAACCTCGCCCAGCACATCGTCGCGCTGAACCCGCGCTACATCCACGCCGACGAAGTGAGCGATGAGGCCGTGGCCGAGAGCGGGCTGACCCGTGAGAAGTTCATCGAAGAGAATGTGCTCCTGCAGCAGCCCTTCGTCAAGGATCCGTCGCGAACGATCGAAGAGTTAATCAAGGAAGCGATCGCCAAACTTGGTGAAAACATTATCGTTCGGCGTTTCGTGCGCTACGAGGTCGGCGCCTGACCCGTTACGCCGTGAGCAGTTGCCGCTGGCAGAGCCACCTGCCAGCGGGTAACTGCTCCCTGCTTCTGGTACCTCATATGCAAGAGCCTAAGTATCGGCGTATTCTGATCAAGTTGAGCGGCGAGCAGATCAAAGGTACCGATGAAGTGGTGAGCTACGATATGCTCGACTACCTGGCCCGCGAAATCGCCGCCGTGCATCGCCGGGGCGTGGATGTCGCGGTGGTGATCGGCGGCGGGAATATCTGGCGTGGCAACCAGTCCATCGCCCGGGGGATGGATACGGCGCAGTCCCACTATATGGGCATGCTGGCCACGATCATCAACTCCCTCGCCCTCCAGGATGTGCTCGAGCAGCACGGTCTGCATACCCGCGCTATGACCGCCATCCAGATGAACGAGGTCGCTGAACCGTACATCCGTCGCCGCGCCATTCGCCACCTGGAAAAGGGCCGGGTGATTATTCTCGCTGGAGGCACCGGCAATCCCTACTTTACGACCGACTCGGCCGCGGCCCTGCGCGCCGCGGAGATCCACGCTCAGGTCATCCTGATGGCCAAAAATGGCGTGGACGGGATCTACAGCGCCGATCCGCGCCGGGACCCCAGTGCTGTCAAGTTCGATCACCTGACCTACATGGAGGCGCTTAATCGCGGCCTTACGGTGATGGATAGCACCGCCCTCACCTTCTGCATGGATCACGATATCCCGCTGATCGTCTTCAATGCGCTGGAACCTGGCACCATCGAGCGGATCGTGCTCGGGCAGCACGTGGGCACCCTGGTCAGTAAGAGCCTCCCGGAACGGATGCCGGTGCCGGAGGTGTAAACATCCTGTACGCTGGACGTACCGCATCGCTGGCAGCGCCGCTCATACCTCCGGGGCGGCGGAGGACGCGGTGCAGGTACGATGGGACGCCCCCGCCCCTGGCGACCCGCGCGGCGCGCCAGCCGGCGAGATATGCGAGGAGAGCGTGATGGTCAACGATGTCTTACGCGAATATGAGGCGCATCTGAAGAAGGCCACCGAGGCCCTGCGGCACTATCTGGCGACGATCCGCACCGGCCGCGCCTCCGCCGGGTTGGTCGAGCATCTGCATGTCGAAGCCTATGGCGCGCCGATGCCGCTGAACCAGCTTGCCAATATCTCGGTGCCCGAGGCCCGCCTGATCGTCATCCAACCCTATGACACTGGGCTGATTAAGGCGATTGAAAAGGCCATTCAGCAGTCCGACATCGGGATCAATCCCAGTAATGACGGGCGGGTTATTCGCCTGGCCATCCCCCCGCTCACCGAGGAGCGACGCCGCGAACTGGTCAAGGTGGTGCGCCATCGGGTCGAAGAGGTCAAGGTTTCGGTGCGCAATCAACGCCGCGATGCGATGGATCAACTCAAGGAGCTTGAGTCCGAAAAGCTGATCAGCGAGGACGAACTCAAGCGCGCCCAGGAACGGGTGCAGCAACTGACCGACAAATGTATCGCCGACCTCGACGCGATCGGCAAGGATAAGGAAGCCGAGGTCATGGCGGTCTGAGCCACGACGGGCGGAGAGCAGGCTATGAGCACGGCTGATGGCGGACGCGAGAGCAAGACCCCCCAACACATCGCAGTGATTATGGATGGGAATGGGCGCTGGGCGCGCCAGCGCGGGTTGCCGCGACTCGCGGGCCATCGGGCCGGCACGGAGAATATCCGCGCCATCGTGAGTGAGGCCGACCGTCTTGGGGTGCGCTATCTGACGCTGTACGCCTTCTCGACCGAGAATTGGGCCCGGCCGTCGGTTGAGGTGCAGGGCCTGATGCAGATCCTGAGCGATTTTATTGACCGCGAGACGCGCGCCCTCCACGAGCAGAATGTCCATTTGCGGCATCTCGGACGACTCGAGGGCCTCAGCCCGCGCCTGGCCGAAAAGGTGCGCTACGCCATCGATCTGACCCGCTATAACACTGGCCTGACCCTGGCGATCGCTTTTAACTACGGCGGTCGCGCTGATATCGTTGACGCTGTGCGCAAGATTGTCGCCTCCGGGGTCAGCCCGGATCAGATCGATGAGCAGGTGATCAGCGCCAACCTCTACACCGCCGGGATGCCCGACCCCGATGTGATCATCCGCACCAGCGGCGAGCGGCGGATCTCGAACTTTCTTATCTGGCAGGCAGCATACAGTGAGTTCTGGTTCACCCCCGTCTTCTGGCCCGACTTCCGGCCAGAACACCTCCAGCAGGCCATCAGCGAGTACGGACGGCGCCAGCGCCGCTTCGGCGGGCTCATCTCCGAGTAGCTCAAGCTCCCTCGTCCGGCGCCTCTTCAGCGTCGTGATCCTGATCCCGCTGATTGTCGCCGTGGCATGGTGGCCCTGGGCCACGGCCATCTTCGTGTCTCTCTGCGTGGCGCTGGCGATCATCGAACTCTTTGGTCTGTTGCGCCAGGGCGGCTTCGCGCCCCGCCGCGTTCCCGGGATTGCCCTGGGGGTGGCGTTCTGCGCCGCAGCCGCCTTGCAACCCTTCACCGGTCTTAACCTCGCCGGCATGACCCTGGCCCTCGGGTTGATGGCGACTCTGGTGTATGAGTTCACCCAGTCTGATCGCAGCACCAGTCTGCAAAACTGGGCGCTCACGTTTACCGGCGCCGCCTACATCGGCTGGCTGTTGAGCGCCTTCATCCTCCTGCGCCAGCTCGATACGCCCCTGCGCCCCGGTCCGCTGGCCCCGCTGAACGTTCCCCCCGGCGCCGCCTGGGTCTTTCTGGTACTGGCGATCACCTGGATCCAGGATAGCGCAGCGTACTTTGTGGGCCGTTCCATCGGACGCACCCGCATGGCGCCGATCCTCAGCCCCAAGAAGACCTGGGAGGGCTTTGCGGGGGGCTTGCTTGCCTCTGTCCTTACCGCGGCGGCGGCAGTGCCCATCCTCGGCTTGCCGATCAGCCTCGTCAGCGCCGTGCTGATCGGCGCCGCCGCAGGGATCGCCGGGCCGCTTGGCGATCTCGGCGAGTCGCTGATCAAGCGCCAGGTGGGCGTCAAGGACTCCGGTACGCTCATCCCCGGCCACGGCGGCATTCTCGACCGTATGGATAGCCTGCTCTTCACCGGGCCGGTTATCTATTTCACGATTCTCTTGACTCTGGCACGCTGATTCGCTACACTACCAGAAGCCTCGGGCGGTCGGCTCGTGGAGATGACAGAGTGCGCGAGGTGCGGAGGGCTGGGCCCTCCGCGATCCGTTTCTTTCGCAATGGAGATTGTATGCTCGCTCTTGCAAGCGTTGCAGCCGCTCCGGTCCAGCAAACCGCCGAACAAAGCGGCGGTAATCCGCTGATAGCCATTGGCGCATTTTTATTGATGCTCGGGTTGCTCGTGGTTATTCATGAACTCGGGCATTTCCTTACCGCCGTGTGGCTGGGGATCAAGGTTGATGAGTTTGGCATTGGTTTTCCGCCGCGTGCGCTCACGTTGTTCGAGCGCAATGGCGTCAAATATACATTGAACTGGCTACCCCTCGGCGGGTTCGTCCGTTTTGCGCAGAACGGCGATGGGGCGAGCGACCCGCTCTATGGCGCCGGTGGTACCCTGGCCGCGGCTCCCCCCTGGCGCCGGATCGTCGTGATGGTCGCCGGCCCGTTGATGAACCTGCTGCTCGCCATGCTGATCTTCGCCGTGCTCTTCGGCGCCCTCGGTGTTCCGACGCCAACCGGCCAGGCGATCAGCCAGGTCTTCCCCAACACCCCCGCAGAGCAGGCCGGGTTCCGGCCCGGTGATGAACTACGCGCCCTCGATGGTCGCTCCGTCGAGGATCCCGCGGTGATCGGCCAGGTGGCCCGCGCCAACCCCGGCCGCCCGGTGACGGCAACCGTGCTGCGCGATGGCGAAGAGGTGACCCTGGTGGTCGTCCCCGGGCCCTGGACGTCGCCCGAGGGGAAGAGCTTTGAGTCGGGCTTCGGCTTTAGCTACGGTCCCAGGTTGGAGCAGGTGCGGGTTGGGCCGCTGGCGGCCGCCTGGCGCGGCGTGACGTATAGCCTGGAACTGACCGGCCGGATGGTGCAGGCCCTGGCGGGTCTGCCGGCCTCGATCCTCGGTCTCTTTTCTCCAGAGCCATCGCCCGATGGCGGGCCGATCGGTCCGGTGGGCATCGCTCGGGCCACGGGCGAGGTGATCCAGCAGCCAGGCGGATTTGCGGCCTTCTGGAACCTGGCCGCGGTCCTGAGCCTGAACCTGTTCTTGCTGAACCTTCTGCCCATCCCCGCCCTCGATGGCAGCCACATTATCTTTGCCCTGGTTGAATGGCTGCGGGGCGGTAAGAAGGTGCCCCCGGAAAAGGAGGCCCTCGTCCACGCCATTGGCTTCGCCGCGCTGATGGGCCTGATGGTGCTCATTACGGTCAACGACGTGCTCAATGCCATCCGCGGCCTGCCGGTGCTGGGTGGCAGTTGATGATCCGGGCCAGTGAAGTCGCCGAGTATGTGTACTGCGCCCGCGCCTGGTGGCTGCGACGGGTGGCCGGCATGGAACCGGAGGGCCGGGAGCGCCGCGCGATTGGGAGCGCCAGGCACGTGGCCCACGGGCGCCTGGTTGCCCTGAGCGGGATTGCCCTGTGGGCCGGGCTGGCATTGCTGGCCGCCGGGCTGCTGTTGCTCGTGGTGGGAAGCTGATCAAGCCAATGCTGGGGGGCGCCATTCTCGGCCTGGCCCTGCTGCTCCTGGTTGTGGCCGTCGTCCTGCGCCAGCGCGCCGGGCTGCCATGGGGTCGGGTAGCGGCCGTGGATGTTGGCGTGGGGCGACCGCTGGAACGACCCCTCGTCGCGGCCCGCTATGGGTTGGTGGGCAAGCCTGATTATCTGCTTGAACGCGGCGGCGCCATGATCCCGGTTGAGGTCAAACCAGGCCGGCGGGCGCCGCACCCCTACGACTCCGACCTGATGCAACTGGCGGCCTACTGTCTGCTGGTCGAAGAGACCACGGGCCACGCGCCTCCCTGCGGTTACCTGCGCTACGCCAACGCTACCTTTCGCCTCAGCTATACCCCTGCCGTGCGCTGGCGCCTGGTGGCCCTGCTCGCCGAGATGCGCGCGCTCCTCGACGCCGACGACGTCGCCCGCAGTCACGACGATCCGCGCCGCTGCGCTGGTTGCGGCTTCCGCACATTGTGTGACGACGCGCTGGTCGAGTGAGGGGCGCAAAACCCCACCCCCCACCGGAGGCGGCCGTTGCATGAGCCATGGAACGCCCGGGTTCCCCGTGTTCATCGGAAGAATTTGTGCTATGATATTTGAGCGTAGCGCCCTGATCGCAAAGCTCCAGGAACGGCTGGACGGCCGGATCGAGGCCGCCGAACTGGCGCAGTGGGCCTTCGACAGATTCTACGAACTGGATCAGGGAATGCTGGCAGTTGATGCCGCAGACATTGATGTGATCGCCGATGTGCTCGACGAGTTGCTGTTCGCCGACGACACGCGCTTCGCGCTGGACGAAACCGACCTGCGTCGGCTGATCGCCCGGCTTCAAGAGCCATGAAGATCCGCCAACATCCACGTATGCGGGGTATCCTGGTAGGCGACGAAGTGTATTCCTATCCCCAGAAGCTGTTCGCCCGCGTCGCCGATGTCTTCCCCGCTGCTGTTTGTGTCAAGATCGGTATTCTCTCCATTGATGAGCCAATGGAGATCACCCTGGCCCCGCAACTCTGGCGTGCTGACGACATTGAAAACCTCTCGGTGTGCCGGTACTGCGGCTGCCGCGAGAACATTCGCACCGTCAGCGACACTGGCGTTCCCTTTCGCGTCTGCGCCGCCTGTAGTGCGCCGAGCGACGATTCAACCCTACCCTCTGTCGCCTGACATCAATGTCTACCGACCCGGCGCACCTGCGGCCGTACCTGTCACACTGGTTGAGCGCACGGATCGGCAGCGCCGAGCTGCGACCCGGCGCAGTGTTTACCTGCCAGGCAACGGTGCTCTACGCCGACCTGCGCGGGTTCACCCGCCTGACCGCTACCTTCACCACTCTGCCCGACGGCGCCGAACGCCTCCACGTCGCGCTGAACGAGTGCTATGCCGTACTGGTCGAAACCGTCGCCGCGTATGGCGGTGATGTGTCGGCGATTGCCGGTGATGCCCTCACCGCCTGGTGGCCCGGCCAGGCCGACGTGGCCATGGTACGGCGATGCGCCACGTCCCTGCTTGCCGCAGTTGACGCCTTGCCGCCCCTCGACACTCCGGCGGGCCCCTTTCGTTTCTACCTGCGCGTTGGGGTCGGGGTCGGAACGATCCATGCCCTGCTCGCCGGTCTGCCGCACTACGGCGTGCATCTGACCCTGCTGGGGCCGGCGCTCGTGGCGGCGGCGGCAGCGGAACGCGCCGCGGGCGTGGGCCAGGTCGTCGTCGCCGGCCAGGCCGCTACGACCACGCAACGGGCGCATTTCCAGCCAGGCGAGCCCGGGCCACCCCTTCAGGACGACGATTTTCTGCCCCACACGCTCATCGAGCGCCTGCGGCACAATGGGCTCATTGCCGAGTACCGGACCTGCGTTCCCGTGTTTGCAGGCTTCAGCTTGCCGGACCACCCGCGCGCGCTGCATTCGCTGGTGAGCCAGGTGCAGACGGTGACGCAGCACTGGGGTGGCTGGCTGAATGAGATCGAGGTGGGGAACAAAGGGGCCGTGCTGGTGCTGCTCTTTGGCGGGCCGCTGGCGCGCGGCGCAGACGCGCGCCGGGCGGTCGGCTGCTGTCTGGAGTTGCGCGAACGCGGGCTGATCACCCGCGCCGGGATCACTCAGGGTCTGCTCTACCTGGGCACCGTGGGTTGTGCGGAGCGACGGGTCTACACGGCCCAGGGCGATGAGATGAATCTGGCGGCCCATCTGATGCAGCACGCCGCCGATGGTGAGATCCTGGTCTCGGGGCGCGTGCGTCACGAGGTGCAGGGTTGCTACCTGACGAGCGAACCGATCCTGCTGGCAACAAAGGGTCACCAGGAGGGCGTACCGGTGGCGCGGGTGCTGGGGGCCGCGCGTGCCCCCGCTCTGTAGGGCTGTGGAGATGTAGAGGTGTGGAGGTGTAGGGTTTGTCTCCCCCGCTCTCCACTTCTACAACTACATCTCTACATCTCCACAGCTCTACACCTCCACACCTCCACACTCGCTACATGCCGGTAGCCATAGGAGTCGCCGCCGCTGCCGGCGCCGGGGCCGGTTCGGCGTCACTGCCCTGGAGCCACTGCTGGAAGAGCGCCCGCTGGGGCGGGGTTGCCAGAATGGCGATCTGGTCGCCGGCCTCCAGCACCGTCTCGGGCTCCGGGTTGGCGATTACCCTGTCGCCACGCAGGATAGCGACGACCGAGACGCCGGTGCGCTTGCGAATGGCGCTGGCGCCGATGCTCTTCCCGGCCAGCGGCGAATCAGGCGCCAGGTTGTACCAGACGATCTCCAGACTGCGCCGCGCGCGGCGCAGGCGGCGCAGGGTTGCCGCATCGGTGCTGAGGGCCTCCATGGGCTGGTAGCATTCGGCCCGCACGGCATCGCTCAGCCGCTCGATCTCGGCGGTGGGAACGTCGAAGTGCAGCAGCGCCTGGCGCACCATTTCCAGCCCGGCCTCGAATTCAGGCTGCACCACTTCATGAATGCCTAACTGGCGCAACACCTCGAGCTGGGCCAGCCGCGTGGCCCGCGCGACAATGTGCAGGCGCGGGTTGAGCGCGCGGGCCTGGCGCACGATCGTCTCGACATCAATCGCCGCCGACACCGCCACCAGGAGCAGCCGGGCCTCGTGGATGCCCGCCGCCTCCAGCACCGTCGGGCTGCTGGCATCACCGTAAATCACCGGCACGCGGCTGGCCTTTAAGGTGTCCATACGGTGCTGATCGCGCTCGATCACCACGAAAGGGTGCCCCAGTCGGCGCATCAGATCGGCGGTGTAACGACCTACCCGGCCGTAGCCGGCGATAATCGTGTGCCCGCGGAGAGGTTCTTCCACTCGTGCCAGCATCGGGCTGGGCGTCTTGCCGCGCCAGCGCCGCCAGAGCGTGTAGGTGGGCGTGGCCAGCCGGCTGACGAACGGGGTGAGGATCATCGTCACCACCGTTGCGGCCAGTACCAGGTTCGATTGGGCGACGGTCAGGGCGCCAACGGCCAGACCCACCCGCGCCAGGACGAAGGCGAATTCGCCGATCTGGAACAGCCCGAATCCGACCGTGAGCGGCACATCGCCCCGGTAACCGAACAGGCGCACCACCCCGGCGAAGATCGCCACTTTAGCCACGCTCACCACCAGGGTCAGCACCAGGATGGGCCACCAGTGAGCCAGCAGGAAGGCCGGATCGATCAGCATGCCCACCGAGACGAAGAACAGCATGCCGAAGACATCGCGCAGGGGGATGATGTCGTTGAGCGCCTGGTGGCTGTAATCCGACTCGCTGAGCACCAGGCCGGCCACGAAGGCGCCGAAGGCGAAGGAAAGACCGGCCAGGTAGGTTGCATAACCGATCCCCAGGCCCAGGGCCATAATGGCCACCAGGAACAACTCACGCGAGTTCCAGGTCGCGATACGTTTCAGCAGGAAGGGGATCACCCGCGTGCCGACAAAGACCATCGCCGCCAGGATCAGCCCGGCGCGGAGCGCCGCCAGCCCCAGATTGGCCAGGCCATCGCTCACGTTGGCCAGCTCGGGCAGCATGATCATCAGCGGCACCACGGCCAGATCCTGCACGATCAGCATGCCGAGCATCACCCGGCTGGCCAGGGTGCCGAGCTTGCCCTGGCCCATCAGGGTCTTCAGGATGACCATGGTCGAGGAGAGGGACACCAGCGCGCCCAGCCACAGCGCGGGGTAGGGATCCCACCCCAGGAGACGGCCCAGGAAGAAGCCGACGATGGTAGTGAGGGTCATCTGCAGCAGGGTGCCGCCGAACGCCACCCACTTGAAGCGGAGGAGCTTTTTGAGGTTAAACTCAACTCCCAGGGCAAAGAGCAACAATGCCACCCCGATCTCCGCGAGGAGTTCGATATCGTGGATATCGCTCACTCGTGGACCGGCGGTGTACGGTCCAACGACAATGCCGGCGACAATATAGCCCAGGATGAGCGGCTGGTTCAGACGCCGGGCCACAAAGCCGCCCAGCAGCGCCGCGACGAGGATGATCGTGATGTCGGCGGCAATACCCATGGGGGGCGTCCTTGCTGGTGCGCGTTCCGACTGCGTATCTCTGTATCAAAGATACGCCCCTGCACTGTCTATGTCAACCAGTCGCCCTATCGCGGCAGGGCTTGTGCAACGTCCACGGGGCAAGCCCCGGACCGGAGCGGCGTAGCCGCCCCACACCCCGCCGTGAGAGACGAACGTTACACGCGCCCTGCCCATCGCGGAGGCTCTGGGAGGGCGCCGCTCTCCCAGGAACATTCGGTGTGGTTCCTGGTGGTGTGCGGCCAGGCCACCTCATCACCCCGCACCGCCCTGGCGGGAGATGCTACAATACCGGCAGTGCGCGGGCTTGCCGCACAGCCGCACCGTTATTTCCCCACGCCCTGAGCCCGACGCCAGGGGCGCCGGAGCTATGGAGGTGTCAGACGTGTACGTCCCTGAGTCGCCGTTTCTCCTTGCCCTCGAAAACCGCATCCTGCTCGAACGCATTCCCTTCAGCGACCGCGGCTCACGCCTGCTGCTCTTCAAGGATCGGCGGCAGCCTGATACTCTGCATCTCAAGCTTGCCGAACGCCTGACCTCGCTCACCCCCGGCCTGTCGGCCTACCGTAACCGCCCGCCGTACATCCCCAGCCTGCGCCTGGTGGACGGCAATGGCCGCCCCGTGCCCTTTGAGGCGACCACCTATCCCCACGCCGTCATGTTCCAGACCCCGGTCGGCGAGTTTCGCTGCGTGTTTCAAGATGAGTACACCCTCAGTTTCGGCTTGCCCACCGGGGTCGCGAGCGGGATCAGCTTCACCGTCGTGCCCGACCTGGCGCGTCCCGACGCCCAGGGAGGCGAGTTTAAGACGGTGCGCAACTGCGCCTACTCCACCAATGGCGCCCTGATCCTCAACCAGGTTGAGCATAACGGCGTCGGCTACCAGGTGACCCTGGTGACCCAGGGCGATGCCGATACGGCGATTACCCTGCACATCCAGGCCGGTCTCGAGCTTGACCGGCGGGTCGTGCCCTTTCGCGCCGCCCTGCGCGCCGCCGAGGAGCGCTGGCACCGCTGGTTTGCCAGTGTGCCGGCAGTGCACGAGCCCTACCGCCAGCAGTACTACTATGCCTGGTGGGTCCTGGGCAACAACATGCTCTCGCCCTACGGCTACTTCCGCCGCGAAAGCGTGGCCCCCAGCAAGGCCCACTACATCGGCGCCTGGCAGTGGGACAACTACTTCCACGCCCTGGCCTTCCGCTACACCGATCCGAAACTGGCCAGCGACCAGATCCAGTTCATGCTCGACCACCAGTTGCCCGATGGCATGATCCCCGACGCCGTCTACGACGAGGGTACCATCACCCAGTTGGAGGCCCCGGTCGCCGCTGTGGTGACCAAGCCGCCGATTATCGGCTGGGTCGCAATGCATGTGTACAATCAGACCGGCGACTTCGCCATGCTTCGCGACATCTACGAGCCGCTGGTGCGCTGGAACTCGTGGTGGTTCGGGTTGAACGACGATGATGCCGATGGGATCGTGCAGTACTCGCATCCCTTCTCCTCGGGGTTGGACGATAGCCCGCTCTGGGATGAGGGCATGCCCGTCGAGGCGGTGGACCTGAACACCTACCTCTGCCTGCAGATGGAGGCGCTCTCGAAGATGGCCCGCATTCTGGGGCGCATGCGCGAGACGACCCTGTGGAAGAACCGCGCCGACTCTCTGGCGCGGCGGATCATTGAACATTTCTACGACGAACGCGACGGGGTGTTCTGGTCTCAACGCGAGCATCGCCCGATCAAGGTGCTGACGCCCTTCAGCCTCTACCCGCTCTGGACGGGGCGCATGCCACCTGCGATCACCGAACGCCTGATCGCTCACCTGCGCGACCCGCGCAGCTTCTGGGCCACCTATCCGCTGCCCACGGTGGCCCTCTCCGATCCCCGCCACGATCCCCAGCAGATGTGGCGCGGGCCGGTGTGGATCAACATCAACTATATTTTCGTCGAGGCCCTGCAGCGCACCGGCTTTCAGGCCCTCGCCGGAGAACTCGCCGAGCAGACGCTGCGCCTGGTGATGGGCCAGCGTGACATCTACGAGTACTACCACCCGCTGACCGGTGAAGCGCCGCCCAGGGCCGCGCCGATGTTTGGCTGGTCGGCGGCGTGCTTCATCGATCTGGCCATCCGTATGAGCCGGGGAGAGATTGTATGAGCGCGGTTGCCATCCTGCACTACGCCGGGCCGCCCTACGTCGGCGGCGTCGAGATCACCATGGCCGCCCATGGGCGGACGCTTGCGGCCCTGGGGTGGTCGGTGCGCATGATCGCCGCTAAAGGCGGCGACGTCGGACCGGGGGTGGAAGTGCATATCCTGCCCGAACTCGGCTCCCGCGGCGAGACGGTCGAACGCATCAGCCGCGAACTGGCCGCGGGGACCGTCAGCGCCGAGTTCCTGGCCCTGCGTGATCGCATCGCCGCGTGGCTCGATGACGCCCTCACCGGTTGCGATGCGCTCATGGTGCACAACGTGCTGAGCCTGCACAAGAACCTGGCCTTCACCGCTGCCCTGCGGCGCCTCCACGACGTGGGCCGCCTGCCCCGGGTGCTCGCCTGGTGCCACGACGTCGCCTGGCGCGACCCCCTGTACCTGCCAGAACTGCACCCCGGCTACCCCTGGGATCTGCTGCGCGAAGCGTGGCCCGGGGTGCGCTACGTGGTCGTCTCGGAGGACCGGCGCTCCATCCTGGCCGAGTTGCTGGGGCTGGCGCCGGAACGGATCGCCGTAGTGACGCCCGGCGTTGATGTGCGGGGCTTGCTCAAACTGGAGCCCGAGACGGCCGACCTTGTCGAGCGGCTGCGTTTGCTGGAGGCCGCTCCGCTGCTCCTCCTGCCGGCGCGCATCACCCGGCGCAAGAACATCGAACTGGCCGTCGCCATCGCGGGCGCCATGCGCCGCCAGGGCGCCGCGCCGCGCCTGGTGATCACGGGGCCGCCCGGGCCCCACAATCCGACCAACGCCGCCTATCTGGCCGAGTTGCTGGCCCTGCGCCGCGACACGGGCGCCGAAGAGGCCACCGTGTTCCTCTACGAGGTCTTTACCGACCCGCAGGGCCAACCGCGGCCCGTTTCCGACGCCATGCTCGCCGATTTTTTTCACCTGGCCGATGGTCTGCTCTTCCCCAGCCGCTACGAAGGCTTCGGCATCCCGGTGCTGGAGGCGGGGTTGAGCGGGATTCCGATCTTCTGTAGCGACATTCCGCCCCTGCGGGCCTCGGCCGGTTCCGCCGCCGTCTACTTCGGGCTCGAGGAACGTCCGGACCAGATCGCCGAACGGATCCTGACCGCGTTCGCCGCCGATGAACGCTACGCGCTGCGGCGGCGCGTCCGCACGACCTATACGTGGGAGGCGATCGTGCGCCGGCACGTCGTCCCATTGCTCGCGGGCGCGTAAGCCTGACCGCCTGCGGCATCCCCTACCGGCGAGGAAGGAACGGTTGCAATGACCTCTGCGTACAGTGGCAATGATACGGGAGAATACACGGTGCTCCTGCCCGCGCGGGCCCCGGAGAAGATCCGCCTGCTGCTGCCCCTCGCGGCTGACATTGCCCGCCATCACGGCGGCCAGGTGGTGATCGTCAGCATCGTGGTGGTGCCCGAAGGACAGCCCCTCAGCGAAGGCATGCTGGAGACGCGGCGGGTGCGCGCCGCCCACGACGCGATTGCCGAACTCGGCGCCATCCAGGTTCCCGTGCGCACGGTGATCACGGTGGCCCACGATCTGACCGAGGGCATCCGCACCGCGGCCCAGGAGCAGCGCGCCAACCTCATTCTGCTTGGCTGGCAGGCCGAGCAGTCCTCATCCGAACGGCTCTTTGGCCCGCCGATCGATAGTCTGCTGCGCCATCCGCCCTGTGATGTGATGGTGGTGCGCCTGATGGGCGATGGCCAGTGGCGGCGCATCCTCCTGCCCGTGCGCGGCGGTCCTCACACGCCCCTGGCCTGCGAAGTGGCCCTGGCCCTGGCCGAACGCCACCAGGCCGGGATCAGCGTGCTCTACGCCGCCAACCCGCGCCTGCCCGACAACGGCGCCGTGCGCGAGAGCCTGCAATCCCTGCGCACCATGCCCCGCGTCACGCGCTGGCTGGAGCGTAGCATTCCCGTTGATCAGGCCATTCTGGCCGAGGCGGCCGATCACCAGGCGATCGTCCTGGGGGTTACCGGCCGCCAGGGCGACCCCGAGGCGCCTATCGGCCCCCTCGCCGACCGCATTCTACGCAAGGCCGCCACGACGGTCATCCTCGTGCGCCACCGCATGGCCCAGGACGAGGAGCAGGCCCAGCAGATCTGGCAGCAACAGCGCGATCTCTCGGCCATTGTTGACCGCTGGTTCGCCGAAAACACCTTCAGTTCCACCGAGTACGACGACTTGCAGCGCCTCCTGGCGCTCAAACAACAACATGGGGTGCGCATCAGCCTCGGCCTGCCGACCCTTAACGAGGAGCAGACCATCGGCGAGATTATCGGCCAGGTGCAGGAGCACCTGATAGAGAAAACGCCACTCCTCGATGAAGTGGTGCTGATTGATAGTGGCTCGCAGGATCGCACCCGCGAGATCGCCGCCGCCCACGGCATCCCGGTCTACATCCATCAGGAGATCCTGCCGCAGTATGGCGCGTTCTACGGCAAGGGCGAAGCCCTGTGGAAGAGCCTCTACGTGCTCACTGGCGATATTATTGCCTGGTGCGACACTGACATCAAGAACTTCCACCCGCGCTTCGTCTACGGCGTGATCGGCCCCCTGCTGCGCGAGCGCCGGCTGGTCTACTCCAAGGGCTTCTACCGGCGGCCCATCCAGTTCGGCGAGAAGGTCCAGGCCAGCGGCGGCGGTCGGGTCACCGAGTTGACCGCCCGACCGCTGCTCAACCTGTTCTACCCTGAGCTGTCGGGTATGCTGCAACCCCTCTCCGGCGAATATGCCGGGCGGCGCTTCGCGCTCGAGGCCGTGCCCTTCTTCACCGGCTATGGCGTGGAGACCGGTCTGTTGATCGACTTGCTGGAGCGTCATGGGCTGAACTCTCTGGCCCAGGTCGATCTGCTGGAGCGCATCCACCGCAACCAGGAACTCGTCCCCCTCTCCAAGATGGCCTTCGCCATCACCCAGGTGGTGATCCAGCGCCTGGAACAGCGGCAGCGGGCCAGCCTGCTCGAGCCGGTCAACCAGACGATGAAACTGATCACCCAGCGTGAGGACGGCAGCTTCCATCTGGAACTGCGCGAGATCCGCGACCACGAGCGCCCCCCGATGCTGCACATCCCTGAGTACCGGCACATGCGCGGCCTGCCTCTGGAAGCTGCCGGGCAACCGCTGCAGGAGGCGCCGAGATGAGCGACGCGCGCGCGCGGATTAACACGCTGCTCGAAGCGATCTATGGCCAGCCGGCGGGCGCGACGATCGCCGCGCGCCTGCTGGCCATGCTCGACGCTTTCGTGGCCCGCCACCCTCCGGCCACGCCCCGCCCGCCCGCCGAACGGCTCACCGAGAACGACGTGATCCTGATCACCTACGGCGACCAGGTGCGCGAGCCGGGTCACCCCCCGCTCCGGACCCTGGGTGAGACCCTCGACAGCACCTTCGCCGATGTCGTTAGCGGCGTCCATATCCTGCCCTTCTTTCCCTACACCTCCGACGATGGCTTCTCGGTGGTGGATTACCGCGCCGTCGATCCCGCCCTGGGAACCTGGGCCGACATCGAACGCCTGGGCCGGCGCTACCGCCTGATGTTCGACGCGGTGGTGAACCACATCTCGGCCAGCAGTGAATGGTTCCGCGACTTTCTTGCCGGCGTGCCCGGGGCCGAGGCCCGCTTCCACGTCCTTGACCCGGCCACCGACCTGCGGGGGGTGACCCGCCCCCGCACCACCCCCCTGCTCACCCCCTTCGAGACCCCCGCCGGCCTGCGCCACGTCTGGACCACCTTCAGCGCCGATCAGATTGACCTGAACTTCGCCAACCCCGAGGTGCTGCTGGAGATGACCGACGTGCTGCTTGCCTACGTAGAGCACGGCGCGAGCCTCATCCGCCTCGACGCCATCGGCTACCTGTGGAAAGAGCCGGGCACGACCTGCATTCACCTGCCGAACACCCACCGCATCGTGCAACTCTGGCGCGCCGTCCTGGACGTGGCCGCGCCCGACGTGTTGCTAATCACCGAAACGAACGTGCCCCACGCCGACAACATCAGCTACTTCGGCGACGGGAGCAACGAGGCCCAACTGGTCTACCAGTTTCCCCTGGCGCCGCTGGTGCTGCACACCTTCGCCACCGGCGACGCCACCCGATTGAGCGGCTGGGCGCGCGATCTTGCCCCGCCCTCGCCGACGACGGCCTTCTTCAACTTCCTGGCCTCCCACGACGGCATCGGCGTGGTGCCGGCCACCGGCATCCTCAGCCAGGCCGAAGTGCAGGACCTGTGCGCGCAGGTGGAGCGCCACGGCGGGCGCGTCTCCTACAAGACCAACCCCGACGGCTCGCAAAGCCCCTACGAGTTGAACTGCACCTGGTTCGACGCACTCTCCGACCCCGCCGGTTCCGAGGCGCCAGAGCTGACGATCGGGCGCTTCATTGCCTCGCAGGCGATTATGCTGGCCCTGCAAGGCGTTCCGGGAGTCTATGTGCACAGTCTGGTTGGTTCGCCCAACTACCACCAGGGGCTGGAAACCACCGGGCGCTTCCGCACGCTCAATCGCGAGAAATGGACGCGCGCCGACCTGGAGGCGCGCCTGGCGGACCCCCGGCGTCGCGAGGGGGCGGTGCTGCAACGCATGGCCGCGCTGATCCGCGCGCGGCGTAACGAACGGGCCTTTCACCCCAACGCCCCCCAGCGAGTGATCGAGGCGCACCCGGCAGTCTTTGCGCTGGAGCGCCGCACCCCTGAGGGCGACGCGACGGTGCTGTGCCTGCACAACGTCTCCGCGGTGCACCAGCGCGTACCGGCGCCCGGCGCCGGGGGCGCGCGCGACCTCATCGGCGGGGCGCGCTACGCAGCCGGTACGGATGTGATCGAACTGGCGCCGTACCAGGTGGCCTGGCTGCGCCTGGAATAGCCAGAGGCGCGGGCCAGCGCGTACCGGCGCCGGGGGCGCGCTACGCAGCCGGTACGGATGTGATCGAACTGGCGCCGTACCAGGTGGCCTGGCTGCGCCTGGAATAGCCAGAGGCGCGAGCGCCCCGGGGCGCTCGCGCCT
>DAOUDA010000234.1:0-32388 GCA_034431835.1 Chloroflexaceae bacterium | reverse complement strand
CCTTGCATAGTACATTGAAGCCCCTTTGGGGCTTGCACGATCTCAGCCAGGGCTTTAGCCCGCAGCGCCCAGGAATACCGGACTATTTGCTGAATCTTCATCAGCCGCGGGCTACCGATGTGAAGCCCGCCGTTCGGCTGAGCTCACGGCGAAGCCTTTGCGGGCTATACCGGATTTTATTCTAAATCTTCATCAGTCGTCACAGTCGTCCTGCCATCACCAGGCAACGTCCCCGCGCGGTGGGCGAGTTCAGCCAGGGCAACGACGAACCCGCAAAGCGTACGTCACGCCTGGGAGAAGATCGCCGGGCGTCCGCGCAGGGAGAAGGAAGACACCGCGGTCCGCGCAGGCGTACGCCCGGCTCCAGCCCGCGCAGGCGCAATTTGTGATTGTTAAGAAATAAACCCGGCATAGCCCGCTCGCGAAGGAAACACCTGATGCTCCCACAGACCATCGGGCGCTACCAGATCCGGAGCGAACTGGGCCGCGGCGGTATGGCCGTGGTCTACCGGGCCTACGATCCAGAGGCCGAGCGCGAGGTGGCAGTAAAGGTGCTGCCCCGCGAACTGCTGCACGACCCCGCCTTCCGCGCCCGCTTCCGCCGCGAGGTGGAGGCCGTGGCGGCCCTCGAACATCCGGCCATCGTGCCCCTCTACGACTCCGGCGAACACGAGGGCCAGCCCTACATGGTCATGCGCCTGATGACCGGCGGCACCCTGGCGGACCGCCTCCGCCGCGGCCCCCTGCCCCTGGTTCAGGCGGCGCGGATCATCGGCCAGCTTGCCCCGGCCCTCGACGCGGCCCACGCCGCCGGGCTGATCCACCGTGACGTCAAGCCCGATAATGTGCTTTTCGACCAGACCGACCAGCCCTACCTGGCCGATTTTGGGGTGGTCGGCGTGATGCAGGCTTCGACCATGCTGACCCGCAGCGCGGTGATCGGCACGCCGGATTACATGGCCCCCGAATTGTCCCGGCCCGGCGGCCTGTCGCCGCTGGTGGACGTGTACGCCCTGGGGGTCATGCTCTTTGAAATGCTCACCCGGCGGCCGCCGTACCAGACCGATACGCCCCTTGGCACCCTGGTGGCCCACGTCACCGAGCCGATCCCCGACGTGCGGGCGCGCCGGCCCTGGTTGCCCGCCGCGACCCAGATGGTGATCGAGCGGGCGCTGGCCAAGGACCCCCGCGCGCGCTACCAGTCGGCGGGGGAACTGGCCGCGGACCTGACGGCCCTGGCTGCGGGGCAATCCCCGCCGACGCTCCAACTGCGCCCGCCGGCGGAACCGGTCGCCTCCGCCCCGACCTTCACCCCGACCACGCCGACCGTTCCGCGCCCCACGGCAACCTTTGAACCTGCCTCGCCGACGTTTGAACACCCCACAACCAGCTTCGATCCCCCCGCGCCGACCAGCGAGCGCGCCGCGCGTGAACTTCTTCCGAGCTGGATATGGCTGTTCGCGGCTATAGCTGTCGTTGCAGGGGCGTTCTTCTTCTGGTTCGCCGGCCTGTCTCGCCCACCGGCGCCGGTCCCGTACCAGGCGCCGGTCCCGTACCCGACGTACACGCCGGCTGCCGCGGGTCCCTGGCCATCCGGCGCCGAACGGTCAGACACCTGGCAGTATCCTACGCTTACGCCGACCCTCGCTCCCGGGGCCTCGATGCCGCATCTCATCAATACGGCATCGGTTTCGGAAGCGGCGCCGGGTATGGAGTTCAGTTACTATATCAGCGTCATTGCCTGGGATGAAGTCGCCCGTGAGGTGACGCTGGTGGATCGGATCAGTGCTAATCTGGACGTGTTGAATGTTGGCACGGAATCGGGCATGTGCAGCGGGTACCAGGTAATCACGTGCGAGTTGATCGTCAACCCCGGCGTTCCGGCCAACGTGCGGATCGATGTGCGGGTGCGCGAAACCGTCGCGCCGGATACGATCATCACCAGTATCGCTGAGGTGGAAGGGTTGTCCCCCATGGTCGTATCGGTCCCGGTGAGGGCGTGGTCGCCTTTCCAGGCCCCGCCGACGCCGACCGAGGCGCCGCCCCCGCCGACGCCGACCGAGGCGCCGCCGCCGCCGCCCCCGCCGACGCCGACGTCGTCCAACCTCGACATCTGAATGCGCCTACAACCCTCACCCCCTACCCGTCTGCGCTTGCCCGCGCGCGGGCGAGGGGAACCGGGCGAGCCAATGCCCCGAATGAGGAACGCGCCGCAAGGTAATGCCAGAAAACCCTGCATCCGAGAGGAGACCCGGCTTCACCAGCTTCGAGCAAACGATTTTGTCCACCCGCCTGGAAAAGGCGCAACTCTCCCGCCAGGCAGGGGCGCGGGGAAACCTGGCTTCCTTGCGTTAGGAACAGGGGTGGCCGGGGCGTACCCGGCCCTCTCGGAGCGCCCGCCAGGCAGGGGCGCGGGGAAACCTGGTTTCCCCGCCTTCCTCCACCCAACAGGAGCACCACCTATGACCACCGCACGCCAGCCCGTCAACGCCCTCGGCCTGACCAAAGCGGATTATCGCGGCGCGCCTTCGACGCTGTGCGCCGGCTGCGGCCACGACTCGGTCGCGAGCCAGATCATCGCCGCGGCCTTTGAGCTGTCGCTGCCACCCCATCGGGTGATCCGCATGAGCGGTATTGGCTGCTCGAGCAAATCGGCGGCCTACTTTCTGGGGCGCTCCCACGGCTTCAACTCGCTGCACGGGCGCATGCCCGCGGTGACCACCGGCGCGCACGTGGCCAACCACACCCTGATCCCCCTCGCCGTGAGCGGCGACGGCGACACCGGCAGCATCGGGCTGGGCGGCTTCAAGCACCTGCTGCGGCGCAATGTGCCGATGGTCTACATCATTGAGAACAACGGGGTCTACGGGTTGACCAGGGGGCAATTCTCGGCCACCGCCGACGAGGGGGCCAGATTGAAGCACGCCGGGGTGAACCTGCTGCCGCCGATTGACCTGTGCGCCGAGGCCCTGATCGCCGGCTGCGGCTTCGTGGCCCGCTCATTCGCTGGCGACGCGAAGCAGGTGCGCGAGTTGATCAAGGCGGCCTTCGCCTTCCACGGCACGGCGGTACTTGACGTGATCAGCCCGTGCGTCACTTTCAACAACCATGATGACTCGACCAAGAGCTACGCCTACGGCAAGGCCCACGAAGAGCCGCTGCACGACGTGACCTTCATCCCGCGCTACGAGGAGATGGTCGAGGAGTTCGCGCCGGGGGAGGTGCGCGACGTGCGGCTCCACGACGGCCCGGTCATCCGCCTGCGCCGCCTGGCCGCCGATCACGACCCCTCTGACCGCCTGGCGGCCCTGATGCTGCTGGAGCAGGCGCGGGCGGCGGGCGAGTTCATTACCGGCCTGATCTACCTGAGCGAAGGCCGGCCCACCCTGGCCGAGAGCCTGGGCCTCGGGCCGGCGCCCCTGGCAGAGTTGCCCGCCGACGCGCTGCGTCCCCCGCCAGAGGCCCTGGCGGCGGTGAACGACGAGTTTCGGTAGAGGGGTGGGCAACTCCTGGCGGTTGCCTCACCGCCTTTCCCGGAAGGCAGAGGAGTGGCAGGCCCTGTGTCTCACCCCTCCACCCCTCTACAACTCTACAAGGCCATCACCCCATACGGCGCATACGGCACCAGGGGCAGCACATGCGGATCGCCCAGGTTGATGCGCGCGGGTTGCGCGGCAAGGAGCATTGGCACGCCCAGGGCGCGGAGCCACTCTGCGTCGTCGTCGGCATCGGGGGGCGGCTCATCGCCCCGGTCGCTGATCACCGCCAGGTCGCAGGCGTCGAAGGCCACCCCGTGCCGCAGGATGTCGCCGGTATCGAGACCTGCCACCAGCGCCTCGGTGCGCGGATCGGCGAGAAGCTCACGCACGGCCGCGAAGGTGGCATGGTCAATCACGGCGGGTTGCGCTCCGAGACCGGCGAGTTCCGCGGCCATACGTTCGACGGCGACGCCCCGCCGCGCCCCGCCGGTCACGGCGACGATAGGGATGCGACCGAGGCGCTCCCAGGGCGGTTGGGGCGCGCTGGCGCCCCGCGCCCGGAGCGGCTCGGGATCGAAGCTCCAGCCGCGCGCGCCGTAGCCGATCTGCACCCACCCATCGGCCCGCGTGAAGCAGGGCAGGTTGCGGCGCCGGGCCTCGGCGACGAGTTGCAGGGCCGCCACCGGCAGCGCCTCGGCGCGCCGCCGGGCCTGGAGGGCGAAGAGCGGCCCGTCGCGGTCCCAGGTCTCATCGCCGCGCGCCTCGGCGCCGATCCCCTCTACTACGTAGGCGCAGAGATCGGCCCCCAGGCGTGGCGCGTCGGTGGTGAAACTGGCCGTGAGCGTGTAGCCCGGCCCATCCTCTCGCGCCGTAACCTCCAGGTAGGCGATCACCAGCCCGATGAACTGTGCGCCGTCCTTGATGGCCGCGCGCAGCCGCAGCGAGCGGTCGCTATCACAACGCGCCCGCAGCCGCACCCCCGTCCAGGGTCCGTAGATGTGAGGCCCTTCGTAGGCCCGCAGGCGCTGCAGGGCGATTGGTGGTAGCATGAGGTTCGCTCCGCGCTGAGGTGAACACAGGCGCCACAGGTCTGGGAAGGCGTAGACTTTCAGGGGGAAGCCTTCTTCTTCCCTTCTTTGACGGGGTGTGGGGGAAACCAGGTTGCCCGACGCCCCTGCCGATAGTGTTCACATCTACCGAACACGTTCGCACCGCAGAGGGCGCGGAGGGCTGTCAAAACGTTCACCCTCTACGTTCCTCTGCGCGCTCTGCGGTAAATCTGAACAGGTGCCCCCTGCCCGTGGGTGACGTGAAAACCTTCGTTTCCTGATCGTGTTGTACGGCGAAGCCGCAGGGGTAGCATACCCACGATGCGCCAGCGCGTCAACCGGGTTGATGCGCTGGCGCCGGAAAGCCTTTACACGGTCCCACCTGCCATGGCGCACTCCGATCTCGAAGCGCTGCGCGAACCACACACGGCCCTGCTGCGGGCGGCGTTGGAGGCGGTCAGCCCGGTGGGAGCCGGCGCGGCCGTGGACCTGGCCTGCGGTCCCGGCAGCACCACGGCCTGGCTGGCCGACCTGCGCCGACCCGGCGCGTCGATCATTGGCCTCGACCACGACGGGGTAGCGTTGCGCGCCGCGCGAACGACGGCGCCCGCGGCGAGCCTGGTGCGGGCCGATGCGCATCATCTCCCCCTGGGTGACGCAACCATCGATCTGCTGTGGTGCGTGGCGGCACTGGGATTGTTCGCCGACCCGGACGCCGCCCTGGCCGAGGCCCGGCGCGTGCTGCGGCCCGGCGGCGTGCTGGTAGTAGCCAGCGCCACCCAGCGCTGGGTGCGGCCCCGTCACTGGCCCGTGGCCCTACGGCACATACCGCCCAACCTGTCGCTCCCCCCCGCCGATGACCTCGGGGCCGACCTGCGCGCCGCGCTCCGCCTGGCAGGGCTGCGCGAGGTGACCCTGCGGGCCTATCTCCTCGATCCGCCCGGCCTTGATCCTGTCGCGGCGATGCTGCCCCTGCTCGCCTGGCCGGCCCTGGCGCCGCTTGTGGCTGGCCTCGGCCCCGCGGAACGCGCCGGCTGCGCGGCCATTGCCGCGGAGGAACCCGAACCGGAGCCGTTGCCGGTGCTCCTGGTTGCCGCCGGACAGAGATAACTCCCCTCCCCCAACCGGCGGTCGGTCCTGGCCCTGCCCCGGGGCGGAGGCAACCTTCGCCTCCGGCGGAGGAGTCGGGGCGGCGTAGCTGCCCGGTAGATCATGCATGGTTCGTTGGTTTTGACGGCGCAGCCGCCGAAACCAACGAACCATGCGGAGTTTTGGGCTCGCCCCGAAGACGCTGCCCCGGCCCTGCCTTGCCGCGGGACCGTCTTGCTTTAATGTAACATCCAGTATAATAAAACAGCCTGCGGCGCCACGCTTCTCGGTAGAAGCTCTGGCGGGACCCATACGGTTGCGCGGTACAATGACAGGACGAAAAGAGCTTTTCCCGGGAGGGCGCAGCCCTCCCAGACCCTCCCATCGGGCAATGTTCACCTCAGGAGGAAGCCATGTCCTTGAGTCGTGGTAATGGCGATGGTCCGGGGATCGTATGGTACGAGGGCCTGGGGTTCGACATCGGCGCGCGAGTGGAGATCGTTGACCCGGCGGAGCGCGAGGCCGCCGGGGCGGCGGCGGGCAGCGTGGTAGGCTTCGATGCGAGCGGGCCACGACCGGGTGAGAGCTTCATCCGCGTCCTGGTGCAACTGGATCTGGCCACGCCGACGATCGTTGCCCTGCCCCCGGCGGCCCTGGCGCCCGAGGAAGGTTCGGAGCGGCTGGGGTTGGCCCGCTCGGTGCTGACTGGCCTGGAGCAGTCGCTGGGAGCGAGCTTCGGCGAGTTGCTGGCCTGGCTGAACAGCGAGCAGAGCCGGGCCATGGCCGCGGATCCTCAGATCCGGCGCCAGCGTGTACGGGTGGGCGGGTTGGTGTTGCCGGGGCTGATCCTTCCTGAACTGGTCGAACTGGCGGCCGAGCGGCTGGCCGCGGGAGAGGCGCGGGGACGGCCCGCCCTCCGGGGCTTCATCCCGCTCACGCCCCGCCGGGACGATTAACTCTACTCTGGCGCCTGCCGCAGGTTCCGCCGCAAAGAGGTTCGGAGGAGCTACACTCCTCCGGGCGTGCCTCTTCCTGGTGCAGCGCGGCTTCGCTGCGCCGCACCAGGAGGGAAAGAGCTTCGAAGCTTTGCGGCCCACGCAACCCCGGCCCGCGGCAGCGCTACCGCAAACCGACAAAGCAGGCTTATCCGCTCACCTTCTGGGGGCCTTCGCCCTCCCAGACCCTGCCGTTCGAGCACGCGCCGGATGCCTCACTCCTCCTCGCGCTCCGATCCAGGCGAGGGCGACGCGGCCCGGTGCTCACGCCCGATGGCCGTACCCCGCGGCACGTTGACAATCTCGGCCACTTCACCTTCCTCGGCAAGCTCTTCTTCGTGCTCGTCGTGGTGAGGCGCGCCGTACTCGGTGACCAGGCTCGCCGCCCTGATCCGCCGCTCGTACTCCCGATCGATCGTCGCCACCAGGCGACGCCACCAGGATTGCTCGGCCATAACGTGGTTCCTCATACTGGCAGAAGGCTGCTCGCGCCACTGTTCGGAAACGGAACCCCGACCACTAAAGTAGTCTGTGAACTACGTTTTTCGGTAACTCCGCCCCCGCCCCAACCCTCCCCCGCCGGGTGAGGGAGTCCGGCGCCTCCCCCCGACGGGGGGAGGTTGGGAGGGGGGCGGAAATGCCAGGAAACTTCGTTCACAGACTACTACGAGCCTGTCCGGATAACCGGGTTATCTGTTTTCTGGAAGGACATAGCACTCCCAGCCCCTCCCCTCGGCCAGAGGCGTGGGGAAACCCGACTTCCCGGCCCTCCCACAGGAGTCATGCGGACAGGCTCTACGTTTCCGCCCCATCGGCGCGCTCTCCATGCGCCTGTGATTATACCAGCGCCGGCAATCCTTGCGGACGACAATCTCCTCTGATGGGCGGGGAAACTGCGCCGTGACGCGCCCAGGCGCGTCAGGCTCGATACTACTCGCGTGGAGGCTCAGGCGGCTTCCCGATGGAGGCGCGCTTGCTCGTAGAGCAACTCGCTGACAAGCTCGTCCAGGGTTTCTTCAGCTTCCTGGTAGGTGCGCGCAAAGCCCACCAGTTCGCCATCGAGGTACATGGCGAAATCACGGGTCTCCGGGTCGTAGATGATCGTCTTCTCGTGCATCTCCGTCGCCTTTCGGAGTCAGTTGCGGTTGAGGCGAAACACCTTTCGCCGTTGCTCCGGTATAATATAGCACGTTTGTTCGATTTTTTCAAGGACCTCGGACGCGGCAAGGCTCGTGCGGCGTTCTCGGGGCAAGCCCCGAACTTCTGGATGGTTTCGATGGCGCAGCCGCCCCACACCCCGCCGCAGGAGAGCAGGAGGGCAGGAGGCCAGGAGGCGGGCGCGTTGACAATGGTACGCCTGACCGGGTAAGATGAGCCGATGTCAGTCTCACCGTGGCTTACGGAGGGTCGCCTTGCGCAGTTGGAAGTTCTGGATCGGCCTCGGGATCAGCCTGGTCTTCCTCGGCGTCGCCCTGACGGGGCTGGATCTCCAGCACTTCTGGCAGGCCCTGCGCGAGGCCCGGTACTGGTGGCTGCTACCGGGCATCGGGGTCTATTTCGTGACCGTGTGGGTGCGCACCTGGCGCTGGCGGGCGATGCTCGGTCATCTGCGGCCGGTTCCGCTGCGCCGGCTCTTTCCCGTGGTCGTCATCGGGTACATGGGCAACAACGTCTATCCGTTGCGCGCCGGCGAGGTGTTGCGCAGTTATGTGCTGCGGCGCAACGAGGGCGTGCCGATGAGTTCCTCGCTCGCCACGGTGGTGCTCGAACGCATGTTTGACGGGTTGGTGATGCTCCTGTTCGTCTTCGCCACCCTTCCGTTTGCCCCGGCGCCGCCCGTGTTCCGTGTCCTGGTGATCGGCTTCAGCGCGCTCTTCGGCATCGCTTTCCTGGTCTTCATGCTCCTCGCCGCCCGTCCTGAGTGGATGAGCCGCTGCTACGCCTATCTGGTGGATCGACTCCTGCCCGTGGGCTTGCGCCCCCGCGTTCACGGTCTGTTTGATCGTTTCGTCATCGGGCTGCAATCCCTGCGCAGCCCACGTGACCTGCTGGTCATTCTGGGTGCAACGATCCTGATCTGGCTCGGCGAGACGCTCAAGTACTGGTTCGTGATGCACGCCTTTCCCTTCGAGACGCCCTTTACGGTGCTGATGCTGATGACGGCAGTGGTGAATCTCTTCACCACCATTCCCTCGACGCCGGGCTACATCGGCACCTTCGACGCGCCGGGGATCGCCGTGCTGACCGGGTTTGGCGTGCCCCATGCCGTGGCGGTAGGCTATACGCTGGTGCTGCACGTGGCCCTCTGGCTGCCGATCACGCTGCTGGGGGCGTGGTACATGCTGCGCTTCAGCCTCAACTGGCGCGATATGGAGCGCGCGGCGGCCCTGGTGGAGCAAGACGGGCCCGTTGCGCCCGCGCAGCCGCTGATCGAGCGCGAGGAACTGGCGCGGAGGGTCACGCCGTGAGGGTCGCCATCATCGGGGCGGGGATCGCCGGCATGACCGCGGCCTACGAACTGGCCCGCGCCGGCCATGCCGTCGTGGTCTTCGAGGCCGCGCCGGTGGTCGGCGGTCTGGCGTCGGGCTTTCGCGACGAGCGCTGGGCATGGCCCCTCGAACGCTTCTACCACCATATCTTTCAGACCGACCGGGCCATCATCAAACTGGCCGCAGCCATCGGCTATGCCGATCGGCTCTTCTTCCGCAGCCAGGTGACGGCCCAGTGGTGGAACGGGCGCGGCTATGACCTGAATGGCGCGCTCCAGGTCCTGCGCTTTCCTGCCCTCCCCCTCGTCGATCGCGTCCGCTTTGGCGCGGTTGCCTTTTACCTGAAGTACCTCGACGCGAACTGGCGGCGCCTCGAGCGCGCCACTGCCGCCGCGTGGACCTCGCGCTGGGCGGGGCCGAACGCCTACCGGGTACTCTGGCGCCCCCTGCTCGAAGGCAAGTTCGGGCGCCACGCCGACGAGGTGAACATGGCCTGGCTCTGGGCGCGCCTGCGCGCCCGTAGCTTCAAGCTCGGCTACTTCGTGGGCGGCTTCCAGGGATTTGCCGACGCGCTGCTGGCCGCCATCCGCGCCCTGGGGGTCGAGACGCGCCTCGGCACGCCGATCGGCGCCGTGCGCCAGAGCGCCGCCGGTTGGGACGTGCTCGCGCCCGGCCTGCCTCCCGAGGCGTTCGACCAGTTGCTCGTCACCGGCTCGCCTGCGCTGCTTATGCGTCTCGTGCCGCACCTGCCCGACGCCTACCTCGGGCGCCTGCGCGAGTTGCGTTCGATGGGTGCGGTGGTGCTCACCCTGGCCCTGACCCGCCCGCTCACTGCCGGGCTGTACTGGGTGAATATGCCCAAGGACCAGTTTCCCTACCTGGCGCTGGTCGAACACACCAACTTCATCGAGCCAACCTACTACGGCGGCGACCATCTGGTCTACCTCGGCGACTATCTCGACCCCGACCACGAATACTTCCGGCTGAGCCACGAGGAGTTGCTGGCGCGCTTCCTGCCCTCGCTACGGCAGGTCAATCCGGCCTTCGAGCCGGCCTGGGTGCGCAAGAGCTGGCTGCACCGCGAAGCCTATGCCCAGCCGATCGTTCCGGTGAACCATAGCCGTTCCATCCCGCCCCTGCGCACACCGTTGAACGGCCTGTTCTGGGCGAGCATGAGCCAGGTCTACCCATGGGATCGCGGCACCAATTTCGCCGTTGAACTCGGGCAGCGTGTGGCCGGCGAGATGCTGGCGATCGGCGCCGGGCGCGCCGTGGTGCGCGGATAGCGAGCGTTCGCATCTAACGAGTTTGACGCCCTTCTTCCCGCCTGTTATAATGCTTTTTCGATATCAGCAAGGGTTGTCGGCCCTGCTATGCACAGCTCGTGTGGGTGCGACCTGCGGGTGTCGCTCACACAATCAACGTGGCGCTGCCGCGCGGTGACAGGAGTTACGCCGTCCCCTCCCAGCGGGGAGGTGTTGAGGGCCGCAGGCCCTCAACCAACCCGTCGTTCCCGGCCAGTGGCGGCCAGGGGGACCGGCGTAACGCCACAATCGCCACTGCAACGGGAAGGGATCAGGGGGATGTGGGGCGGCGCAGCCTCCCCGCCCCCGGGCAGATCCGGCAGTGAACGGCAGGCGCGCTTATGGCCGGCAAGATGAAGACGAAGGAGTCAAGCCATTAGGGATCGGTTCCGTATCAACAATCGTATCCGCGCACGCGAGGTGCGCCTGATCGACGAGAACGGCACGCAGGTAGGGATCATCGGCATCCGCGAGGCCCTCGCGCTGGCCGAGGAACGCGGCTTTGACCTGGTCGAGGTGGCGCCAAACGCCGTGCCGCCCGTCTGTCGTCTGCTTGACTACGGCAAGTTCCGTTACGAGCAGAGCCAGAAGGAACGCGAGGCGCGCCGCAATCAGAAGCAGGCCGATCTGAAGCAGATCCGCCTGATGCCGAAAACCGCCGAGCACGACATTACCACCAAGGCGAACCAGGCGAAGAAGTTCCTGCTCCAGGGCGATAAAGTCAAGTTCAATGTGCGCTTCCGCGGCCGGGAAATGGCGCATCCCGACATCGGGCGCAAGATGCTCGAAGATATCGCCGAGCAGTTGCGCGACATCGCCGTGGTTGAGCAGAAGCCCCTGCTCGAGGGCCGTGTGCTTTCGCTCCTGCTCGCCCCTAATCCCAAGGTGCTCAAGGCTGCCCAGCAGGCGCAAAAAGAGCGCGCAAAACTGGCGCGGACCCAGGGGGTGGCCGAGGAGCGCCCCGCCGGCGCCGTAACGCCCGAGTCTGACGAGGATCTTGACGAGGAGACGGATCTGCAGGCCGAGGAGTTCGACGATGAGGTCGATCTGCAGGATGAGACGCTCGACGATGAAGAGCTTGACACTGATGAGTTTGATGATGAGGACGAGCAGGATCTGAGTCCTCGCCTGAAGAAGTAGGCTCTACCTATGCCAAAGATGAAAACCCACAAGGGCGCCAGGCGCCGCTTCAAGGTGACCGGCAGCGGCAAGGTGCTGCAACAGAAGGGCGTCCGTGGGAACAAGATCAATCGCCCCGGTCGCTCCCAGCGCCAGTGGGGCAAGGGCCTGCCCTCCTCATCCGCGAATCGCTCGCACCTGAAGGTGGCGCTGCCCTACGGTCTGAAGTAAAAACGCTACCACAGGGGGAGGGTTCGGGAGGGCTGCCCCCTTCCAGGACGGCCCCCTTTACGCTGTCGCTGTGCGGCAAAGCCACATAGGGCGCCGAGACAGGCGCAGATCGGGCCCGTTGTCACCAGGTAGTACTGGTCACCGCTCTATCGGGCGTAGCTCAGGGATGCAGCCACCCCCTGACCTGCCCGTCACAGGGGAGGAACTCCAACCATGGCACGTGTCAAGCGTGGCATCATGACGCACAAGCGTCACAAGAAGTTGATGAAGCAGGCGAAGGGCTACCGCGGCGCGCGCAGCCGCCATTACAAGGTTGCCCACGAGGCGGTGATGCACGCCCTCGCCTATGCCTACCGGGATCGCCGCCATCGCAAGCGCGATTTTCGCCGCCTGTGGATCATGCGCATCAATGCCGCGGCGCGCCTCAATGGCACCACCTACAGCCGCCTGGTCGCGGGGATGAAGCAGGCCGGCATCGAGATCGATCGCAAGATGCTGGCCGATCTGGCCGTGCGCGACCCGAAGGCGTTTAGCGACGTGGTGGCGGCGGCCATGACCTCGCCCGCCGGCCCGCGTCCGGCTGCCGCTGGCGGGCGCCCGGCTCGCCCGGTGATCATCGCCGCGTCCCAGGGTGCCGCCTCCGCCCCGTCAGCCGATTTGTGATCTCCAGCACCGCCAATCCGCACGTTAAGTTCCTGCGCTCGCTGCGCGATCTCCCCCGGGAGCGCCGCCGCGAGCGCAGCCTCTTTCTGGAAGGCGTGCGCCTCGTTGCCGATGCCCTGGAGGCCGGGGCCGCTCCGCGGCTGGCGCTGTACGTCCCCGAGCAACTCGAGCGCACCTCCGAGGGGGCGCGCCTGCTCGCCCGGCTCGCCGGGCGCCCGGCCTGCTACCAGGCCAGCCCCGCCGTGATCGCCGCCGTCGCCGATACCCAGCACCCCCAGGGCGTGGTCGCGGTCTTCCCCTGGCCCGAACTTGCCCCGCGGGCCGGGCTGCGCCTGGTCCTCGACGGCGTGCAGGACCCGGGCAACGTCGGGACGCTGCTGCGCTCGGCCGAGGCCGCCGGCGTGGGACTGGCCCTCTGCGCTCCCGGCACGGCCGATGTGTATGCCCCCAAGGTGCTGCGCGCCGCGATGGGCGCGCACTTCAACCTGCCCATTCGCGCCGACCTCGACTGGGAGGCCATCGGCGCCGAGTTGCGCGCCTGCCCGGCGGTCTACGCCGCCGAAGCGGGCGCAACCATGCCCTACTACGCTGCCGACTGGAAGCAACCCGTGGCGCTGATCATCGGCAACGAGGCCCACGGCGTCAGTCCTGAGGGATTGGCTCACGCCACCCACCGCATCGGCATCCCCATGGTGGGCCGCGCCGAGTCGCTGAACGCCGCCATCGCCGGCAGCGTCATCCTCTTCGAGGCCCTGCGCCAGCGCACCCGCGGGCGCACGTGAGGACCCGTGGTGGATGTAAAGACGCATTGATACCATTCCCGTGAAACGCGATCCAGCAGGAACGCGACTATCGCGCCATCCGCGGCCTCGATGAGTGAACTGCGCTCGGAGGCACGCCGATCAGCTTCGTGCATGCCGGGCCGGCCTTCACGGTCTACCGCCCTGGTCACCCGGAACCATACGCCTGGGTGCCGCGCCCGGACCGCCCATGTCTGAGTCGCGGGCGCCTGTCAAATACGAATGGCCCGTGGATCTGCCGCTCTGCTTCGATTTTGGTGAATTGGGCGCGACATTTTCTCTGCACATCGTCTTCGCGCCCTCCGTCACGTGATCGTCCATATGTTCTGAACGCCAGCAAATAATACCAGATCCCTAAGTTCGACTTTATCCATCTACGCCGGCTATGGCGTAAGCGTGCCTCTATCCCCCGCAACTGCCGGCCCTGCCACTCCGTCACCAGGGCCGCGGTCAAAAAGCTCTTGTCGTCGAGCTCGCGGGCGGCCGCCTGCTCGCAGACCGCGTCGAGTTGCGGTTCGAGGCGCTCCAGCCGCAGCCGCTCCAGCAAGGCAGCTAGCTCCATTGCGCCACCTCTTCGTAGACTGCAAGGTCACGCTGCTCGACCTTCAGCACTTGCTGCCAGAGCGCCGCGTGGTGTTCCGGCGCCTTCA
This sequence comes from Chloroflexaceae bacterium, assembly GCA_034431835.1. Taxonomy (GTDB): domain Bacteria; phylum Chloroflexota; class Chloroflexia; order Chloroflexales; family Chloroflexaceae; genus JACAEO01. Next base: position 18,520 of record DAOUDA010000234.1, on the reverse strand, counting down.
CCCACCCCTCGGCCGCTGAGCGAAGCTGATGGGTGACGGGCAGCAGGTCGTCGTGATACACGCGGAGGTGACCATCGAGCCCGATCCGCACCACAACCACCTGACCTGCCAGCGCTGCGGGAACGCTGTGTAGCGGTTGCCGCGGACGTCGATAGAGCAGTCCCAACCGACCTGGCGGGTCTCACGGTAGGAGGTGTCGTAAGGGTGGGACGGCAAGGTCTGAAGCGCCGGCTGCTCGCGCACAAACCGCTCGGCGACGACCGGCTTGAGCGTCCCGTGCCGGCGCTGGTCAGCCTCACGCACAAGCCAGTCCTCGAGTTGCTGGTTGAGATGGGCCCGGTTCTCAAAGGCACGGTAGCGCACGAAGAAGTGCTGCGTGAGGTAGCCGACCATGCGCTCGTCTTTGCCTTTAGTGCGGGCGCGGTAGGGCTTGCAGGCCCGCGGCGTGAAGCCGTAGCGGCTGGCAAGGTCGAGAAAGCGCTCGTTGAACTGCACATCACCGTCAGGCGCGTGGCTGAGCACTGCAGCCTTCTGGTTGTCGACAAGCACTTCCTGGGTGACGCCGCCGAAGTAGGCGAAGCTGCGAACCAACCCCTCGGAGGTGTGCGCGACGTCCTCACTGTCGGTGGCCCAGACGTGAAAGCGGCGTGAGTAGGCGAGCTGGTTGACGATGAAGTGGGCGGTGGGAGGCTCGCCGGCGATGGTGGTTTTGATCTGGCCCCAGTCACTCTGGAGGTGCTGGCCGGGGTCGGTCTCGAAGCGCACGGTCGCACGATCTGGACGAAGTGCACGTTTGGGAGTGATGTAGTCGCGCAGGATGGTGATGCCGCCGTCGTAGCCCTGGCCTTCGAGTTCACGGAGAATGACAACAGCGTTCCAGACGCCGTCGTGGAGCAGGCGGTCGACGGTAGACGTGAAGGGGTCGAGCTTGCTGCCACGAGGGGTGCGCTTGGGAGCGGGAGCGGCGCCACGTTTGAGCGCGCGGCTAACGGTCCTGGGATGGACGCCGAGTTCGGCGGCGATGTCTTTCTGATAGACACCGCGATTGGCGAGTGCTTTCATGACCATGAAGTCCTCCTTCTTGAGCACGGGACACCTCCTTCGCCTGGCCGCGTAGGAGACATCCTGGGCGATGAACGGAGGACTTCCTAACTCAGTGTTTTTTTGATATGAGACCCAAGAACTGGTCAAGCGGGAATGTTAGTCTCCCGGGTCTTGGCCTGGGTCTCGTACCAGGCCGTCTTGAACATCAGCGGGGCGAGGTTTCCAGGGCTGCTGTGGGGGCGAACCGTGTTGTACTCCTTCTGGAAGGCCGTCAGCCGCACCCAGGCCTCGGCCAGTGAGGCGAAGCAGTGCATGTTCAGGCACTCATCGCGAACCGTGCCGTTGAAGCGCTCCTCCTTGCCATTCTGCCAGGGCTTCCCAGGGTCGATGTAGAGCGTCTGGACGCCACGCTGCTTCAGCCAGAGCTTGACCGCTGTCGCGACGAACTCGGGGCCATTGTCGCTGCGCAGATGCCCTGGGGCTCCATGCTGGGCAACGAGGGCAGTGAGGACACCGATCACGCGCTCGGCCGATGCAGCCGTATCGACGTCGAGGGCCAGACCCTCGCGGGTGAACTCGTCCATCACTGTCAAGATGCGCAGCGGCGTACCATCAGCCAAGGCGTCCTCCACAAAGTCGTAGGCCCAGATGTGACCAGGATAGGTGGCGACCAGCCGCTCGGAGGGGATGCGGGGCGCTCGTCGCCGACCGACACGCTGTACCTGGAGCTTATGCTTGCGCCAGAGACGCCGGATACGCTTCTGGTTGACCCGCTCCTCCCTGCGCACCAGCGCGCTGATCCGACGGTAGCCATAGCGCGGGTGGCGCTCCGCCAGCTCCTTCACCTTAGCGAGTAGCGGGTCATCATCGGCAGGGTGCGCGACATAGTGGAAGGTGGAGCGATGAATGCCGACCAGTCGACACGCCCGCTGTACCGCCAGCCCGCCCGCGACCAGGAACTCGACCGCTTCGCGCTGCTCGGCCACGGTCAGGCTTTTTTTCCCAGCAGCTCCTTGAGCAGGTCAATCTCCAAGACCCGCTCGGCGAGCAGCCGCTTGAGCCGGCCATTCTCCTTCTCCAGCTCCTTGAGGCGCTGGGCCTCGCTAACCGACATCCCGCCATAGGCGCGGCGCCAGCGGTAGACGGTCGTCTCGGTAATCCCGTGTTCTCGGCAGACCGACCCGACGGTCTGCTCACCCTTCTCGGCCTGCTCAAGGATCTTGATGATCTGCTCGGTCGTGTGCTGGCTGGGTTTCATCGGCTCCTCCTGATGGGAGGATCCTAACATACCGGACTGTCCAGTTCTTGGGTCTCAGGACATTTTCAGGACATGTACCACCGTTCCTGACATGGTTGACGGCAAGGGTGATCCTGGGTTTCAATCCGCCTTGCGGATTCGCGGCCTTTTCGACTGGCGGATTGGCCCGTCAACCGCCACGGTCTTCGATGTTTCAATCCGCCTTGCGGATTCGCGGCCTTTTCGACGCGGACGTGCTGGCGTTCGACGCCCATGACCTTGGTGTGTTTCAATCCGCCTTGCGGATTCGCGGCCTTTTCGACGTGGGAACAGGATCTTCGTCGCGTGGTCAGGAAGCTGGTTTCAATCCGCCTTGCGGATTCGCGGCCTTTTCGACAACGGCGTCGGATGGCACACATGGCGGATTGGCGCGTTTCAATCCGCCTTGCGGATTCGCGGCCTTTTCGACGTGCAATGTCGAGGGGGTCGAGGTTGGGGACATCGTTGTTTCAATCCGCCTTGCGGATTCGCGGCCTTTTCGACCGGGCCAGATCTCCCGTGGCCTGAAGGGTTCGCCATCGTTTCAATCCGCCTTGCGGATTCGCGGCCTTTTCGACGCAAAGCGTTCTTGCGCGGGGTGTTAACCCCAAGCGGTTTCAATCCGCCTTGCGGATTCGCGGCCTTTTCCACTGGGATGTCCCCCCGCCCCCCCTTCGCGGTGGGAGTTTCAATCCGCCTTGCGGATTCGCGGCCTTTTCGACAGATCTCCCGTGGCCTGAAGGATTTGCCATTTTCCCTGTTTCAATCCGCCTTGCGGATTCGCGGCCTTTTCGACATGACCGCCGCTCTGCCGCCCGCGGCGAGGGAGGGGTTTCAATCCGCCTTGCGGATTCGCGGCCTTTTCGACTGCCATAGGATATAGTCTTTGCATTTGGGCGCGTCCAGTTTCAATCCGCCTTGCGGATTCGCGGCCTTTTCGACCTTTTGTCGGACTTGGGAGATCCGACATAGAGGGTGGTTTCAATCCGCCTTGCGGATTCGCGGCCTTTTCGACAAGGTCTTGCCCCCATAGAGGGCTGAGGAATTCGTGAGTTTCAATCCGCCTTGCGGATTCGCGGCCTTTTCGACCAGCGAAATCTCATTCGCCCGCCTGGACCTCCAGCTGTTTCAATCCGCCTTGCGGATTCGCGGCCTTTTCGACTCGGTGGCGAGCTGAAGGAGACCTTCACCATCGAGAAGGTTTCAATCCGCCTTGCGGATTCGCGGCCTTTTCGACATCGTGCCGTCATTCACGCGGTACTGCATTGCAATGTTTCAATCCGCCTTGCGGATTCGCGGCCTTTTCGACCCGGGCCCGCGTCACAGCCGCCTGTGTTATCGTCACGTTTCAATCCGCCTTGCGGATTCGCGGCCTTTTCGACTCGACCATCTCCTGGAAGGCGGTCTCGACCATCCGGCAGGTTTCAATCCGCCTTGCGGATTCGCGGCCTTTTCGACTGAAAAGCGGGCGGGAGGGAGGGGAGGGGGCGACGTTTCAATCCGCCTTGCGGATTCGCGGCCTTTTCGACGCGGGCCAGGGCAGGTCCGGCCCCAGAGTCCCAATAACGTTTCAATCCGCCTTGCGGATTCGCGGCCTTTTCGACTCGTGGTTCAAAGAGGTCGTCGGGGGCATGATTCCCGTTTCAATCCGCCTTGCGGATTCGCGGCCTTTTCGACGGCATCTCGGGAACTCCTTTCGGGACTCTTTGGGGGTTTCAATCCGCCTTGCGGATTCGCGGCCTTTTCGACCAACATCCGAGCTGGACGCGCGCGGGCCATCTCGGCGTTTCAATCCGCCTTGCGGATTCGCGGCCTTTTCGACGGACGCGGTCCGTGTTCCTCCGCCACGGGAGGAGGGTTTCAATCCGCCTTGCGGATTCGCGGCCTTTTCGACGGGTGTCTCGGCAATGTAGTTACCGTCTCTATCGGTTTCAATCCGCCTTGCGGATTCGCGGCCTTTTCGACCGGGCAGCGCGATGCGCCGACCGTGGCACCCATGGTGTTTCAATCCGCCTTGCGGATTCGCGGCCTTTTCGACCGCTTCTGGTTCGGCATGCCCGTATCCTGGTTCGTAGTTTCAATCCGCCTTGCGGATTCGCGGCCTTTTCGACTGATCGTGTGCGCGAGGGCCAGCACATCGGCGAGTTTCAATCCGCCTTGCGGATTCGCGGCCTTTTCGACGCCTCGTGCTGTCGGTTATCCCGCAGGAAACCGGTGAGTTTCAATCCGCCTTGCGGATTCGCGGCCTTTTCGACCCCGAGACGCCAAAGCAATCGAGCTGTTCGGCCCCTGTTTCAATCCGCCTTGCGGATTCGCGGCCTTTTCGACTGGCCGGTGGCCTGACACAACCCAGGAGCAGTGCAAGTTTCAATCCGCCTTGCGGATTCGCGGCCTTTTCGACCAGCCTGACTGCGTCAGGAGCGGCGTAGACAAGGTTGTTTCAATCCGCCTTGCGGATTCGCGGCCTTTTCGACCTTGGTGCAGGGCCGCAACCTCATCAACGTCCAGATGTTTCAATCCGCCTTGCGGAGTCGCGGCCTTTTCGACTCAAGCCCGACAACCTGAGTGTTGAGGGTAATATTGTGTTTCAATCCGCCTTGCGGATTCGCGGCCTTTTCGACAGTCGCGCCGCTTTCGCCCGTTCGCGCATAAAATACGTTTCAATCCGCCTTGCGGATTCGCGGCCTTTTCGACAATCTCATATAGAGCAATCCAACACACAACGCGGCGTTTCAATCCGCCTTGCGGATTCGCGGCCTTTTCGACATCCTTCAAGATCCGCCCGTGCGATCGATTGGTTGTGTTTCAATCCGCCTTGCGGATTCGCGGCCTTTTCGACACCGCGCGTAATGCTGTCAGGTGTCGTAAGCTTGCGTTTCAATCCGCCTTGCGGATTCGCGGCCTTTTCGACCGCGACAAACGCTTTCGGCCAATAACGATCCGTAATAGTTTCAATCCGCCTTGCGGATTCGCGGCCTTTTCGACTGGACCAGGTATTGTATGAGAAGGGTTTAGAGATCGCCGTTTCAATCCGCCTTGCGGATTCGCGGCCTTTTCGACACGTGCGAGGCCATCCTGAATCTGGTCAGGGCGGGCGTTTCAATCCGCCTTGCGGATTCGCGGCCTTTTCGACGAATTGAGCAGATGCGTCGCACGCTCAATCGGGAGGTTTCAATCCGCCTTGCGGATTCGCGGCCTTTTCGACCCCCTGTGCTCGCTACCGCTTCAGGACGCCACGGAGAAGCCGTGTTGCGAGTGGCCTGCCTACGGACGCGCGCTACGCCGTGAGTTAGCCAACTCGCGCCTATTGTACCATGACTTCCACCGCGCTGGAACGCCCAATCGCGTCATGCGAGCGCCTCCCGCTCCGATACCCCATGCTTCGCTGCTCGAATCGCGCCTGGCGCGTGGTGATACGGCGGAGACCTGCCTTGTTTAACCTTACCGCAGAGCGCGCAGGCGAGCGCAGAGGATTGAGTTTGTTGGATCCCTCTGCGCTCCTCCGCGCCCTTTGCGGTGCGAACCTGTTCGGTAGCGATCTACCCTGTCGGCAAGGATTTCATGGTCCCCCGAGAGCGGGGCCGTGGCGCCCGTTAGAGAATGACCGTCACCGGATCGTGTGGTTTCGGTCCGCCTACGGTCAATACCTGCTCACGGCATGCGCTGCAGAGCGGGTAGAACCGCACGCTGTCGCGCTCCTCTAGCAGATGCCGTGCCAGTTTGGCCCGCAGTTCCACGAGTTGGCGCCGTGTGAGCCAGCATTCGAAGAGGGAGTACTGCGTCCAGGCGCCGTATCCGCAGAGCAGCCGGTGCACCTTCGTCCGCCGCCGGTCGTCGGGAATGTCGTAGGCGATGATGTAGAGTGTTGTGGTTGCTGAGGTTCCCATAGTATGTCGTTTGTTTGTGTATCGGATCTGAGCCACGAGGCGCGTGGCAGCGCCAGCGATCCTCTGATGCGATTTCCGCCGCGTGTCTGGCCGGGGATTGCGTACAACCTCACAGGGTGTGGAGCGGATGTGCCTGCGAGCAGACCCTCCTCGATTTGAAAACATCAGCGTACCGTAAACGGAACGTAACGTTCAATTTCCCCCTGCGCGTATTTGGCGAACAGCCGGACCTGGAATTCGATGCAGCGCCGGTAGCTGACCCGGTATCCAAACAGGGGATGTTGCACCTGTTCGTTGAGCCGGGCTTCGAATTTCTCCAGAAAGGTTCGCCGCGCGCCATCCCGTAACCGGTACGCGCCCAGTTCCTGGTCAAAGTCCCTGGGTGTTACCTGGCCGGTGTTGATCATGGTCATTATGACCGAGTCCACGATGATCGGGCGAAACATTTCGACAATGTCCAGCGCCAGCGCCGGTTTGCCGAAGCCCGGCTGGTGCAGTACGCCCAGGCCCGGATCGAGCCCCACGGCGTGGACCAGGGATACCGTCTGGTTGGTAAGCAGGGTGTAGCCGAAGGAGAGCATCGCATTCACCGGATCGGTGGGCGGGCGTTTGACCCGTCCGGTGAAGTTCCATTCGCCCTTGAGCAGCGTGCCGAGGACGCCGTAGTAGGCGGCGCTGCCGCTGCCCTCCAGCCCCAGCAGGGGCCCCAGGCCGTGCATGCGGTCGCTCGTGTCGGTGGGCGGTTCCAGACGCTCGAGGTCACGCAGGCAGCGCCGGATGGTCTGGGCCGCTTCCTGCAGCGCGGCGTCGTCGTCGCGCCCGCGGGCGTAGCGCAGCAGCAGCGTGCGCATGTTCTGCAGTTTGCCTCCAATGCAAGCGCGGGCCACGGCGAAACTGCGCGTCACGTCCCTTGCCAGGGCGTACTGCGCCAGGCGCACCCCGCTGTTTTTGCCCCAATCGGCCAGCAGCGAGCCGTAGGAACGGCCCCAGGCGGTCAGGTAGTGGACCGGTATCCGGCGCTTGAGGAGTTCGTGCAGCGCCGGAGTGGTCAGGGTGATCTCGCCCAGCACCATGATCTGTTCGATCTTGTTGAGCGGCACCCGGATCGCGTCGCCGTTGCGTTCGCCCGCGGCCTGCACCCGCAGGGTCTCACCTTCGAGTTTGACGACGCTGTATTGTTCGGTGAGATACAGGGTTGCCATGCAAACCTCCACGCCAGGTCCAGGGATGTCAATCATAGGTGGTGGTCTCCGGGGTATGGGCGAATGAGCCGAACTGAGAGCGCTGACCGGAATGCTTGATCCATTCAGGCCCCTGAGCCTTATGGCTCGCTGCGCTCGCGCCGCCAGCGTTGCAGGTTGTCGGAGTGCTGTCTGGTAGACGATCAACCATCAGCCTGCAACCGCGCTGGCCAGTTGGCGGATTTCGTCGGGCAGGCACAGGGGCTCGAGCGAGCAAGCCCGGCAGCGGGCGCGCTGGTCAATCGGCGGCGGCAGGGTCCCGGCTGCCGCCAGGCGGTGGGCCTCGCGCGCCAGACGCTCGACCTCGGTGCGTAGTTCCTGCGTGAAGCGCACTTCCTCCCGCCGCCGCGCCGCGAAGTAGAAGATGAAGCCCCGTTCGATCCGCGCGCCGGTGCGCTCCTCCAGGCAGAGGGCCTGGGCGCAGAGCTGCGCGTGGTCGTTCTGCCAGCGTCCCGGCCGGCCTTTCTTGAACTCCACCGGATAGCGTTCGCCGCCGCGCGCTTCGACAACGTCGCAGTAGCCGGCGATGCGCAGACGTTCGCTCCAGACGTAGACCCGCCGCTGTTGCACCGCGTCTTCCAGCCAGGTCGTGCCGCCCAGGTCCACCCCTTCGTGGCGCAGGTGGCCCTCCACCACGTGTTCGTTCAACAGCATTTCGGCCTGAATGAACTCGTAGGCGAAGCGCCGCGGGCAGTAGGCCAGGGCATTTAACATTGAGAGCGGAACGTATTCAGGCGGACCGATGTCAATGCTCATGGACCTGTCTCCTTGTCGGGCAGGCGTCGGCACAGGCCCATGCCCCGCGCGGTCTTGATCCCCACGCCGAGGAACAGGGCCGCGTCGGCGAGCAGGGCCAGCACCCGCGCCTGCTCCGGGTTCACCGGTAGTTCGTAGGCCACTGTGCCGACAAAGCCTTTTTGCGGGCCCTTGCCCAGGTTGATCTCGCGCGACTCGGCGCGATAGCGCGAGACCAGGGTGTCGGCGGCGGCGGCCCGGACCAGTTCGAGATCCAGACGCGCCTGTGCCGGGGCCAGTTCGTTCCAGCGTCTGGCCAGGCTGAAGAAGATCAGCCCCGGATCGGGCAGGATGGCCAGGCGCGGCTTGCCGTCGGGGCGCGCCGCCTGACCGATGGCGGTGGGGCTGGCGAACTCGAGTACGACGGTATGCGCCGCTTCGGCGCGGGCCGCCAGGGCGATGAAGCTGTCGTAACCGGCCCAGGGATGGCCCCCGGGGGGCGGGGTGCCGATCACGTCGCCAAGGCGCAGCGCGCTCTGGCCGAGGCGCAGCGGCGCCTCGCCGGGCATCTGGCGGAGCAGGGCGTGCACGAAGGGCTGGAACAGGTCGGCGCGCAGCAAAGAGACGCGCAGTTCCACCACGTCGCGGTTACGTTGGGGCAGGGACGCGACGGTGTAGGGCTTGCTGGGCGCGTCAGCGTGCAACTCCTCGGCTACTTCCGGCGCCACCTGGCGCACCAGATCGAGAAAGAGCGCCTGCAGCCCGTGGCCCTGGGGGCGCGGCGCCGGCCCGCCCTCCAGGGGGTGCAGCCGGAGAACAAAGGCGTACAGATCAGGGAAATCGCTCATATGCGCCTCCACGGCGGGGGATTGCCAATCGCGAATAGTTCAGGCCCGCTCATTTCATCGGGCCATAGCTTCACCTCCACACCTCCACACCTCCACACCTCCACGGACCGGTGATGCGGGGGCGTGGAGCAGACTGACAGGCCGACGGGCAACCTGGCCTACGGAAACACGTACCGCATCCCCACCGGCAACCCCTGGTCGCCGGGCAGGACGTAGTGCGGCCCGTGGCAGCGAGCGTTGGCGACGAGGCTCGCCGGGGGCATCGAAATGATGTCGAAGGCCCGCAACACGTTCGCCGGCACATCGAGGGGGTTAAGCGGGCAGGCTGCTATGTAGTCGCCTGTACGCTCTTCCACCGGCGCCTCTTCGGCCTCTACCAGCGCCTTGCTGTGCCATTTGCCCAGGCGCACCCAGCGCGGCAGGCGCAATGGCGCCTGGCTGATAACGTAACACACGAAGTGCGAGCCGGGGGCCAGTTCCTTGGCACGGCCAAAGGAGGGCGTGTTGCGCGTCGCCTGTTCCATTTCGACGTGCAGGATCTCCTCGCCATACTTGAAGGTAGCAAGTTGAAAACTGGTCCGCTCCGGTTGGGCCGGGGTTACGTACACGCCGGTCAGGCTGCCAAGGTCCTCCTTGTACCGCGGAACCTGCTCACGGTTGAACCAGGGGGCCCGTGCCAGGCCCAGGGCGTAACTCAGGGCATAGTTGTGCAGGTACCGCCCGGTCTCGTAGAGCCGCCCCAGTTCGCGGGTGGCGAAGAAGAGCGGTTCGTGGAGGGTCAGACGACAGACGTACAGGTGCATGCGCGCGCTCCTATTCCTGGCGCCGCGTTCGAGCCGGGCCGAAGCAGCGGCGCGGCCAGTGCTTCGGCCCTGGCGTCGGACGGGGTTCTAGCCTTTCTTGCTCTTATCCTTCTTCTGGATGTAGGCGGCAAAGTAGGCCTCACTGTCGCGGGCCGCGGCTCGCAGCAGTTCGTGCATCCCTTGGTCGCTGCTGGTCCGCTGTCCAAAGTCGGCCAGAAACGACGCCAGATCGTCGCCGTGCAGGTGCTGGGTGATGACCACCCTGTCCTCCTCCAGCAGGGCGCCGATCACCTCGCGCGAGGCGGCCAGAGCGTCCGGCACGGGGATGGGGCGAGCGGGATCAATCGCGCCCTGCCGGTGCAACAGGTCGTAAAGACGCTGGGTAAAGTGCAGGTTCGAGAAGATCTCCCCATCCGCCAGCACAATGCCCAGGACGTGATTGGTCATCGTGCCGGTGCGGGTGGTCTGCGCACCGTAGCGCCGGGTGCGCAGCACGTTGTTCAGGACGTAGAGGAACAGGGGCGCGGTCAGGTCGCGCGTGGTGATCACGGCGGGGAAGAGGGTCTGCGGGCGCACGTGGTCCTGCTCGTTGATGCGGCTGGTCACTTCGCCCTTGCGGCTCATTGTCCCGCCTTCATAGGGAGCGTTCAGGGTAAAGGCCTCGTGGCTGGCGTCGAAGGCGCTGAGGCTGTAGGCCGTGTCGCTGTAGACCTTCGACTTCTCGGAGCCAGCGTCGCCGATGGCGAAGCCGTAGCTGATGCAGTCGGGGCACTGCTTGCAGAAGTCCACGTTGTAGTCGCAGATCGGCAGGCCCTGGTCGTCCACGGCGACGCCGCGCTCATCCTTGCCCTCGGCGGCCTGCTCCGCGCTGATCAAACCGTAGCGGCGCAGCAACTCCCGGCCCACCAGCCGCTCCGGGGTGGTCTGCTTGCGTTTGAACATGGTGATGCGGGTCATGAGATCGGTCTCAACGACGCCGGCATGCACCCGGGCGGTGTTGAGTTCGCCGTCGGTCTGGAACAGGGCGTAGGAGTCGGTCTCGCGCAGAAGGATGATGTGCGCGTAGCGCCCGTTGGGGCGTGGCGGAACGCTGTCGGGGAAGAACATTGTGGCGAGCATGGTTCGGTTTTCTCCTTCCAAAAAGCTGCGGGTAGCGTAACGGTTGGACAGTGATCTGACAACCAGCCTCAGGCTTCGACGGTGCCATTCGCGGTTTCGTCGGGTTGCTCGCCGCGCTCGCGCCATTCGCGGCGCTCCTCGGCCATGTAGATCGCCTCGCAGGCGTTTTTGAGCAGGTTGAGTTGGCGGCCGGCCAGCGCGGCGCGGTTGCCGCCAAAGGCCTTGCGGTACACCTCCTCGACCATGTAGCGGCTGAACGCCTCCAGACTCGCGTCGCGCGTCTCGCGGTCAATCCACCCGGGGATGGCGCCATCGGCGCTTCCGCGGTCCACGTTGTCAAGAAACTTGCTGAGCCGTCCCTGAACCGCTTCGATCAGGGCTTCGTCGTCGTTGAACAGGCGGGGATCGGCCTCCAGAATGACCGCGGCGGCTTCGCTCAACGGCTTCAGAATGCTGTTGCTGTTGAGCCGCCGGGGTTTGTGGCGGTAGAACTGGCGGTAGAGGGTGACTAACTGGCGAGCGTGTGACATGGCTGTGTTCTCCGGATCGAGATACTGTTCGACGAGGTGGATGTAGCGCGCGGCCTGTTTCGCCGGGATGCTGTCGCCGCTCTCGCGGCGCAGCCCCTTCTTCAGGTAGTGAAAGGCGTAGAGGGATGAGGTTTCCAGGTTGCGGGCCACCGCCGGGATCTCGTGCCAGCGGTAATCGAAGCCGCCCGCCCCGGCTCTGGCGTTGCCGTCGAGATGCACCAGGTAGCTCGCCACCAGCCGCTGGAGCGCGGGGAGGAGTTGATCCAGATTGAGGCGCGCCTGTTCGACGGTACGTCCCACGTAGGCGTGCGCCCCGTCGAAGGCGACCGTTTCGGGCAGTTCCGTGGCCTCCTGGATGATCGGCAGCAGGCTCTCGCTGGCGACTACCTTCACGTCCAGGATGAGCGGCAGCAGCAGGGCCAGAAAGGCGGGGTTGATCCAGGCCTCGGCGTCCTTCGCGTCACGCGCGGCGGGGGGGATGCCGATGAAGCTGAAGGTGATCGGCTCGTTGTTCGGGAAGCGCAGCCGGAAGAGCCGGTCGCTGGCCGGCTCGGGCGGCGTGGGGTCCAGCAACAGGGGTTCTATGCGCTGGAACGTCTCCGCGTCCAGATCGAGGATCTCGCCATTGTTCCCCAACGCCTTGCGCAACTCGGTGAAACTGACCCGCTTGAGCTGGTCGTGCGCGGCGCGGAGCATCTTCAGGCTCTCGGGGGTGAAGAAGTAGGTAGGATAGAAGTAGAGATAGCGCAGCCTGCGTTTCTCGAAGTTGCCGCCGCTCTCCTGGCCGCGCTTCATGAGCAACTGGCGCAGCATCATCTCTGCGCCGCAGATGGCGCAGATGTGCCGAATGGCCTTGCTGCCGTGCAGCGGTTGCTTGTTGGTGTAGACCATCGGCGCGAACAGGCTGGCGGCTTCCTGTTGCTCACTGACGCGATAGGGGGAGGAGCACAGGCCGCACACCGTCGTCGCGCCGCGCCCGCTGGCGCGGGCCTTGCCGTAGCGCGCCAGTTCCGTCTGGAAGCGGGCGGACAGATCGGCGGGGGACGCCGGCCCAAAGCGCAGGTGATCGGCCACATAACGCCGGATCTCTTCCCACTGCGGGGCGGCGGTTGGCGGCGTGTCGGGCAGCCGTGCGGCGACCGACTCGGCCAGCGCGCGCAGGCGTTCGACCCACTGCTGCTCATCGAGACCGGGCGTCATGTTGCGGTACATCCCCGCCGCGTAGTACCAGCCATACGGAACGCCGCCGGTCTTGCCGCTGTTGATCTGCCTGACCAGAGCGCGGAGATGGGCGAGTCCCATGTGGTCCAGCAGCACCTGTTCGGCGTCGAGGGCGGGATCGGCGCCGGCGGCGATCTTCACCAGCAGGGCGCAGGTTTCGGCGATACGATCAACTTCGAGCGCGTCGGGTAGATTGAGGTCGGTTCCGGCGGGCGCCAGGCCCTTGTCGGCGATGCCGGCGTAGCGCTTGCCCGCCGAGGCGCTGCCGGTGATGCGCCGTTCGGCGAAGCTGGCGACCAGGCGGGCCAGATCGCGCGGCGCGAAAAACATGGTGTAATAGTCGGCGTACTTGATCCCCTTCCCATCACGACCAAAACCGGTCAGGTTCTCGGCTAGCTGGCGCTGGCACAGCTCGCGGATGCGCGCGACCGTGGCCTCGGCCACGCCGGCCACCGCTGGCGCGGGGGGCGCGCTCCGGCGCTCCAGGTAGACCGCGCCGGTGGGCGCGTAGAGCAACGGCACGCGCTGGTCGGGAACCGCGTAGGCGGCGATGGCGGCGTTGTTGATGATGCTGGTGATCACCCCGCGCACATCGGCGAGGTGATGGTAGGTCAACGCGATGCCGACGCGCTTATCGTCAAAACTGGCCACCATGTCCCGGATGGCCCGATGGCTCGCCGCCTCGATTGGCGTGCGGCCCAGGTAGGCCAGGTAGTCGGCGAAGGTCGCCAGATCGGTGGCGAGACTCAGGGTGCGCCCACACGCGCGCAGCCCCGGCAGGGCCGCAAGGTTACGCATCACCCCCCATTGAAGCTGGGTGTTCGAGGCGATGTAGATCAGCGTGTGCAGGTGGACGTCAAGCCCGCCGATGGGCGCCAGAAAGCGGTCAAGGCCCAGGTCAGCGCACCACTTGCCGATGATCCGCTCCACCTCGGGCAGATGGACCGCTACGTTGACCGTGTTGTATTCCAGTCCCAGGGCGTGTAGCTCTTTATTGACGCCTGGCAGCTTGAGCCAGTCGTGGAGGGTGTAGCCCGCGCAGAAGAGCCGGTACGTCTTGTCGTCGAACTCGTCCACGAAACGCTGCACACCCCAGTGTTTGAGGGTGCGCGCCACCCGCGCCACCGGCAGCAGGCCGTTGACGATGTGGGCGCGCATGCTCTGGTCGTCGCCGTAGCGCGCCAACTCCTCCGCGGGGGCGCCCGCTGCGCGCTTCTGCAGGGCGAAATCGCCGCCCTTGGCCGCCACGTGGGCGAGCCGGGCCGAGAGACGCGGGGCCACGTGGGTGGCGTAATCGGCCAGCACCGCGTCTTTTGGATCGATCGCCCCGCGCAACAACCGCGCGAAGATCGGCTCGAGGGCCAGCGCCGGTTGCTCCGCCTCTGGCGCCGCGCGCGCTTCGGTCGCGGTAAGCTGCTCGCTCAGCTCGGCGATCGCTTCCAGGTTTTCTTCCAGATCATCAGTCGGTTCAGGGTCAGATAGCGACAGGTTCATCAATCACCTCCTGCTTCTACGAGCAATACCCGCACCCGGCGTATACGTCGAGCCCGTGTAACGAAACTCAAAGCCAATGGAACGCATCGCCCTGTTGAAACCTCAACAGATGAACGGCGCCTCCCCGCCCTCAAGCGGGCGGTTGTGCAGGCGGCTATCCAGCAGCAGGGCCTCGCGTCCGAAGGCGACCGCGCCGCGCAACTCGCCGCCCTCGCTATCCACGCGGTAGGGCCACAGGCGCATGCCCGGCGGCAGGTACGCCTCGCGCCGCACCTGGAGCGGGTCCTTGCCCGGCACGATCAGCGCCACATACTGGCGCCGGCTGATCTCGCGGTTGAGCTGGTTGAGAAAGTCATGCCCGTTACAGTCTACCCGTGTGCCCTTCGGCAGCACCACCGCCACCTGCTGGCGCTCCGGTCCCCATCCGGCCACCTCGGGTGGAAGTAGGACCTGCACCCGTTCCGGCTGGGCGCGCAAGGCGCGCCAGCGGAAGAAGAAGTGTTGCCAGCCCCGCCGGTAGGGCGCGTCGGGTTTGCCCAGGCGCCGCACCGCCGCGCAGAACTCGTCCTGGCTCAGGAACTCCAGATGGCCGTTGGCCAGCAGCCAGAACAGGTCGTAGGTCACCACGTCGCCCTCGTCCTCTTTGATCACGCCGCAATCAAAGGGGCTGCCGCCGCGGAAGGCCCGGGCCTCCGCGATGAGCGGCCCCTCGCCTTGATCGCGGCGCGCCTGCGCTTCACGCAAGGCGTCCCCGATGCGGCTCTGCGTCAGCCTGCCGTACTGCCGCAGCAGGTCCCGAGTAACCGAGGCGTAGGTGGTTTTGAGCGGCTTGCTGGAGAGGATCTGGATCACGCGGGCGGGAACGAAGCACCCCCAGCGGCGGGCGTAGGCCGAAAAACTGGCCGGCGGAGGGAACGCCGCCTGAATGGCGCGCGCCAGATCCGTGCGGGAGCAGGTGTCGCCATCGCGCAGGGGAGCGCCGGCCCCGGCCTCGGGCGCGCTCAGCCGCTCGTAGACAAACGGCGGCACGAGCGCGTAGGCGGCGAAGACCTCGAACTTCCGTTCGGCACCATCGCGATCGATGAAGCTGGTATGGCGTCCCAGGCGACCGAGACGCTGCAAGAATGCCCCGGCGTTAAGCGCCTCGAAGACCAGGAAATTGATGCGGAAATCCACCCCCACATCCACCGTCGAGGTGCCAATCAGCAGATCGGCCTGGTAGGAAGCCTGGCGCGTCCGGTAGCCGGTGATGCCCGTGTTGCACTCCACGCGCAGGCCCTCGCGCGCGAAGAGCGGGCGCAGGCGTTCGGTCAGGCGCAGGGCCGTCGCCACCGAGTTGACGATCAGCGCCCCCTTCGCCGCCGGACGGTGCTGGCGGAACCAGTCGAGGAGGATCCGCTCGCCATCGGCGGCGATCCACGTTTCGGCATTCTGGGCCGCGAAGTGAAGCGCACTGGCACCCAGAATCGGGCGCCATTCTGCGCCGGGAGCGGCGCCGTGGTGGTACCAGCCTTCGCGCTGGGGATCAATCAGCCTGATTCGCTCGCCGAAACCCACCCGGTCGAGGAGCTTGAGCACCTCGGTCTCGGGCGTGGCCGAGAGGAACAGGGTCTTGAGACCCGGCTGCTGGGTGCGCAGGAACAGCAGCCCGGTGAGCGCAGCGATCACCTGGGGCGTCTCGAAAATGTGAAACTCGTCGAAGGTCAACTGCTCGATCAGCAGCGGCACCTGACCGGTCACGTGGTCGGGACTCCGTCCGGGTCGCTGGTAGTGGAACTGCATGATGGCGTGGAAGATGTCGGGATTGGAGAGGGTCAGGCGATGATCCTTCAACACTTTGAGGAGGGCCTCGGGCCGCTGAAGCACCTCGACCTCCGCCGTCAGATCGTCGAGCCGCGCGCCGTAGAGCATGCCCGCCCATGCCTCGGCGCGTCCCCAGGTAGGCAGGGTCAGCCTGGCGCTGCGAAATTGATCCTGGATCAGCTCGTTGGTGGGGAAGAGCGCCAGCGTTCCATTGTGGCGCGAGTCGGTGAGCAGCGGCAACAGGCCGGCCAGACTCTTGCCATCGCCGGTCATGGCGGTATTGAACACCACGTCAATGTTGCCGTCGCGGAGGGCTCGATAAGTGACGAGTTGGTGCTGGGAGAGACGCCAGCCTTCGGGCAGGCGCGCCGCCAGGTCCGCTTCGGCGGCCACCGCGGCCGGGTCGGCCAGGCGGGAGGAGACAGGGAGGGTGTGAAGGTGCATGGTTGTTACCTGGAGTGATAGTAGGTTTCACACGAGAGGGTTGGGAAGAACGTAGCTCTGTGAAGAGTAGGGGAAACCTGGTTTCCCCACACCGACGGCGGGGCCGGACCCGCTCGCACCGCAGGGCCTGTGAAGAGTGGGGGAAACCTGGTTTCCCCACACCCCTCCCCCTCTTCGCCCCTTCGTAGCGCATAGCCGGTTCCGGCACACAGCATAGCCGGTCGCCGTTACCGCTGGCGTTCAGGCGCCCGCGCCGCGCGCCGCAGGGAGGGGCTTCCCCGGGCCGAAGCCCTGGCATCAAGGGAATGCGACGTTCCCCCGCTTGCATCTATCATGCCACGGGCAGAGTTCGCAAATGCGCCCATGAGGGCCGCCGCCATATGCGCCTGGACGAGGGGAAAGCCGGTTTTCCCGGCTCTGGTTGAGGTTTACCGCAGAGTACGCGGAGGATCGCGGGAGATTGGCGTTGTACGATCCGCTGCACGCCACGCGGGGAATACATCCGGGCAGCGCCACAACCACAGCGTCCTGCTGATGAAGATTGAGAAATGAATCCGGTATGCCACACTGATCCTTGCGACGGCATCGCCCGCTGCGGGCTAAAGCTAAAGCCCTCGCTCAGAACGTGGAAGCCCCGCAGGGGCTTTCAGGAACTCAGCGAGGGCTTTAGCCCGCAGCGAGCGACGATACCGGATTCAATGCTTATAGGAGAGGCGCTGCAAAGGTGCAACCCTGGTTGCCGCTTCTTCTACCCCGCCGTCTCCGCTTCGATCAACCCGTCCGCCCAGGCCACAACCCGGCGCGCCAGGGTCAGGGCCTGCTGATACTCCTCTTCGGTGACCGGCTCCCCAAAGCCTGGATAGCGTGACTCCCAGGCGAATCGCGTCAGGTCGGCGGCATCCCAGATCGACTCAGGAATAACCATTCCGTCGCGCTCAAGGCCGTACAGCAGATCGTCAAGATCGTGCGTGTAGCGGAAGATCTGGCCGCGCACCCGATACACGGCCTTGATGGCTTTCTCCGCGGCCTGCTGAGCGTGAAAACAGAGTTGCTCGTAGACGGCCCCTTCCGGCAGCGGCGCCTGCGCCATCGCCAGGTCGCGCCGGGCGTAGACCAGCCATTCGCCCGCTGAGCCGGGTACGGGACGTTCAGGTGGCACGGTAGATCTCCTTTCCCTCGGCCAGGGCAGGATGGATCACCAGTGACGGCTCGTGCGCGAAGCGGGCCACATCGCTCTCGGTTACTACTATCACGTCCTTCGGCGCCCCCAGGCGACGCAGCGCCCGGTAGATCTGCCGCGCCGTCTCGCGACGGTGAACGGTGTCGGGCATGATCACCAGGACGTCCAGATCGCTGTCTCGGTGCATCTGGCCGCGCGCCGCCGAGCCGAAGAGGATGATGCGCTTCGGCTGGACCGCCGCGACGATCCGCCGCACCAGTTCCTCGATGATCGGTTCCAGGGCCGCGTTCGGTTCCGGCATCGTTTGCCTCGTTGTACAATCGGCCAGCGGCTTGCTCGATGCTATGAAGCATAACCGCTCTCGCGCCCGGTTGTAAAGGTCTTGAGGGTCGATTCGTGGCGCATCCTGCGCGTCTTACGCGATGCATGGTCGGGGAGGAGGGGTTCCGGGGGGCGCGGCCCGTGTGACGCGGCTTCCGCCCTTACGGATAGGGCAAAGCGGATCGGCTTCGTCTACAATGAGAAGCCGGGGGAGCAATGGCGCCGCTAGCGTCCATGGCTGGTTGGAGGGATGCGGGGAAACCGGGTTTCCCCATGCCCCTGCCCGTGGGGAGCGTCTGGGATGGGCCGCCCCCTTGCCCCCTCCAGCGGCGGCGGGCTGGTCCGCGCGCGATACGCGCCGTCGCGCAAGAGATCCTGGGGAGCATATGTCAAAACCTTCCTTTGATGAGGCCCTGCGCCAACTTGACCAGGCCCTCCAACGGCTGGAGACGGCCGCGCCCGAGGCGCCGCCGGGGGCCGAAGCTTCGCCCGAGTCGCCCGCGCCGCCGACCGGCGAGGTCGCTATTCCGGCGACACTCGCCCCGCGCCCGCGCGGCAGGCGACGCGGCGCGAT
>DAOUDA010000233.1:0-2458 GCA_034431835.1 Chloroflexaceae bacterium | reverse complement strand
TCGCCGAGCGGCACGCCGCGCGCTTCCATGCGGCGGCGCAGGTCGGCGGTGTGGGCGCTGGCCAGGCGCGCTTTGCCCTTGCCAAACTGGCTGGCGGGCAGGCTTTGGGCAATGCGGGCGACATGCTCCCTGATGCCCTCGGCGTAGCATTGCTGCAAGTCCTTGACCACCGCCCAGGTGGTCGGCGCGCCGTTACGCTTGCGCTTTTGCCACAGGAAGATGGCCGGGAAGGTGGCCGCCGTCTGGAAAACGGGCAGTTCGCCGAAATCCACCACCAGGCGGAAGGCCTGCTCATCCAGCAGATGCTGGCGCAGGGCCTCGCCGTAGCCCGCCCGCAGCCACTTGTTGGACGAGATGAAACAGGCTGTGCCGCCCTCTTTGAGCAGTTGATGGGCGCGCAGGTAGAAGTACACGTACAAATCCGCCGTGCCGACGAAGAGATTGCCATAGACGCGCTTGAGAGCGGGCTTGAGTTCTTTGATCAGTTCCTGGCGCACATAGGGCGGGTTGGCGAGGACGATGTCGAAGCCCCCACCCGGCCTGCGGACACCCTCTCCAAATTCTGCGAATTTGGGGAGGGCCGGGGAGGGGTCTGGGGGCTGGGTGAGGGAGGGCGCGAAGACTTCGGCAAAGTCCACCTGCCAGTCGAAACTGTTATCGGGCGACATAAATGTCGCGGTACGGGGGTGCGCCCAGGCCTTGATTTGCTCCTTGAGGGCCGCAATTTGCTGCTTCAGTTTTTCCTTCTGCGCCGAACCGGCGTGAACGCTCATAAACTCGTTCTTCAGGCGCAAAAATTCCTGCACCTGGGCGTAGCGGAACATATCGGGCTGCAAGCCGCCGGAGGGGTCGGGGGCGGTCAGCGAATCGCCGGTCTCGATTTTGAAGTCCAGGTTGGGCAGGGGCGGGGGCGTTTCGCCCTCGTAATCCACAATCAGCGAAAGCCACAGGCGCAGGCGGGCGATGTTGACCGCGAAGGGGTCGAGGTCCACGCCGTAGAGGTTGTTCTGGATGATTTCCAGTTTGCGCTCGTAGAGCGTGCGGGCGTCCAGGTGACGGGCGGCAAAGAGCGCCTCGCGCTTTTCGAGCAGTTCGTGCAACATGCCGAGCAGGTACGCGCCGGAGCCGCAGGCCGGGTCACAGACTTTGACAGTGCGCAGGGCGTTGAGCACGGCTTCGGGGTCGCGCAGCGCGGCGGCATCGTTCTCGTCCACGAAGCGGGCGAGCGCCTCGGCGCTTTCGGCGGGCAGGGCGGTTTCCAGGCAGCCTTTGAGCGCCTCGCGGCACATAAACTGGACGACCGGCTTGGGAGTGTAATACGAACCGCTCTCATGCCGCCCGGTGACGAGTTCCTCGAAGATTTTGCCGAGCATCTCCGGGTCAACGGCCACTTCCACATCCAGCGGGGTGGATTCGGTGACGGTGAAGTTGTAGCGATAGACCAGGTCGGTCAGAATGCGGGCGATGAGTTCATCGGGGTAGAAGAAGGTCTCGTCATCGGCTTCGCGCTCGAAGAGTCCGCCGTTGAGATACGGCACTTCGCCGATGAGGGCGCGCAGGCTCTGGTATTGCGGGTCGTCTTGCAGCAGGCTGCGCCCGTAGGGGTTGTTCAGGCCAAGGAAGAAGAGCGTGTTCAACCGCTTGCGGTGGAAGTTGGCCGAGCGGCGTTTTTCGGGGTCGTTGCGTAAATAGTCCTCGAAGAGCGCTCGCAGGTAATCCTTGCGCCCCTGAAAGGTGAGCCAGCCCTTGCGCTCGAGGAAGACGATGAAGAGCAGGCGGTTGAAGAAGCGCTGGGTGTAGAGGCGCTTCTGCTCGGCGCTCCAGGGCTGGTCAATGGAGGCTTCGGCCTGCTCGAAGAGGGCGCGGTAATCGCGGAAGAAGGCGCGGGTGACCTTTTCGACGTCGAAGGCAGAGGCCCATTGCGCCAGCCAGGCCTCGGCGTCGTTGGGATTCTGCGGCCAGGCGAGCGGCGGCAGGTTGAACTCGCACAGGGTGCGCAGACCATCGGCGTTTTCTTCCCAGCCGAAGGCGGCCAGCCTCGACCGGGAGGGGGTGCGCGCATCCACTTTGAAGTGGGCGAAGGTGAACTGGCGGTAATCGCAGGTGATGAGGAAGAGCAGGTTTTCGGGCCGCCACTGGGGGAGGTGGGCGAAGCGGGCGCGGGCGGCGGGGGCGAAAACCCGCAGCAGACGGCGCAACTCGGCGGTATAGCCGCGCGGCGCGGCGGTTTCGAGCAGGAACACCCCCCAGGGCTGGTTGGGCGTCAGCGGGCGCAACTGTCTGATGCGGCGCACCTTCGCCGCCAAGCGCTCGTCCAGGCCCAGTTCGGCCAGGCTGTACTCGAAGGTCAGATCCTCGGCGGGGGTTTCCTCGTCAATGGGCCAGTTTAATTCGGTGCGCAGGTATTTGACGAGTTGCGAAAAGGTTTTGATGTGGCGCAGGTCGGCGGTCATGTCAA
>DAOUDA010000232.1:0-6311 GCA_034431835.1 Chloroflexaceae bacterium | reverse complement strand
GGTCCCCGCGCTACGACGAACGCCCGCCCCGCCGCGAGGGCGGCTACCGCGAGGAGCGGCCCCCGCGCTACGACGAACGCCCGCCCCGCCGCGAGGGCGGCTACCGTGAGGAACGGCCCCAGCGCCGCGAGGGCGGCTACCGTGAGGAGCGTCGCTACGACGAGCGCCCGCCCCGCCGCGAGGGCGGCTACCGTGAGGAACGTCGCTACGACGAGCGCCCGCCCCGCCGCCACGAGGAACGTCTGCCACGCGACGAGGCCCGACCGCTGACGGAGGGGTCACCCGCGCGCGGTGAGGAACGCCCGCCGTCCGAACCGGCGGCTGTCGCCGAGCGTCCGGTAACCGAGCAACCGCGACCGGCAAAGGTGGCGCCGGGGGCGCGCCGGGGCCGGGGGCGGTTCGGGAAGCGTCCAGGCGGGCAGGCACAGTTTCGTGCACGCCCGCGCCTGCCGGAACACGAAAGCTGAGACGAGATTTCTCCCTGGAAGGTAGGCTCGGAGCGACCGCAGGCTCTCGCCTCCCGTCGAGACGGGATCTCGTCGAAGTAGCGGCCCCGCGGTTGATGCAACGTCCCCCGATCGAGCCCACAAACCCCGGTTTTTTCGCTGGTGTTGGCGGCTGCGCCGCCAACACCAGCGAAAAATGACCGTATCGGGCGGCGTAGCCGCTCCACCCTCCCCGCCGGGGGCAGAGGTCACAACAGCCCTGTACGCGGCCTTGACAATTCCCAGAATGGTGTTAGATTTGTGACGCATTGCACCAGGAGTAGTAGAGTACAAGGAAGGTCCCAATGAAGCTGAACCTGCGAATGCTCGCGCTCGTGCTCGTCCTGGGGATAGGGTTGCTGCTGACGGCATGTGGCGGAGGCGGCGGTGGCGCCCAGACCGGCGGCGGTCAGACCGGCGGCGGCGCCACGGGCGCCCCGGAGCCGGTGACCATCCAGATCGGCTCGGACGGTGAGAACCTGGCGTTCGACAAGAAGGAACTGACCGTTAAGGCTGGACAGCAGGTTACCCTGGAGTTCAAGAACAACTCGGTGGCCCAGCAGCACAACTGGGTGCTGGTAAAGGGCGGCGAGCCGGTGGCGACGCAGATCGCCAACGATGGCCTGGTAGCCGGGCTTGAAAAGGACTATCTGCCGGAGGACCAGTCGAACATCATCGCCCATACCGGCGTGGTTGAACCGCAGGCCTCGGCGTCCATCACCTTCACCGCACCCGCCGCGGGCACGTATCTGTACATCTGCACGGTGCCGGGGCACTACCCGCTGATGCAGGGCACGTTGATCGTACAGTAATCCCTGTCGGGCGGCAGGCCCGGAAAGAGGCTCGCAGGAAGGCGCGGCCACCCATGAAGCGCCGCTTCTGATGCTCACTAACTCGACGTTGTCAGTTGCGGCGGCTCCTACTGCGAGGAGGCCTGGAGAGGTTGCACCTCTCCGAGCTTTCCCCTTCCTGGTGCGGCGCGGCTTCGTCGCGCCGCACCAGGAAGGGAGGATCTTCACGGGCCTGCGACCCCCGCACCCCTACCAGGGGCAAAGTGACAAAAGTGCCACCAGACAAGTGAAAAGCGAGCGCATGTGCGACCTGACAGATTCCGCTCGGTGCGCGAATCCCCGCTCCCACCACTGCTCGACGTTCCCACGCCGCGCTTGAGGCTTTGCAGCAACACCCTCCCCGGACCGGTCAGCCGGATCATAAACTCGCCTTCCCCGCCGAACAGGGCGCGCGCAACGCTGCCAACCGTCTGAATGTCGTCATCCACACCATCGGCAAAGGCGGCGAGGTTGCCGGTGCTGACGATCAGTCGTCGGCGCGAACTCCAGCCGCGCGAACTGCGCGATTTCTCCGGCAATGGTATAGTGCATCTGTGTTCTTCAACTATTGTCCAGCAATGAACACGGTTTTCTTCCCGGGAGGGCAAAGCCCTCCCAGACCCTCCCCTCCGGCAGGAACGGTTTGCTTGAAAGGGCGAAGCCTTCCCAGATTCTTCCTCCGGCAGGGGTTGCGATCATCTTCAGAGACCACCTAATGAAGCGCCTGCTGACCGATATCGCCGGCCCGTTTTTCGAGCCGGGCCAGCCGTTCCGCAACTGCTCGGCTCTGCCGTACTACCAGCTTGATCTGCCACAACGGCCTTACGTGGACCGGGATCGGCTCGAGCGGTGCCTGGCGCGCGCCGAACGCTACCTGGCAACGGTTGCCGCGCAGGGCTACACCGGCATTGTGCTCGACAACCTGGCCCATCTTATCACCTTCGATGCAACCCCGGAGCGGATTTACGCGCCCAACGATCCCTGCCGGCAACGGGCGCTGATCTACGGCGAGGCCTTCGCGCCGCTCTTTGAGCGGGCCGCCAGGCAGGGGATGGAGATCTTCGTCACCAGTGATATGCAGTGGGCCACCCCGGCCCTGCGTCGCTACGCCGGACGGCTCGAGCCGGGCAATCCGCGCCTGGCGGAGGCCAACCGATGGGCGCTGGAGGAACTGTTCACACGTTTTCCTGTCGTTACGGGTCTCTTCGTGCGCATCGGCGAGGCCGGCGGCGCCCACGACCAGGGCACAGAGTACACCGGCCATATGCTTTATCGCACCGTCAGCACGCTGCGCTCGCTCCTCGACACGCTCCTTCCCGTATGCGAGCGCCACCGGCGCCTGCTCGTCGTGCGCACCTGGAGCATCGGCATTGGCGAACTGGGGGATCTGCTCTGGTCCCCTGAACGCTACCGGAGCGTCTTCGGAACGTATCGCTCACCATACCTGCTTGCCTCGATCAAGCACGGCCCGTCAGACTTCTTTCGGCATCTGCCGCTAAATCCAACCCTCGGCCTGCCGGGGCCGGCGCAACTTGTAGAACTGCAAAACCGCCGCGAGTACGAACTGTTTGGCATGGCGCCTTGCGGCGTTGCGAAGCTCCACGGCGAGGTGCTGGCAGCAACGGGCCGTCTCGAGGGCGTCACCGGAGCGTGGGTCTGGAACGGTTCCGGGGGATGGGGCGGCGGGCGGGCCGCCCTGGGACAGGACGGCTGGAGCTTGTGGACGGAACTGAGCAGCGCCGTGACCGCGACCCTCGCCAGGGTTGGCAACACCGCCGACGTCGCGGCGTTCACGCGAGCATGGTGGGTGACGCACTCCGCGCGCCACGGCGATACCCCTGCAATGAGCGCCTTCGCGGAGGCGGTCGCGGAGGTATACCTGGACTCCGAGCAGGTGATCGAGGACGGCTGGTACAGCGGGCCGCTACGGAGCGAGTTGCCACGGATCGGGGGGGTGGTGCTGCCCACGTTGCTGTGGGTCTGGTGGATGCGCCCGACCGGTGCACCGGTCATGTGGGCCTTGCTGGCCGAGAACCTGCCCGACATCCACACCTGCCTGGAACGCAGCCGCAGCGCCCTGACGCGCCTGGAGGACCACTACGGGCGCCTGCTGGCCCTGGCGCCGAACGGATGCGCCGAGGCGGCCGCGGTGGTCGAAAGCGTGCGGTATTTGCGTGACTGCCTGGTCGTGGCGCTGGCTCTGCGCGAGACGCTGCTGCCGGCCTTCGGCACCGCGCATGCCGCCGACAGGGCAGGCTGGCGCGCGGCCCTGGGCGGTATTCCGGAGACGCTCGAAACCCTGGCGCGGCACCGGGCAACCTGGGGCGGAAGGGAAGATTATCCGGCGCTGGAACTGGAGGAAATCGCGGCTTACCTGACCTGGTTGCGCAGGGCGCCCGCGATGGCCTGGTTGCAGGCCCGGCTGGCCTGCCAGATCACCCGGCAACTGGCCAGGGGCTGGCCCAACGGCTCACATCTGCGGGCCGTGGGCGTGGGCATGGTGGCCCTGGTCACCATCGGTTTGTGGCGGCGCCCGGGCGCCTGGCCCGCGCTGGCGGGCGTCCTGGTGGCCGGGGCATTGGCCGCGCCCTTCCGTCGCCCGGCTATTCGCGCGGCCTTACCCTGGCTCAGCCGGCGCTTTTTCCTGTTGCCGTCGATCTTTTTTGAAGCTGGTCCGTCGTGTGCCGAATGGGCGGGATGAGCCCCGAACTCCCCTTGTTCAAACCCAGCGAATGCGCGGCCTGCGGCGGGTCAGGATATGCTCGTAGTGGCCCAACAGTTCATCCATCACCCGGACCCAGGAGCGCCGCTCGGCGGCGGCGCGGCCCGCGGCGCCCATTGCGCGAACGCGATCGGGCGCCTCCAGCACCTCGTGCACGCGGCCGCAGAGGTCGGTGATGTTGCCGGGGGTAAACAGCGCCCCGGTTTCGCCGGGGCGCACCAGATCGATCGCCCCGCCGGCGCGAGCAGCGACCACGGGCAACCCCGAAGCCATTGCCTCCTGGATCACCTGGCCGAAGGTCTCGGTATCGGATGGAAAGACAAATAGATCGGCGCTGGCATAGGCAGTCGCCAGATCATCGCCGCGCAGGTAGCCCGTGAAATGAACCGGCGCGCCCGACAGGCGCCGTTCAAGGGCGGGACGGGCGGGTCCATCGCCGACCAGCACGAGGCGCGTGTTCGCCAGGTGCGGCAGGGCCTCGGCCAGCAACTCGAGGCGCTTCTCCGGGGCCAGGCGCCCCACATAGAGCAGCACACGCTCATCGGGGCGCGCGCCCACCGCGGCGCGCCAGGCCGCGCTGCGCCGTCCGGGGTGAAAGCGCTCGGTGTCCACGCCGCGCCCCCACAGACGCAGGCGGCGAAACCCACGGGCGCGCAGATCGGCCATGGTTGCCGAGGAGGGACAGAGGGTCAGCACGCAACTGTTGTGGACCCAGCGCAGGTAGCTGTAGGCGAGATCGCGGAGGAACCCCAGGCCGTAATGGGCACTGTAAGCCGGAAAATCGGTGTGGTACGCACTGACCAGCGGCGCGCCAAGGCGGCGCGCGGCGTGCCGTCCCGCTACACCGAGGGCCATGGTTCCGGCCAGGTGCACCAGGTCGGGGCGAAAGCGTCGCAGACGTGCCGTGATGCCCGGTTGGGGCGGGGTGATGCGTAGCTCCGGGTAGGCCGGCAGCGGCATGCCGCGCATGGGTACAATTTCGGCCCCCGCGTATTCGAGCGGGGCGCCCTCTGGCGCCAGAAGCAGGGCCTCGTGCCCCCGGCTGCGAAGATGCTCGAGCAAGCGGCAGAGGGTGGTCACGACGCCGTTCACATTCGGCAGAAAGGTCTCGGTGATGAGGGCGATACGCACCGACCGCTCCTGACCGTGAGAGGTGCGCCTGTTATCGAGAGGGACGTCACAGGAGTCTTGAGATATATAGCAGTCCTACGCCGTCTCTGAACCGCGACCGTGCGTAAGGACGCAGCGCGCTGCGTCCTCAGGTACGAATACGTCTGATACTCCGGGCCTCACAACCTGAAGAGGACTGTTATAGTATGCCTTGAAAAGGTTGTGAACCGACGATGGAAGCATTAACGACAGGCTAAGGTCTGGTCAACCTTTGATTGCGAAGGATCACTCCGCCGGTAGGGAACGCGGCTGCAGCGCATAGCAAGGGGAACGCAAAAAGATCTTCCTGGGAGGGCCGCGCCCTCCAAGGCCCTCCCTGTGGCCAGCATCCCCACTCGTTTTCTGGTAGAATCACCGTGACGCGTTGTGACAGTCAGGGAGCGGGAGGCGCTACATGCGAATCGCAGTCGGCAGTGATGAGCGCACCTACACGACCGATGCGCTGGTGGAGGAGCTTCGTCGCCGCGGTCATGAGTTGGTATTGATTGGTCCGCTTGCCGGCGCCAACGAGGCCTGGCCAGAGGTCGGGCGCGCGGTGGGTGAGGCCGTGGCCTCCGGGGAGGTCGAGCAAGGGATTGTGTGCTGTTATACCGGGACGGGGGTCAGCATCGCGGCCAACAAGGTGTCCGGGGTGCGCGCGGCGCTTTGCCACGACGCGCAGACGGCCGCCGGCGCGCGCAAGTGGAACGACGCGAACGTGCTGGCCTTGAGCCTGCGCACCACCACGGTTGACCTCGCCCGCGAGATCCTGGACGCCTGGTTCGCCACCAGCAGCCCGCCCGAGGAACAACCCTACATCGATCAGATTCGGGCGCTCGATGCGCGGCGGGGATGACTATGAGCCTTTGATCATCAGGGCTCGTGCAACGTCTTTGGGACGAGTCCCGGATGCCACATGTTGCGTTGATTTTGGCGGCTACGTCGCCAAAATCAACGCAACATGACCGTAGCGGGCAGCTATGCCGCCCTAATCCCCCCGCCGGAGGCGGATTTGCATCAGCCCTGTATCCTGAGACGTAAGTGTTCACACTTCTCCTGGCGGTCTGGTATACCTGGCGCTATGACGCTGCGTGACGAGCTCGCCCACCTCCGTACTGAGAATGC
>DAOUDA010000231.1:0-1892 GCA_034431835.1 Chloroflexaceae bacterium | reverse complement strand
AGGGCAACAGCAATCTCAGCTTCAATCTGCTCGCCCCGATGGCCGCGCTGCCTATTCTGACCTACAAGTACATCGAGTCGCCCTTCCCCGCCGAAAACCAGCTTGCCTGGGGCACGGCCTTCGTGCTGATGATGCTGGTGCTCGGCGTTAATATCCTGGTACGCATCACCACCGCGCGCATTAAGAGGTGACCGCTCATGGCCGTTGCAACCCAACCCCCTCTGGCCACGCAGACCGCCCACAGCATGACCGTGCGCGGCCTCAAGCCCTTCTACGGCAAGCGTCTGGCCGTGCAGGCGCTCGACCTGGACGTAAGGCCGAACCAGATCATGGCGCTGATCGGCCCCTCGGGCTGCGGGAAAAGCACCGTGCTGCGCTGTCTGAACCGTATGCACGAACTGGTTCCCTACGCCCACGCGGAGGGGTTGGTCAAGCTCGACGACATCAACATCTACGCGCCGGGGATCGATCCGGCCCTGGTGCGGCGCAAGATCGGCATGGTCTTCCAGTTGCCGATCGCCCTGCGCACGCGCAACATCTACGAGAACGTGGCCGTGGGCCTGCGCCTCGGCGGGATCAAGAACAAAGCCGAGCTTGACGCGCGCGTGGAAAAGGCCCTCCGCGACGCCAATCTGTGGGACGAGGTGAAAGACAAGCTGCACCTCTCGGGCATGGCCCTCTCCGGCGGCCAGCAGCAACGCCTGAGCATCGCCCGTACCATTGCCGTCGAACCCGACATTATTCTCTTCGACGAGCCCTGCTCGGCCCTTGACCCCATCTCGACCCTCAGGATCGAGGAACTGTTGCTCAGCCTGCGCCAGCACTACACGATCGTGATCGTGACCCACAATATGCAGCAGGCGGCGCGCATCTCGGATCGCACTGCCGTCTTTATGGTAGAAAAGACTGACGACATCCCTATCGGCGTGCTGATCGAAGAAGGCCCGACCGAGCAGATCTTTTCTAATCCTAAGGATCCCCGGACCGAGGACTACATCAGTGGCAGAGTGGGCTGACAAAAACGTGGAGAAACCAGCTTTCCCCACACCCCTGCTCGAAGGGAGGGGCTGGGAGGGCAACCCCCTCCCAGGAACCCTGCCCTGCTCGAAGAGAGGGCCTGGGAGGGCGAGGCCCTCCCAGAAACATACATTGTTCCGTCGATGCGCGGCGCAGCCGCACAGGAGCCTGACCCATGAGTGAGACGCGAACCAGGCCGTTACCCCTGGCGGGCGGTTTCGCCGCCACCGCGGCGGCTCGCGCACGGGCCCGCGAGAAGCCTGTCAAAGCTAAAATCGAGGCGGTCAACTTCGATTTTTACTACGGGTCGTTCAAGGCCCTCGATCGGATCAATCTGGCCATTCCCGAGGGTGAGGTGACCGCACTGATCGGCCCGTCGGGGTGCGGCAAATCAACCCTGCTGCGGGCGATCAACCGCATGCACGACAAGACGCCTGGCGCGCGGGCCGAGGGGTTGCTCACCATTGATGGCGAGTCCATCTATAGCGAGGACGTTGACCCGATCCTGTTGCGGCGGCGCGTCGGCATGGTCTTCCAGCGGCCCAACCCGTTCGCCAGGTCGGTCTTCGACAACGTCGCGTATGGGCTACGCGTGCTCGGCGAACGCAACAGCAAGCGCCTTGCGGAACGGGTCGAGTGGGCGCTGCGCCGTGCCGCGCTCTGGGACGAGGTGAAGGATCGCCTGAATGCGACGGGCACCTCGCTCTCCGGCGGCCAGCAGCAACGCCTGTGCATCGCCCGCACCATCGCCGTCGAGCCGGAGGTGGTGTTGATGGACGAACCATGCTCGGCCCTCGACCCGATCTCGACGCTGAAAATCGAGGAACTGATCGCCGATCTGCGGGGAAGTTTCACGATCGTCATCGTAACCCACA
>DAOUDA010000230.1:0-3225 GCA_034431835.1 Chloroflexaceae bacterium | reverse complement strand
TGCTGGCATCGCTCCCTCCCACGCTTCGCGTTCCAGCCGAGTTCATCATACCCCTTGCCAACCCTCGTCGCAAATCTGCAAAAGTCCAGTTCTAACGTAGGCGCGGCTTGCAGCCGCGCCTACGCATAACTCCCGCAGGACAGCGGCCGCGTTACCTTCAACTCATCGTCGCGTAAGCGGCAGGTACAGGCTCTCGCCCCCCAGGTTCACCTGTGGGGCCGTAAGCGGATCGCCAAGCAGGGTGAAGGCGCTGCCAGTTTCCTGGCAGCATGACGACGCCGTGAACAGTTCCAGGTAGCCCGCCAGGGTCAGCGCGCCCAGCGGCGGGGGTTGCGGCGCGGCCCACAGCGTCCGGTAAAAACCCCGTTGCAACGCCTCGTGCCCGTAGAGCACCCCCAGGCCGGTCGAACTCCAACTGGCAATCGCCCCGCCATCGGGTCGCACGACCATGCGCTCGTCAATCGAGGTGCCGGTGAAAGCCGGGGTTTGAAACGCGCCCGTCAGGCAGGACAGCGCCAGTACCACCGGCAATCGCCCGCCGTTGCGCAGGTCGTCCACCTCGAACAGGCCCAGGAGGTACTGGCGATCCTGCGGAGCATTGGACTGCAGCGGCGGCCCGGTATAGGCCCACTGGAACTGCAAGCCATGACCGAGGAAGTTGAGAAACGCTGCACCGTTGTCAAAGGCGCCCATGGTGCGGCTCAACGCCGCCAGCGGGTCGCGTTCGCGCCAGGGGTCGCTCGCCTGCGCCTCGGGGTCGTAGTACATCCGCGCGATCCGCGCCTGACGCGGGTGGAGGGCGATGCTCTCCTCTGCCGCGAGGGCGAAGTTCCCGCCAATATCCGGGTTGTCGGCGATGTAGGCCACTCGCGCCCGCCAGCCGCCCAACAAACCGCTCCGCTCGTAACTCAGGATCTTCGCCGCCAGCGCCGCCGTTTCCTCCACACTCCTGGATGGCAGCCGTCCCAGCCACATATCCGGTGTGCGATCCTGGAGCGGATCATCGCCCTGGAGGCGGACGAAACAGGTCTCACAGGCCGTTTCGCCGAGCCAGGGGTCAACCATGGCCAGGTAGGGCGGGATCCAGGTGCGGTTGTTGCGCCCGAGGTAGTTGCGCGGGTCGGAGGTTC
This sequence comes from Chloroflexaceae bacterium, assembly GCA_034431835.1. Taxonomy (GTDB): domain Bacteria; phylum Chloroflexota; class Chloroflexia; order Chloroflexales; family Chloroflexaceae; genus JACAEO01. Next base: position 2,095 of record DAOUDA010000230.1, on the reverse strand, counting down.
CGTCGCCAACCAGTACGACGGCAATCGGCGCGGTCTCCCAGGTCGCGGCGGCGTAGCGCAGGAAGCTGCGGATCGCCTCGGGATGCACCTGGCCGCCGCTCCAGGCATCGTAGAGAGCTTCGACCGCCACGGCGGCCACCGTCCAGCCCTGGGCGCGGCGGTGGGCGATGAGCGGCTCCAGAGCTTCGAGGAAGGCGCGGGGCGCGATATAGACCGCCTGCGCGTTACGCGGCAGTGTTACGGGCGTGTGGGCCGCCACGGCGGGCCGGTGCAGCGTGCCCGGCCCGGTAACCAGGTAGGTTCGGGGCGTGGGCGCGTTATCCTCGAAGGTGGCGCCGGCAACGTTCAGGCGCGCGGGCGCGCGCGGATCACTCACATCGTAAACCGTCGCGCCGGAGGGCAACCCCTCGAGTTGGTAGCGGAAGCGCCCGGCGCTTCCCACAAAGCGGGCGCCGTTGCCGCGCAGGTTCAGGCTCACGGGCGCCTCCCAGGTCACGCCGTCCAGGTGCACCTGGTCGGCGCCCGTGGCAGGTAGCAACCAGACCGTCAGCTGGGTGGCAAAGGCCGGCAGATCCACCCGTTCCGACCAGGTTCCCTGGCCGCTCCAGCGGACGGTTCGTTCCGGCTGGCCGGCCGTATCGCATGGGCGGTAGGAAGGGTCGGCGGGGGGCGCGCCGGCCCGCGCGCAGAGGGTGAAATTACCGCGTCGCAGGGTCGCGCCCTGGAGGGTGAGGGTCAGCGGCCCATTCGGCGGGAGCGTGGGGGTGATCGTCGCCACCACGCTATCCGGCGGGTTGGGGGGCGGTATGACGCGCAGATCGGCGCTGAAGAAATGATCGCCATCGGGACCGGGGAGGCGACTCTCCAGGATCCGGTTGGAACGCCAGATCCCCTGTTCAATCACGGTGGCGCGTAGCGGCGCGTCGGTGGCGACGGCCTCGCGAACGGCCATTGCGGTCCCGGCGCCGCGGCCCACGGTCAGCCAGTAGATGGACGTGGCGTTCCAGCGATCGCCCGGCTCGGCGTAGAAGCGCAGCGCCACGGGAGTGCCGCTGCCATCGCGCAGGATCTCCAGGGGGACGTCGCGGCCCTGGTAGCGCAGGCGCAGCGTGGCCGGATCGGCCTGGGCCAGGTTCAGCCCGGCGGCGGCCAGATCCGCCGCGGTGAGTTCCTGGATGCCAGGAGCGCTGACGGTGATCTTCCAGGCCGGCTCGCCAGCAACGGGGTCTGGCGCGGTCGCCCCCGTTGCAAAGGGCCTGGCCTCCAACCGGGCCAGGGCGCCGGCATCGGCCGGGCGCGCGCCGGGAACAAGCGCTGCGGCCTCTTGCACCCGGAAGGCGGCGCCGCCTGCCACATAGACCGGATTGAGGGCATACACGCCCAGCCGCTGGTCGCGCAGCCACCCTTCGCGGAGCAGGCTGATCGGCGCGTCGGGCGCGGGGGGCGCTTCAAACTCCGCCAGGGGCGGGTACACCTGACCATCGGGATGGGTCCGGGCCGGCAGGGGAGCGCGGTCCGGCGCATCACCGGTCCATGGCGTCTGCTGTAGTCTGGTGAGCCGGGGTGTGGCATCGCCGTCGGGTGGCAACAGCAGCGCCACCAGGGTTGAACCGGGGGGCGCGGCGGAGGCCGGCCGGGCCTCCGGCCACGCCAGGCGCAACACAACGCCATCGGTTGCGACCTGGGCGCCAGCGCGGAAGCCTGGCGCCTCGGGCTGTGCCGTGACCGGTTGTGGGGCATGGGCGACGAGCAGTGTGGCCAGAAGGATCAAAACGACGGCTGGGATGTATGCTTTCATGTGAGCCTGTGCGGATACTTCCTGCGGGAGGGTCTGGGAGGGCGGGGAAACCAGGTTTCCCCACGCCCCTGCCTGAAGGGGAGGCTCCGGGAGGTGTTCTTCCGGTGCATAATCCTGACCTGCACCTGTTTCCCCACGCCGCTGCCTGAAGGGGAGGCTCCGGGAGGGCGCGGCCCTCCCGGACCGTAACCGGACACCTTATCCCATCAGCCGTCCATGCAATGCGTACACACCGCCCGATGAAAACCGGCCCGCGTCCGGCCGCCGCGTGCTGCGGCCCTATCGGCTATCGGCTAT
>DAOUDA010000229.1:0-8647 GCA_034431835.1 Chloroflexaceae bacterium | reverse complement strand
GCAGCACCGGGCAGCGGGCGCTCGACCCGGCGGGCGTCTGCCAGTCGAGGAAGACGGCGAAGAAGCCGGCGAAGCCGAGGGTCTCGATGGCGGGCGAGCGCGCCTCCAGGTGGCGGCGCAGGATCTCCGAGCGCACGTCAATACAGAAGACCGCCTGCACCGCCGGGCGCGTTTCGGGCGGCGCCGGTGGGGGTTGCAGGGCGCCCAGCATGCCCCGGGCATAGCCGTTCTCCAGGGCCTCCTGGAAGATCGCCCGCACCGACTCGTCCTCGATGCTCGGGGCGTCGGCGGGAGCGATGGCGTGATCGGCCGTGCGCGGCTCCATGCGGGCCAGGGCCGCGTCGGTGCAGAGGCGGATCGCCAGCAGGTCGAGCACCGGCCCGGCCTCTTGGTCCCCGGCGGCCCAGACCTCGCGGCGCAGGTAGGAGGCCCAGCCGAAGATGCCGCCCAGGAGCCGGTAGAGGTAGGCCTGGCGCTCCTCGGGGCTGACCTGCAGATCGGCCAGCACGCTCTCGATGGCCGCCAGGGGCTCGGCGGGCAACTGCGCCACCCAGGCGCGCCAGCCGCGCAGGCCGCGGATCTCCAGCGAGCGATCCACCCGCGCCGCCTCGCGCCAGGAGGCGTACAGCCCCAGCGGCTGTGGGGCGCGCGCCCAGGCCGGACCATCGGCGGGGATCTGTGCCGCGCACCAGGTTGCGGCATAGCGGATGGCCCGCTCGTTCCAGTGCGTACCATGGGCCCGGTCGTACCGCTCGGCGAAGGTCAGCACCACGCCCGCCCGGCGCATCGGCGGCGACGCCGTACCGTCGAGGATCGCCGCCAGCAGGGCGGGGTCCTGGTCGGCCCGTTGCGCGGCCAGTTCCAGATCGGCCCTGGTGAAGGCCCCGGCGCGCCAGCGCTCGCGGTAATAGGCGATGTCCGGCAGCACCCGCGCGCCCAGCCCGTCACGGATCTGGCGGGCGGCCTCGTCAATCGGCTGCCCGGCGAAACCCAGGAAGGGGTTCACGGCCACGTAATTCTCCAGATCCCACAGCGGCGGCACGCGCCGGCACACGGTCAGAACATCCTCCAGTACCGACGGCGCGACGTAATCAATCTGCGCGGTATCAACCAGCTTCAGCACACGCGACTCCTTTCAAGTGACGAGTGATACGTGACGAGTGTTACGTGAGAGCCTGTCCGGATACCTTCGGTGCGGGCAACCCGGGGCGCTCCACGCCCCCGAGCCGCGCCCTCCCGGAACGCCAGCGACAGGCTCTCTGCGGCCCTACATGCGCCGGGCGTCAGGCAGCGCGGGAGCGCCCCAGACCCGCTCGACCAGGCGATCGGCAATGGCCCCGAAGTAGAAACCGTGCAGGGCGTGGACATAGAAGGCCCGTCCGGCGGCCGTCCGGCCCAGGGCCGGCAGCAGCCCGTAGACGATCCCCAGGATGAGGAAGACCGCCACCGGGATGATCGCCGCGACCCAGGCCAGGGGGCCGGCGGGCGCGGGCAGGTCGCCGAACACCGGAGCGAAGAACTGCGCCGCTCCTTCGTAGAGGCCGAAGGCAAGAACGGCTGCCGCCAGCGTTCCGGCCAGAGCCGCCAGGGCCGGCGCAAGGGGACCGGCAGTGGGTGCGCGCGGGGCCTCGAAGCAGGCCACCCAGAGCTGCCCGATCGCCATGGCCAGGATGGCCGAGAGGGCCAGTTTGCCGGGCGACTGGAAGGGGTCGAAGCCGGTGATGATGCTGGCCAGGGCCAGGGCCGGAACGGCGGCCAGCGTGCCGATCACCGCCAGCAGCACCGCCTGGCCGGGGGCCAGTTTGGGCGCGGGGGCCGCGCGGCGGGGCAGACCGCCGGTGCGGAGGAAGGACCAGGCCTTGTAGCAGCCATGCCCGACCAGGTGGAGGATCGCCGCGGGAAAGGCCGCCAGCCCGATCTGCACCATCATAAAGCCCATCTGGCCGACGGTGGACCAGGCCAGGGTGCGCTTCACATTGGTCTGGGCCCACATCGCCAGCATACCCAGGGCCACGGTCAGCGTCCCCACCACCACCAGGTTGAGGAGCGCCAGCGGCGACTGGACGATCAGCGGCGCAAAGTGGAGCAGCAGCACGCCCCCGCCGTTGATGATCCCCGCGTGCATCAGCGCCGACACCGGCGTGGGCGCCTCCATCGTCTCGGGGAGCCAGCTATGGAAGGGGAACTGGGCCGACTTGGTGAGCGCGCCGGTCACGACGAGCACGGCGACCACATCAAGGGCCAGGGGCCAGGCCACCGGGTCGTTGAGGCGCCCCAGGAACACATTCAGGTCGAGGGTGCCCCACTGCCAGAAAATGATCGCGATGGCGGCGATAAGGGCCACATCGCCGAGCCGGCTGATGAGGAACTTCTTCCGCGCAGGAGGAATGGCCTCGTACCGCTCACGGTAGTAGGTCAGAAGTTGATGCAGACCAAGGCTGGTGAGCAGCCAGGCGAAGAACAGCACGACCAGGTGCGTGGCGAAGACGAAGGTGTAGGCTGCCAGCACGGTGAAAGCCAGCCAGCGGAGGAAGCTCCGCTGCCGGGGTTCACCATCGAGGTAGCGCAGGGCGAAGCGGTAGACCACCACGCCCACCATGGCCACGAGCAGGCCAATGGTGGCGCTGAGGCGATCGAGGGTCAGTCCGGCGAAGGTCTGCGGCTGCGGATTGAGCGCCTGGGCGACGAACATCGCCCCGGAGAGGGCGGCCAGCGCGGCGAGCAGCGGCAGGAGCGCGCGCTCCTGCCATCCAGCCTGTCGGTCGTGCATACGGGTCTCCTTGGTGCACAGTAGCGGTTCGTTCCGGGTATGTTCAGTATATCACGAATTATTTGTCGTATATTCTCTGGAACAGGTAGTCCTGAAGACGCCGGATGGACGGGGGGGCCTACCCGTATAGGTGGCTCGGGGCATGACGGTGTTCCTCTCTACCGCACGTGTACACACCGCGGAGGGCGCAGAGGAGCCTGGAGGACGGGCTTCTGGAACCCCTCGGCGCTCCCCCGCGTGCTCTGCGGTAAGCTCGAATACCTTCGTGACCGCCCCATGTCACCCTGCCCCGATACACGCAGATGCTATAATCTGAACCGAAGACGCAGCGCGTAAAACATTATGTCAACTGAAAGTGTCATCGAGACCGAGAACCTCACCAGGCGCTACGGCGCGCGCCTGGCCGTGGACGGGCTGAACCTGCGCGTGGGGCGGGGGGAGATCTTCGGCCTGCTGGGGCCGAACGGGGCGGGGAAGACCACCACCATCGCCATGCTGCTGGGCCTGGTGCGTCCCAGCGCCGGCCGGGCGCTGGTGCTGGGTCACGATGTGCAGGCTGACCCGGTGGCCGCCCTGCGCCGCGTCGGGGCGATGATCGAGACCCCGGCGTTTTACCCCTACCTCAGCGGCTACGATAACCTGCGGGTGCTGGCCCTCGCGGGCGGGCTGCCCGAGGCGCGCATCGCGGCGACGCTGGAGGCGGTAGAGTTGACCGATCGCGCCCGCGACCGGGTGCGGGTCTACTCCCAGGGCATGCGCCAGCGGCTGGCCATCGCCGCCGCGCTGCTGCCCGATCCCGAACTGATCATCCTCGACGAGCCGACCAACGGCCTCGACCCCGCCGGCACCGCCGAGATCCGCGCCCTGATCCGCCGCCTGGCCGCGGGGGGAAGGACGATCGTCCTGTGTTCACATATTCTCTCGGAGGTGGAGCAACTCTGCGGGCGGGTGGCCATTCTGAAGGCGGGCCGGCTGGTGGCCGAGGGCGCGGTGGCCGAGTTATTGCGCCGCGAGGGGGGCCTGCGTCTGCGGGTGGAGGGCGACCCGGCCCGAGCCGCCGCGCTGCTGGCGGCGCTGCCCTGGGTGCGCGCCGTGGAGCAGCGTGACGGCGCCTTGCTGGTGGACGCCCCGGTGGAGCGCGCGGCCGAACTCAACGCCTACCTGACCCGCGCCGGGGTGCCGGTGGCCGAGATCGGCGCGCATACGAGCAATCTGGAGCAGTTCTTCCTCGAAGTGACCGGTGAGATGTAGCGCCTGTTACACGAAACGATGGTGCGAAATCTGTTTGCCGCTGAATGGTTAAAGCTGCGGAAGCGCCCGCTTGCCTGGACGCTGCTGGCCGCCTTTCTGGCGCTGCTCACGCTGAACCTGGGACTCTGGGCGCTGGTGATCGCCCTGCAGGACGGCGCGTTGAGCGGCGGACGCTTGCGCGTCGAGGTGCTGAACGCCGCGCAGACCGCGCAGATCAAGCGCCAGTTGAGCTTTCCGGGGATCTTCGGGGCGGTACTGGGTCAGGTGAACAGCGTCGGCGGCATTCTGGCGGTGATCCTGGCGGCGGGCGCGCTGGGCAGCGACTTCGGCTGGGGCACCCTGCGCGCGCAACTCATCCGCGCCCCGCGCCGGGGCGCGTACCTGCTGGCGAAGCTGCTCGCGCTGCTGCTGGCCCTGGGGTGCGGCGTCCTGGCGGGCCTCGCCGTGGGGTGCCTCATCGCCCTGGTCGCCAGCGCGGCCCTGGGGCTACCCTCCAGCCTGAACGGGGGCGACCTGCTGGCCCTGGGGGCGGGGATCCTCCGCAGCCTGTACGTGATCCTGCCCTATGTCCTGGCAACCTTTGTGTTTGCGGCGCTGGGGCGCTCGGCGCTGGCCGGCGCGGGGGGCGGGCTGATCTTCCTGGCCCTCGACGTAGGCGCGGGATCGCTCAGTTCCCTGGGCCTGGTCAGCGACGCGGTACTGTTCCTGGTGAACCTGATGCTCCAGCCGAACATCAACCGCCTGGTGGTGGAGAACGCGGCGCTGTTCGGGCTGGACCCCACGGTGCTGGCGAGCGGGCTGGACCTGGCGACGCTGCCCTCGCTCACCCAGGCGATGCTGGTGGTCGCGGCCTACTGCGCCCTGTTCGGCTATGGCGCCTGGCGGCTGCTGGCCCGCCGGGACATCACCGGGGCGGGGTGAGGGGATGGTGGAGGTGTGGAGATGTGGAGCTGTGGAGGTGAAAGGACAGTTCTACACCTCCACACCTCCACACGACCTCTGGAGGCGCTCGAGTTCCTGGCGCAACTCGATCACCTGGCGGCGCATCTGGAGGATGACCTCAACACCGGCCAGGTTCACCCCCAGGTCATCCACCAGGCGCTTGATGAAGCGGATCTGTTCAACATCGGCGTCGCTATAGCGGCGGATGTTACCCTTACTGCGGGCGGGGCGCACCAACCCCCGGCGTTCGTACATTCGCAGGCTCTGTTCGTGCATACCGGTGAGTCGCGCCGCCACTTTGATCGTGTAGGTGTGCTCAGCGTTGCTCATACCGGCTGGCCCTCCGTGATACGGCGCAGTTCCTCGAAGAGCGCCCGTTCGCGCGGGCTGAGACGGGTCGGCAGCACGGCATTGACGGTCACGTAGAGATCGCCGCGCTGGTGGGCATGGTGCATCCGGGGCATACCCTGGCCGCTGAGGCGAAAGGTGCGCCCGTTCTGGGTCTGTTCGGGGATGCTGAGATTGATCGTCTTGCCGGTGAGCGTGGGCACGGCCACCTGGCCGCCGAGCAGCAGGGTGTAGAGCGGCGCCTCGACGCGGGTGTAGAGATCGGCGCCCTTGCGCTCGAAGCGCGGGTGGGGTTGAACGCGGACGACCAGGTAGAGATCGCCCCGTTTACCGCCCTGCATCCCCGGTGCGCCCTCGCCGGGCACACGCACGCGGTTGCCGGTATCAATGCCGGCGGGGATCTTCACCGTAATGCTGCGCGGCGTACCATTGGGATTGGAGAACTGCAGGGTGCGCTGGGCGCCGGTGAAGGCCTCCTCGAGGGAGATCTCGACCGGCTGCTCGATATCCTGCCCGTCCATGCGCATATTGAAGCCGCCCACCCGCCCGGCGCGCCCGCCGAAGAGCGTCTCAAAAATATCGGCGAAATCAGCGCCGCTAAAGTCAACCCCCGGACCGGCCTGTTCGTAGCGTCGCCAGTCGCTGCCGAAGCGATCGTACTTCTCACGCTTCTCTTTATCGGAGAGGACCTCATAGGCCTCGTTGATCTCTTTGAAGCGAGCCTCGGCCTTTTTGTCGCCGGGGTTAATATCAGGATGGTACATGCGGGCGAGCTTGCGGTAGGCCTGCTTGATCTCCTGATCGCTGGCATTGCGACTCACCCCGAGCACCTGGTAGTAGTCTTTCATGGCTTTCTCACGGCGTGGAACGGATACCGACCCGCGCGTCGCGGAGCGCGCGCCTGCTGCTTCCGATTGTAGAGACTTGACAGGAGCGTTGTCAAGGTTTTGGTGTTAGAGGTGTGTTAGACGCCGTACGGCGTCGTTGCACGCCGGAGGAAAAAAACGGGTGTGGGAGGTCCATACCCTCCCACACCCTCCCGGGTTCAGTGCCGGGAGCCTCCCGGAACAAGGTTCACGCCACCTGGACGTCCCACTGGGGTGAGCGGCGGTAGGGCGCATAGCTGGCAAGATGGCGAATGAACTGTTGCAACTGTTCGCGCTCCAGAGGATCGTCATAGTTGCGCACCAGGCGCCGGATCACCTCGACCAGTTCATCGCGGGGGGCGTAGCGATAGACCGGCTCGCCGTAGGCCGTGGCTGCCCGCATCAAGATCCCGTCTTCGCACAGTTCGTGCAGGGCCTGTGAAACGCTCCAGATGTCACGACACAATCGGTCGGTGATAGCCCCGGGCGTGGCTTCCATCCGCGGGTTCTCGTGAAACAACAAGAGCAGATGCAGCTTCACGGGCGTGTCAATTGCCTGCTCCAACAGCCGCTGAACCTCTGGGTCTATCATCGACCTGCCTCCTTCCACGTCCGATCGGCATTGATCACCGCTGAGCGACGGAATTACACCTTGCGCGCGCACAGGCGTTATGCCGTCTGCTCCGGCAGAGCCTGCGGCGTGGGAGAACCTAGCCGGGAGGATAGGTAACGTGCAAGACCATTGCAGAGTGGTGACAACTTAATGAAGATTATACCCGATCGCTCCGCGCTCTGCCAGGGGTGTTTTGCTTAATGTTTAGCACACTACGGTTGTTTGTTATCCACAGTTTAAGCCCACAGGCGCCCGGGCCGGGGGGCGAGGGGCCGCCGTTTCGCCGGCGCGCGCATCACGTATAATGAAGAGAAGGATGTAACAGACGTATGGGAGAACGAAGCCCTGCCACTTCGGCGGGGGCGCGGAAAAAACCCGGTTTCCCCGTCTTCCGACCGGTGTTGAGAGGCCTGACCCTCCGCCAGGCGGGGGTGCGGCGAAACCCGATTTCCTCCTTGCACCTGGCAGGGGCGCGGGGAAGCCCGGTTTCCCCGTCTTCCAACCGGTGTTGGAAGGCGTGACCCTCCGCCGGGCGGGGGTTCGGACAGGCCTGGTTTCTTCTACGTTCACCTCACGAAGGAGAAGCAAACAATGAAGGTTCGCGTCGCGGTGCTGGGCGCCACGGGGACGGTGGGACAGCGCTTCATTCAGTTGCTCGACGGGCATCCCTGGTTCGAGGTGACGGCGCTGACCGGCAGCGAGCGCAGCGCCGGACAGCCCTACGCCGAGGTTACGCGCTGGATGCTCGATACGCCGATCCCCGAGCGGCTGCGGGCCATGCCCGTGTTGAGCGAAGACGCGGCCCTGGACACGCCCCTGGTCTTCTCGGCGCTGCCGAGCAAAACGGCGCGCCCGATCGAGGAGCGCCTCGCCGCCGCCGGGCACGTGGTCTGCACCAACGCCTCGGATCTGCGCATGGACCCCGACGTGCCGCTGCTCATCCCCGAGGTCAATCCCGACCATCTGGAGTTGATCAGTGTGCAGCGCCGGCGCCGGGGATGGACCGGGGCGATCATCGCCAATCCGAACTGCACCGCGACCGGCCCCACCATGACCCTGCGCCCCTTGCTCGACGCCTTCGGGGTGACGAAGGTGCTGCTGGTGAGCATGCAGGCCCTCTCGGGCGCGGGCTACCCGGGGGTGCCCTCCTACGACCTGATGGAGAACATCATCCCCTACATCGGCGGCGAAGAGCCGAAGGTGGAAACCGAGCCGCAGAAGATGCTGGGCGCGCTCCGTGACGGGGCGGTCGAGGCGGCGCCATTCGTCATCTCGGCCCACTGCAACCGCGTGCCGGTGCTGGAGGGGCACCTGGAGTGCCTCTCGATCGCCTTTGCGCGCCGGCCGGCCCTCGACGAGGTGATCGCCGCGCTCCGCGACTTCCGGGCGCTGCCCCAGGAACTCAACCTGCCCTCGGCCCCGGCCCGGCCCATCATCGTACGCGACGAGCCCGACCGGCCCCAGCCGCGGCGCGACCGCGACGCCGGGCGGGGCATGAGCACGGTTGTCGGGCGCATCCGCGAGTGCCCGCTGCTGGACTACAAACTGGTCTGTCTCAGCCACAACACCATTCGCGGCGCCGCGGGCGGTTCGGTGCTGAACGCTGAGTTGATGTACGCCCAGGGTCTTCTGAGCTAAATGGTTTCCTGGGAGGGCCGCGCCCTCCCCGCCAGCAGGGGCGCGGGGAAACCGGGTTTCCCCGCTCTCCTCTATATGGTCACCTCATATGTACGCCACCATTGCCGACCTCACCGGCGACGCGGTGATCTACCGCGACCTGGAGCCATGTGACCCGGCGCTGCCGCGCCTGGCCGCGTTGCGCGCGCGCCTGGGCCTGCCTGGCGGCCCGCCGCCGCG